>JAAYNS010000037.1 GCA_012520755.1 Tissierellia bacterium
ATCAATGTCTGTGGTTGTCTTTGCGACGGGAAAAGACACCACGGACCTTGATAGAGCAACTATGGTGGCTAATAATGCTACAGGAGAGATAACAAATGTCAAAATATCTTTAAATGGAGTTCAACTTGATATCCCAGCATCATACGGGTATCCATTCATAGACAACCAATCAAGAACTATTATTCCAGTAAGAATTATTAGTGAAAGATTGGGTCATCAAGTTGAATGGGATAATGCTACACAAACAGCAACAATAGACGGTGAAATAAGTATCACAATAGGTGAAAAAATAGTAAGAACTCCAAACGGAGACATCAAGATGGATACTTTTGCTATTCTTAAAGGTGATAGAACCTATGTGCCACTAAGATTTGTTGTAGAAGCATTAGGCTATGAAGTATCTTATAACGGTCCAAATAGGGCTAATAACTATCAACATATGGTAGACATATCAGGACAACCAAAGACCCCAGTAGAACCAGAAAAGCCATCAACTGGACACGATTTAGAACATATTACTATTAATAGTCCAAATTCAAGAACTACGTTTACACTTCCAGGGGACGATACTAATCATGATTTTAGTCTATTATATGACCCTTGGCAGACAGATCTTGAAACACAATATGATGATGCTGAAAGACTTTTAAGAGCAAGATTTGGCAATAACCCAGAAATTGACGAGGTTATAAATTATATGAGATCTGACACAGATTTAACAAAAAAATTCTGGAAAATTAACGGTCAATCTATAATGGTTCAATCGGTTTATAAAGTTAGTGGTCTTGTATCTGTATGGAGAGCAGAATAAAAGCAAAGTAATAAGTATTAAAACAGGGAAGAAGAGCTAAGAAATTACTTTAACTCTTCTTCTTTTATTTTTTGAAAGAAAACTAACTAATATACATATATAAATTAAAATAAGGAGGTAAAAATAAAATGAAGAAATATAAAATAATGTTTCTAACTTTAATATTCCTAATGCTTTTTCCATCTATTATTGTAAATGCTTCTTTTACCGAAGAAAACATATCAGTAGAAACAGCAGTCAAGGATTTCAATAGATATATGAACTTTAAATATGGAACAAGCCCTAACTATATTGACATTAATAAAGTTAATAAAGAAGTTTTTGTTAAATATGGAGCTCTTGTTTATGGAGAAGAACACGGAACTTATGACCCTAATCAAAATGAATATAGATATTTAGGAACTATTCCAAACGATCCAATGGGGTCTTCTTTCACTAATCCACGTTTTAGACACGATGCCTGGCTTGATAAGGATTGGGAAACAAGAAATTATTATACTGAACCTTGGGAAAAAGAAATACTTCACAATAAATATCCATATATGCAAATTGTTGAACGTAGATGGCAAAAAGATGCTGGATTATGGAACCAAAATCTTCAGGAAGCCTTAGAAATAGACGATCCACTTAATACAAATGGATCTTTTTATGATGGTCAAGAACCAGAATGGTCAACTTTTATGGAAGTTCTACAACCACCAACTGATTATGCTGATGGATTTGCTCGTGCATTCCATAGATATAGTGAAAATCCAAAAGACATATGGTATGCAACATTCAGATTATTAGCAAATAACAAACTATCAACAATAGATAATATAAGAATAGATAATGGGCAATATAAAATAGGTGAAAATAGAGGTCAAAGAATTATTGAAAAAGATACTAATAGGGTAATAGATCCAAAAGTTGATAAGTTAGTAATAGGCAAGGATTACATATTTAGTTATTATGTAGCCTATGAAAGTGGAAAAACAGATAAAACAAGAACAAATAATGCTCCAATATATACAAATGTCTATATATTTTTTAACGATAATATAAATGAAGGTGCTCCAGATAAATCTGGACACTTATTAAAAGATACAAGAGAATTACCATATTTAGAAAAAGTAAATACTAATAGTGAAAGATTGGATTTTGCTAAATATGAAGAAAGCAAAATGGACACAAGTAAAATAGCAAATTATCAATATGAGTTCCAAGTTGATCAAATTGCCAGAAATGGTTCAAAAGTTGAAAAAGGAAGAATATGTGCTTATTTGCCTTATCAATATGGATTTTATATGGACTTTAACGGTGATACTCTTTTAGGAGATAATGCAAGTAATTTAGATGATATATCTTGTGTAGAGTTTCAAGTTGACAACAGTTTAGCAAATACTATGGTAGCTCATTCACCTAACAATTCAACATTTAATAATAAAGATAAATTAGAAGTTATTAAAGATGGTAGAGTTATTAATACAGATCTTTGTGAAGGTTCAGACAAAAATGTATGTGGGGAAATCTTACAAGGTGATGAAGTTAGGTTAAGAGCTTATGTAAAAAGAAGTGATTTTGTTGTTAATATATAGGTAAGGATGATAGATTTATATTTATTAGTTATATTAGAGTTATTTAGTTTCCTTGATTATATATTAACAACAAGAATATAAAACAAGAAAAAACGAGTTAGTTTTATTTTAATGTTATAATATTGGCATTATGAGTATAAGATTATAATAAGGTAAATAAAAAAGGATAAGAATTATATAAGGTTATAAGAGCTTGAAAGTAGTAAAAGAAAAAGTTTCGCCCTTTATGAAAAGGGCTTAGTTTTAATAGGTCTAAGGAAAACCTATTTAAAAAACCTTCAAAATAGAGAGGTATTGTATGTGCTTATAAGTAGATGTAAAAAACAGTTTTATACCTTCTAAGATATAAAACCTCATAAAAACACATAGGAAATTGGAGAATTTGAAAGGTTTAAGCCCCCCGAAAAGGGGGGTTTTTTGGTTAAACCATTTTCTATTACAATTCTAAAATCTTCGAGCTAATATATAGCATAACAGTTATTAGGAGGTAAATATATGGAGAATGAAGGAACAATCTACTACTTAAATAATGATAAAGATTTTATCGCATTCGTCGAAGAAGATACAAGAGAAATAACTTCTATTCTTAATCCAGTTTCAGCAATTAAGAGAGAAAATAGAGGTTTAGAAAGAGGATTTAAGTTATTAGAGGGAGAAAAATATGTTATCTGTGAAAATGGAATAAAAAAATACTGCTTTCTTAAAGATGAAGAATTAATTTTGTTTTGAGTATTAAAACACACCTTATTTTAAAGGTGTGTTTTTTTAGATGCCTATAAGTCTGTATTTTAAGCAGGATCTTATCGCTTTTCTAAATATCTTTTTAAAATGCCTTTTGATTTACCAATCAAAAGGACAAAGGAATATCCTCCATTCCATCATAGCATCACAGGTTCAGGCAAATATTATAAAAAATAAAAACAGGGCTTCGCCTTATGTCCATTC
>JAAYNS010000038.1 GCA_012520755.1 Tissierellia bacterium
AAATAGATACTAGTATTGACCTAGATAAAGCCATAAATATCGCGAAGAGAGTTACGGAGTTGGTGGGACACAGTCTACCTAGTTATATCCTCAAAGCAGGTAAAAACAGTAATCTTATTAGATAGTTATATTTAGAAATTATAATAAAAATCAATTTAAATAGTAGGAAAAATAAAGATTTAGGGGGCATTAAATAGTGGTACAAAATGTTAAAGTTTTAAAAGAAAAATACCCAGATTTAACAGATGAACAAGTTTTAGAACTTGAAGAAGTATTTAGAAAGGCAAGAGTAGCTCAAAAAGAAATTGAGCAATTTGACCAAGAAAAAGTAGATAGACTAATTAGAACTGTAGCTTGGTCTGTAGCAAATAAACAAACATTTGAAAAGCTTGTGGACTTTGGAATTAAAGAAACAGGCTTAGGTGATCCAGTATCAAGAATGAACAAGAGATTCAAAATCAGAGGAGTTTTAAGGGATGCACTTCGTCAAAAAAGTGTTGGAGTTGTAGAAGAAATCCCTGAAAAGGGAATAGTAAAATACGGTAAACCTGCAGGAATAATTGCTTCCTTAGTTCCAACAACAAATCCTGATTTAACTCCAGCAGGAACAGCAATAAATGCAGTTAAAGCGAGAGATGTAGTTATATTTTCTCCAAATCCACGTTCAAAACAAACTACTGCAAAGACTGTAGACTTAATGAGAGCAGCTTTAGAAAAAGAAGGGGTTAATCCTGATGTGTTACAATGTTTAAAAGGCAATCCAAACAGGGCAATGTCCATGGCTCTAATGAGTGAAGCAGATCTTGTTTTAGCAACAGGTGGCCAAAACATGGTAAGAAGAGCATATACAGCAGGAACACCAGCTTATGGTGTAGGTGCAGGAAACTCTACAATGTTAATAGATGAAACCGCAGATATTAAAGAAGCAGCAAGAAATACAATGGAAAGTAAAACATCAGATTTTGGTTCAGGATGCTCAGCTGATGGAAATCTAATCATCCAAGCAAGCATATTTGATGAAATGGTAGAAGAACTTCAAAATGTCGGAGGTTATCTAGCAAATGAAGAAGAAAAAGTTGCACTAGAAAAGGTAATGTGGGATGAAAATGGCAAAAGACTAGCTGATACAGTAGCTGTAGCAGCTCAAGATCTTGCAAAAGCTGCAGGATTTGAAATACCAGAGGATAGGAAGTTCATAATGGTAATAGGAGACGGTATAGGCCATGAGTATATGTTCTCACATGAAAAGCTTACAACCTTATTAGCCTTATATAAATATGATGATTTCGAAGAAGCATTAGCCATGGTCAGAGGAATATTTGAAGTTGGTGGAAAAGGACACTCATGTGGTATCTACTCATTTAATGAAGACCATATTCACAGACATGCACTTAATGCACCAGTTTCAAGAATCATGGTAAGACAGCCAAACTCTAAGGCAAATGCAGGTTCATTTACAAATGGAATGCCAATGACATCAAGCTTAGGTTGTGGTACTTGGGGTGGCAATGTTACATCAGAAAATGTAAGTTTAAAACATTATATGAACTACACATGGGTATCAAAACCAATACCTGAAGACAGACCTTCAGATGAGGAATTATTTGGAGAATTCTACGACCCAGAATTAGAAAAATAATTGGAGGGAAATAATTGAAGAAATTACTTTCATATCAAATCGTAGATTATCTAGAAAGAAGAGGTGTCGAGTATGTTTTTGGACTAACTGGGCACACAGTAATAGGATTTTTAGATGCTCTGGAAAAAAGTAAAAAGATAAAATATATCTCAAATAGGCATGAACAAATAGCAGCAACTGCAGCTGATGGCTATGCTAGAGTAGCTAAAAAGGCAGCTGTTATTATGACCCACCTAGGCCCTGGAATCACTAATGCTACTACTGGTGTTGCAAATGCAGCATTAGATGCAATACCTTTAGTAGTATTAGCAGGGGATGTACCAAGCTATTACTATGGGAAACATCCACATCAAGAGGTAAACCTACATTCAGATGGCTCCCAGTATGAAATATACAAACCATTTGTAAAGAGGGCTTGGAGGCTAGACAACCCTGAATTAATGCCTGAAATACTTGATAAGGCCTTTAGATTAGCTGAATCAGGAAGACCAGGACCAGTGTTGATTTCTGTGCCAATGGATATGTGGTCAAGAGAAATAGATGACAGTAATTTTGAGAGAAGATATCATGATTCTCATTTTACAGTTAAGCCAGCATTACCAAAAGAAACTGCTAAAGAGATAGCAAAAAGATTGATAGAGGCAGAAAGACCTTTAATACACTTTGGTGGACAAGTAATATGGCACCAAGCAAGTGAAGAATTACAGAATCTTGCAGAGTTTTTAGATATTCCACTATCAAGATCTTTAATGGGTCAAGGTGGAGTATCCGACAAACATCCATTATTAGTAGGTATGACAGGATTTTGGGGAACAGACTTTGTACATGAAATAACCAAAAATGCAGACTTAATCTTAGGAGTAGGAACTAGATTTGCAGAAGCAGACTGTAGCTCATGGTATGAGGGGGTAACATTTAGCCAAAAATCCAAGTTTATTCAAATAGATATGGATCCAGCAGAAATTAGCAGGAATTACCCAGTTGAAATTGGGGCAGTAGCAGATCCAAAACAAGCCTTAGCCCAAATACTAGAAGCTGCAAAAGAAATAAAAGCTGAAGGAATCAATAGGCCAGATCTAAGAAAGAAAATAGCTGATTATAAAGCAGAATTTAAAGAATCAAACAGGGCAATATCTGAAGATTCAAGGTACCCAATGACTCCACAAAGGATACTAAAAGATGTAAGAGAAGTATTTCCAGAGGATGGACTTATCTTTACAGATGTTGGCTGGAATAAGAATGGAGTAGGTCAGCAATTTGATATAACTAAGCCTAGTACTATCTTCCATCCAGGGGGACTTGCAACAATGGGATTTGGCTCAGCAGCAGTTTTAGGAGCTAAGCTTGCAGCCCCTGAAAAGAAAGTCATAACACTTATTGGGGATGGTGGATTTGGAACCAATCCATCAGTATTAGCAACAGCAGTAGAACAAAACATCCCTGTAGTATGGGTTATCATGAATAATAATGCATTTGGCACAATAGCAGGTTTGACTAAGGGAGCTTATCAACACACATTTGGAACAGAATTCCATACTCCAGATGGAAAGCCTTATAATCCAGATTGGGCAGCAGTTGCACAAGCTTATGGGGTAAAGGGCGTTAGAATAAAATCTGCCGAGGAATTTAAAGGTGTTTTTGAAGAAGCAATCAATGCAAACATACCATATGTAATAGACGTTCCAATGGAAAATATACCAGTACCTACAGATGGAATTTGGAATATAAACGACATTTATAATCCAAAGGAAAACGTAGAAAATGG
>JAAYNS010000039.1 GCA_012520755.1 Tissierellia bacterium
GTAGAGGCTCTAAAGGCATACATTGATTTTATGGATGAAAACAAGAAAGAAGATATTGGTGTGTTTGAAAAGGCCGATGTAATAGGACAAGTAAATACTAAAAGGATAGATGAATATATAGAATTGGAGACAAAGCCCCTAAATCAGATACTGAAGGAAATTACCAAAGATGAAGAAATATATAATGATATAAAATTAGGTTCTAGAAAAAGACATTTAACTACATATAAAAAGAAATTTATTGAAGCTGCTTTGAAATTTAATTATACAATGAAAGAAGTTGGAGATAGCATATCTATTAGTGATGTTGCTGTTTATAAATTACATAATTCTGAAAAATAACAGGGGGTTTACTATGGCTTCAATTGTAAAGAGTTTTTCTATATTAGGGGTTGATGGATATTTGGTTGATGTTGAAATTAAACAGATTGAAGGACAACCTATGATTTCAATTGTTGGTTTAGGTGATACGGCAGTAAAAGAGGCTCGTGAAAGAGTTCAAGCTGCTATTAATGATAGTAATTATACATTTCCCCAAAAGAAAATAGTAATCAATCTTGCCCCAAGCGATTTAAAGAAAAGTGGCTCTCATTTTGATTTAGCCATAGCAATGGGGTTGCTAATAGAAACAGAACAGATTGTGAAAGTCAAAGAAGAAGAATATGCATTTATTGGTGAGCTTTCTTTGAATGCAAAGCTAAGGGCTTGTTCAGGAGTTCTTCCTATGGTAATAGCTGCCAAAGAATCAGGAATCAAGAATGTCATAGTTCCCTTAGATAATGTAAAAGAAGCATCCTTAGTACAAGGAATTAATATTTTTGGATTTAATTCCCTAATAGAGGTAGTAGAGTATTTAGAAAACAGGAGAGAATATGAAACACAAGTAGTTTTAGCAAATGATGAAGAAAATGATAGATTTAGTTTAGATTTCCGTGATGTTCAGGGTCAGGAGGCATTAATTGAATATATTGTAATTGCAGCTTCAGGTGGACATAATTTATTAATGATTGGACAACCTGGATGTGGGAAGTCAATGATAGCAAAACGCATTCCAACAATATTGCCAAGTATGACTGATGAAGAAGCCCTAGAGGTTACTAAAATTTATAGTGTTGCAGGAATCCTTAGAACGAAAAATGGTTTAATAGTTGATAGACCATTTAGGGCTCCACATCATAATGCTTCAACTAATTCACTAATTGGTGGTGGTAATAATGCTACTCCAGGTGAAATATCTTTAGCACATAATGGAGTTTTATTTTTAGATGAAGTAGCTGAATTTAATAAAAAGACCTTAGAGTCACTCCGACAACCTATGGAAGATCAAAGAGTTACAATATCTAGAGTTAAATATACTAATACATATCCTGCAAGTTTTATGCTTATTGCTGCAATGAATCCATGTCCATGCGGTTATTATGGAAGTGATAAATGTAACTGCACCGACTATGAAGTTCTGAAATATAGGCAAAAAATTTCAGGACCAATAATGGATAGGATGGATATTCAGAAATATGTAAGACCTGTTGATTTTATGAATCTTTCCAGCTATTCTATGGGAAAATCTTCGAAAGAACTTAGGGAAAGGGTTGAACTTGCAAGAAGGATTCAAAAGAAACGATTTGAGGGAGTAAAGAATGTTAATTGTAATGCACAGATGAGCAATTCACTTATTAAGGAATATTGCCATATAGAAGCAGAGGGTCAAAAGCTTATGGAATTAACCTATAATAAATTTAAATATAGTGCTAGAACTTTTCACAAATACCTTAAGATTGCAAGGACTTTTGCTGATATGGATGACTCAGAAAAACTTCGAAAAAAGGATATCGCTGCTGCATTAATGTCTAGGGATTTAGAAAAAGACAAGTCAGTTATGACAGTGCTTTAGGGGGATTTAAATGGAATATTGGATTTGGTTAAGAACGATAAAAGGTTTAGGACCAGTAATTGAAAAAAGGCTATTGTCAGCATTTGATAACCCAAGGGCAATTTATGATGCTTGTGAGGAAGAATTAAAAACTGTTTATGGAATTGGAGATTCAATTTCTAATGCAATTCTTTCTTCAAGATCCTTAGAAAAGGCATATTCTATATTAAACAATTGTGAAAAGCAAAATATCAAAATACTTACATATAATGATTCCCTCTATCCTAATACTGCAAAGGAGTATACTGATGCTCCAACCCTACTGTATTATAAAGGAAATCTAAAAAGAAATTGTGAAGGTGTTTCTATAGTTGGTTCAAGGAGATGTTCAGAATATGGTAAGGAAATTGCAGTAACTACTGCAGAATTTCTGGCTAAAAATAACATAACAGTTATTAGTGGTATGGCAAAGGGAATAGATAGCTATGCTCATATTTCCTGCATTAATAATGGTGGATATACTATAGCCTTTCTAGGGTGTGGTGTTGATATTTGTTATCCATCAGAACATAGAGAGCTAATGAATGGTATTATTGACAATGGAGCAGTAGTCTCAGAATATCCCCCTGGCACTAAGCCAAGAGCTGAATATTTCCCTAAGAGAAATAGACTTATAAGCAGTTGGAGTAAAAAAGTGCTAATAGTAGAAGCAGCAGAGAAAAGTGGAGCTTTAACTACTGCAAATATAGCAAAAAGTCAAGGCAAGGAAGTATTTGTCCCACCTCACGAAATATATAGCAATAACGGGAGAGGTAGCAATAAACTTATTATAGAAGGAGCAACCATTTTTCTTAACCCATCACAACTATTATTTGAACCTGACTCTTCAAATAATATAAATTCAGATATTGCTTACTCAATCACATCTACTAAAAATCAAGCTAATAAATCCTCATTAAAAAGCATAGTTCAATTATCACCTATTGAAGAAAAGATAATAGGATGTATTTCAAAAACATCAAAACCTATAGAGCTAATATCACTAGAAACCCAGATTAGTCAAATAGAATTAATAGAGCACTTATCAGAAATGGAACTTGAAGGAAAAATCAGTCTAGTAGCAGGTGGTAGATATTTGGTAAGAGGGTTAAGTTAAGTGCCTGGCACCGTATCTTTTGGCACCATTATTTACAGACTAAACAAAAACCCCTCAAAGATTTCTCCGCAAGGGGTGAATTGTAATTCAAAATAAGTTAAGTGCTTGGCTTGTATTTTATGCAACCATTTCATTGTAATTTACAATAAAGACCTCTGCTTTGTTTTTCTTTATCTGATCTACCAAGGTTTCTAGTTTTAAAGCTGTTTCTGTATCTAAATAATATTCACCACATTGTTCACAGATATTAGCAGGCACATTTTTTATAATGATTATTCCTTCTCCTAAATCAACTATGTGATTTACTGTTCCCTTTGTTAAGTTTGCTTTACAAAGAATACAATTCATAATGTTACCTCCTCCTAGTTCTTAAATCGTCTAACCACTCATTTCCAGATGGATAGTATGCTGTTATCATCCAAAGGACACAAGGGGACGGTTCTGTTGTGTTTTGTTGAATAATTGAAGTGCCCTTAAGGGTTCTTTTTTGTTGGACAAGCACAGGGGACGGTTCTTTTTGCTTCAATAAGATTATTTCTAATTTGCTACATGTCTCCCCATCAAAATGAGCCACGCTATTCTTTTTATAGGAAACAACCTTAAGTGATTGCTCCTGAAA
>JAAYNS010000040.1 GCA_012520755.1 Tissierellia bacterium
GAGAATATGGAAAATTGTCTAGGAATAATAACCATGGGAAATATGGACAAACAGGAGAGTAATTTCGGTTCTCTTTGCAAAAAAAGACCCATATACATGTTGCCCTTTGGTGGTAGATATAGATTAATAGATTTTACAATTTCAAATATGGTCAATCATGGAATTAGTACAGTTGCAGTATATACAGGAGATAAGATTAGATCTACAATGGACCATCTAGGAAACGGGAAACCTTGGGATTTAAATAGGAGATTTAATGGATTATTTCTATTCCCTCCAATACAATCCTTAGCTCGCAAAGGTGAAATTGCAGAACTCTATAGTACAATAGATTTTTTTGATAATTGTAAGGATGAAAATGTCTTGCTAATACATCCAAATTATTTGGGGTCTGTAAATCTAAAAGAAGCCTATTATGACTTTATTGAAACAGATGCAGATATGACATTAATTTATAAAAAGCAAGTAGATCCTTGGGGGCAATATATCAATTGCGATAAAATAATCTTGGATAAAAATGGGAAATTCAAAAATATTGGAATTAATCTTTGGACGGAACAAGAATTTAATATGTATATTGGTATGATAATACTAAAAAAGAAGGTTCTACTAGAAATCCTTAAAAAGGCTGTAGAAGATGGAGAAACAACCTATTTAAAAGAAGCAATCATAGTCTATAAAGACAAATATAAAATAAATACCCATGAATTCAAAGGACACATTGAAAGAATAAATGACCTAAAAAGCTTCTATGATGCCAATCTAAACCTCTTAAAAAAAGAAATATCACAGGAGATTTTCTTTGGTGGAGGGCCTGTATTTACAAAGACCAAGGATGAACCTTCAACATTTTATAGTGAAAGTTCCCAGGTCCACAATTCTCTAATTGCAAATGGGTGCATAATAGAAGGAAACGTAGAAAACTCCATAGTCTTTAGAGGAGTTAAGATAGGGAAAAACGCCATAGTAAAGAATTCAATACTGATGCAGAAATCAGAGGTACACGAAAATGCCATAGTAGTAAATACCATAATGGATAAGTATTCTAGTATTGGGGAAGGATTAAGGATTGTTGGAAATTCTACCATGCCATATGTAGTAGAAAAATCAAAAGATTTAAGAAAGGAGTAGTACATTGATGAAAATCTTATATGCATCCTCTGAAGTGGCTCCTTTTATAAAAACTGGAGGATTAGCCGATGTAGCAGGCTCATTGCCCAAAAGCATTAGGAAAGCGTCCCATGATATAAGGGTGGTTTTACCCTTGTATTCACAAATAAAAGATAAATATATGGATGATTTAAACCTTGAAAAATACTATTTCGTTGTCCTTGGCTGGCGAAGACAGTATGTAGGAGTTTATTCTTTAAAGAAAGACAATATAACTTACTACTTTTTGGACAATGAATACTATTTTAAAAGAACTAATATTTATGGAGAGTACGATGATGGAGAAAGATTTATCTATTTCCAAAAAGCCCTAGTATGTCTATTAAAAGAAATTGACTTTAAAGCTGATATAGTACATTGCAATGATTGGCATACAGGTCTTGTACCCTTGTATATTAAAGACTTTGCAAAAGACAATAGCTTCTATTCTGATATCAAAACCATATATACAATACACAATATAAAATATCAAGGGATCTTTCCTGACTTCATCTTGTGGGAAATAGGTGGCCTATCAGGTGAATATGCAAACTATGATGGCCTAAGACATAGCCATGATACCATAAACTTCATGAAAGCGGGAATAGTCTATTCAGACGCATTTACTACCGTTTCCCATTCATATGCCCAAGAAATCAAGACAGGAGAATATAGTGAAGGGCTGGATCAGGTCATAATAAACCACAGTAATAAATTACGGGGAATAGTAAATGGAATTGACTATGAAGTCTATAATCCAGAAACAGATACCAACCTTAAAGCCCTCTACAATATAGATACAATAGACAAGAAAAAGTTAAATAAAATACAAGTCCAAAAGTTATATAATCTCCCAATAAATGAAGATATACCAATGATAGCAATGGTTACAAGGCTAGCAGACTTAAAAGGCCTGGACCTAGTCATCCATATACTAGAAGAATTACTTGAGAAAGAAGATATTCAGTTCGTACTCCTAGGAACTGGTGAAAAGACATACGAAGACTCATTCAAGTACTTTCAATCCAAATATCCTAGCAAGCTAGCATCAAGAAACTATTTTGATGAAGGAGAATCCCATCTCATTTATGCAGGGGCAGATATGTTTTTAATGCCATCCCTGGCAGAGCCCTGTGGCATATCTCAGCTAATAGCCCTAAGATACGGAACCATCCCAATAGTAAGAGAAACAGGCGGCTTAAAAGACACAGTAGAACCCTTTAACATAGTAACAAATGAAGGAAATGGTTTTGCCTTCAGAAAGATTGAGCCGGAAGAATTATTAGAAGCCATAAAAAAAGCTCTAACCATGATAAAAGATGATGAAAAATGGACTAACATAATAAAAAACGCCATGAACTCCAAAAATGACTGGGAGAAGTCATCGGAAGAATATATAAAGCTATATAAAGAATTAGCCTAAGCAAAAGGGACGGTTCTTTTTGCTCGGAAAAGCACAGGGGA
>JAAYNS010000041.1 GCA_012520755.1 Tissierellia bacterium
CCTATAACCAATGATGAAGGAAAGTTGGTAGGAATAATTACAAATAGAGATATTAGATTTGAAAAAGGAATATCTAAAAAAATAGATGAAGTTATGACTAAGGAAAATCTAGTAACGGCTAGAGAAGGTATCTCTATGGATGATGCCTTAGAAAAAATGAAAAGCCATAAAATTGAAAAGCTTCCTATAGTAGATGATGAAGGTGTGTTAAAAGGATTAATCACAATTAAGGATATAGAAAAAACAATCCAATATCCTAATTCAGCAAGAGATAGTGAAGGCAGGCTTCTAACGGGAGCAGCAGTAGGTGTTACAGCAGATATGATTGATAGAGTAACTGCACTTGTAAAAGCTAAGGTTGATGTTGTTGTACTTGATACAGCCCATGGTCATTCCAAGGGAGTAATTGAATCCGTTAGGAAAATTAAGGCTAATTTTCCTAATCTTCAAGTAATAGCAGGGAATGTAGCTACAGCAGAAGGGACAGTCGCATTAATAGAGGCTGGAGCAGATGCTGTAAAAGTAGGAATCGGACCAGGATCAATTTGTACTACAAGGGTGGTAACAGGTGTAGGTGTCCCACAAGTTACAGCTATTATGAACTGTGCTGAAGCAGCTAAAAAATATGAAATCCCAGTAATAGCTGATGGTGGAGTTAAGTATTCGGGAGATGTGACCAAAGCATTAGCAGCAGGAGCTAATGTAGTTATGGCAGGTTCATTGTTTGCTGGTACTGATGAAAGTCCAGGGGAAGAAGTACTATATGAAGGAAAGAGATATAAAGTGTATAGGGGCATGGGCTCTCTAGGAGCAATGGACGCTGGAAGTGGGGATAGATACTTCCAAACTAAAGTAAAAAAATATGTTCCAGAAGGAGTAGAAGGCATGGTGCATTTTAAAGGTGCATTAGGCGATGTAATATATCAATTAATAGGTGGTCTAAAGTCTGGTATGGGATATTGTGGCTCAAAAAATATACCTGATTTACAAGAAAAAGCTCGATTCATGAGAATTACAACTGCATCATTAATAGAAAATCATCCTCATGATATTCAAATAACAAAAGAATCTCCAAATTATTCAAGGAGAAGTTAATAGAAACAAATAGTTTAAACCATTAATTTGAAAAAATTAATGGTTTTTTTATCGGTTTTTACCAAAATATATAGCTACTGAAAAAGAATAATATTATTATTTTTACAAGATAATAACTATGTATCTATTATATTTTATCTTGTTAGTGAGGAGGATAAAAAATGCGTGCAGGGATAATACCGACTCTACTAGGAACAGCTGTGACTGGTGCTACATTATATATGAATGGAGAAGATCTAGTTAAGAGAGGCAAGAAAAAAAGGAATATCGAGTCTATGGTTGCAACAGGATTGTTAGGCTTTGGTATAGCTCATGTAGTATTAGGTAGCATAAATATGATGAAAAACCAATAAGGCTTTTAAAACTGGCAGAAACATTTCTGCCAGTTTTTAATGTGTAAGCCTCTTACAAATAATAGTACAAGCCTTAATGGAAGGATAATATAAGCAAGAAATTGACATAAGTCAATAATCCGATATAATTAAGTATAGGTATTAATTTAATGAATAGATAGGTGAGATTATATGGTGAGGCCAACAAAATGGAGAAAAGTATGTCAAAAACCTATTAATATGGGTTTTAGGCCATTGGATGATGATTTGGATTCTAAAGAAATATTAAAAATGACAATAGACGAATACGAAACAGTACGGTTGATAGACTATGAAGGGCTTAAACAAGAAGATTGTGCTAAGCGGATGAATATTGGGCGAACTACCGTCCAAGGAATATATAATGATGCAAGAAAAAAAATAGGAGAAGCTTTAGTTGACAATAAAGTACTCATTATAGAAGGTGGCAGTTATGAATTGTGTGATGGGGAATCTGCCTTTTGTGACCATAAATATTGTGTGATGGATAGAACAATTAACAGCAGTAAAAAATAATCAAACAAAGAAGAATAGAGTTCAAAGTTAAAAACAGAATAATTGGTAGAAGTATTAGAATACATTATTATTGAGGATATATCAATTAGTATTTACTTAGATTTTACAAATGGTATAATTTAATCTGAGTATTTATTTTTTAGATTTTGCTATTATACCACTATGGAAAGGTGATATGGATGAAAATAGGCTTAGATGTAGGTTCTACTACATTAAAGTGTGTAGTTTTAGATGATAATGATAAATTAGTGTTTCATTCCTATTATAGGCATTATTCTGAAATTAAAGAAAAAACAGTTGAATTATTAAGGCAAATTAGAGATAAATTTCCCCAAGAGAAAAATTTTTCTTTATGCGTCTCTGGTTCTGCAGGCATGGGCTTAGCAGAAAACAATGGTATTGCTTTTATTCAAGAGGTATACGCAACTAGAATAGCTGTAAATAGATTGATACCCTATACAGATGTAGTTATTGAATTAGGGGGAGAGGATGCTAAGATTCTTTTTCTAACTGATGGCTTGGAAGTAAGAATGAATGGTTCATGTGCTGGTGGGACAGGAGCATTTATAGACCAAATGGCATCATTGCTAGATGTAAGCCTAGTAGAGATGAATGAAATGGCAAAAAAATTTAATAAGATTTATACAATTGCTTCAAGATGTGGGGTTTTTGCAAAGTCAGATGTTCAACCATTACTTAATCAAGGTGCTAATAAAGACGATATTTCTGCAAGTATTTTTGCAGCTGTAGTAAATCAAACTATTGGTGGATTGGCCCAAGGGAGAGAAATAGAAGGGAAAGTAGTTTACTTAGGTGGACCACTTACTTTTTTTTCTGAATTGAGAGAAAGCTTTGATAGGATATTAAATATTAAAGGTATATGTCCTGAAAACTCCTTGTACTTTGTAGCCTTAGGTGCAGCCTACACTGATTTAAGCCAGGAAGTTGACTTAGATGAAATAATTGATAAAGTTTATAAATACGAAGTAAAAGAGGACTACAATAGCACTATGACTTTATTTGAGGGCAAGGAAGACTATGATGAGTTTGTTAGAAGACATTCATCAGAGAGGGTAGATTATCTAGATCCCACTGAATATACTGGAGATGCATTTTTAGGGATTGATGCAGGTTCTACTACAGTAAAAGCTGCAGTTATAAACTCAGACGATAAAATACTTTACTCCACCTATTTACCTAATAGCGGAAATCCAGTGCCTATAATAAAAAGTTTCTTAGAGGATTTCTATGAAAAATTCCCGAATATAATGATAAAATCATCTGCAGTGACAGGATACGGTGAAGACATTATAAAAAATGCTTTCGATATAGACTATGGATTGGTTGAAACTATAGCACATTATACGGCTGCTAAGAAATTTAAATCTGATGTTGATTTTATTATAGACATTGGTGGACAGGACATTAAATGTTTTAAAATTAGAGATGGAGTTATAGATAATATATTTCTAAATGAAGCCTGCTCATCAGGATGTGGTTCATTTTTGCAGACATTTGCAAGTGCCTTGGATTATTCAATAGAGGACTTTGCAAAGCTTGGATTAGAATCCACAAGGCCTGTAGATTTAGGTTCAAGATGTACTGTATTTATGAATTCTCAAGTAAAACAAGCACAGAAGGATGGAGCCAGTATAGAGGATATATCCGCAGGCCTATCTATAAGTGTTGTTAAGAACGCATTATATAAGGTTATTAGGGCATCATCAGCAGATAGTTTAGGGAAAAACATTGTAGTACAAGGTGGAACCTTTCATAATGATGTAGTTCTTAGGGCCTTTGAAAAAGAATTAAATAGAAATGTAGTTCGGCCTAACATATCTGGTTTAATGGGTGCCTATGGAGCTGCCTTATTTGCCAAAGAAAATGCAAAGGAAAAGACCAGTCTTATTAAAGAAGAACAGTTAAAGGAATTTGTTCATAAGGCCAAGGTGGTTACATGTGGCCTGTGTAATAACAGTTGTAAATTAACTGTAAATACATTTAACAATAATCGTAAGTTTATTGGTGGAAACAGATGTGAAAGACCTATTGTTAGTAAGAGTAA
>JAAYNS010000042.1 GCA_012520755.1 Tissierellia bacterium
CGACCACCGCCACCTCTGGAACCGCTTCTTCCGCTGCCACCTCCACTATAGCCTCCTCTTCCCAAACCTCTTATTAAGTGAATAGTAAGCCAGCCGCCGAAGAATTTAAAATCAATAAACAAGAATATTATTACACCAATAACAAGAAATATCCTTGGTATAGTAGATAGACTCTGAGCTTGATCTGCCCTAGAATAATAATTGCCATCCCTAGTTTGGAGTTCAATATTATATTCAGATTCTATATAATTCAATATCTCTTCATAACCAGACAGTACTCCTGCATCATAATCTCCTTGAGAAAAATAAGGTATTATATTTTCTTCTATGATTCTTTTAGTTCTACCATCTGGCAATATGCCTTCTAAGCCATATCCTACCTCTATCCAGAGTTCACCATTATTTGGAACTATTAGAACTAACAATCCATTGTCAAGGTCTTTACTTCCAATATCCCATTCATCAAATAATGCTGTTGCGTAGGTGTTGATATCCATTCCTTCCAAATCGTTTATAGTAGCCCAGACTACTTGGGCACCTGTTTTATTATAAAGCTCTTTATTAGTTTCAATTATATAATTTTCTGTTGTAGTAGATAAAATATTAGCCTCATCATATACATAAAAATCATAACTTGGATTAGGAATAGCGTATACACTAGTAGATAGAAGTATTAAGAAAGCTGCCAATAATAATATAAACCTATTTTTATGCTTCTTCATTTAAGCACCCTCTTAAAAATTTACTTCTGGAACTTCTGCATCCTCCGCATTTATTTCAAAATACTGTCTTGTTTCAAAATTAAATATACTAGCTATTATTTTAGTTGGAAATCTTCTAATTGTAGTATTAAATTCCCTAACAGCATCATTATACCTCATTCTTTCTGTAGAAATTCTATTCTCAGTACCAGAAAGCTCAGCTTGTAATTCTAAGAAGTTTTGATTTGCTTTTAAGTCTGGATAGTTTTCAACAACAATATTTAGTGACCTTATAGCTGTATCAAGTTGTTCATTAGCCTGAGCATACTCTTCAGGTGTACTAGCATTGGTTAATCCAGATCTTGCATTTGTAATTTGAGTCAATACATCTTCTTCATGGCTTGCATAGCCTTTAACTGTATTTACTAGGTTTGGGATTAAATCCGCCCTTCTTTTTAGGACATTTTCAACCTGTGCCCATGCACTGTCTATATTTTCTTCCTTAGTAACAAGATTATTGTATGATCCAAATACCATCATCAATAAAACTACTACTACAATTATAATAATAATTGCTGATTTACCTTTCATTAAATCTTAGACCTCCTATTTTAATAAAATACCTTCAGTTTATTTATATCCATATTTATTAGGATACTATACATTTTTTAAAATTACAATTAATTAACAAAATTAGAATTTAAGGTGGACCTCTATTTAATCATTTCGCTATCCAATATTACATAATTAGCTCTGTGTATATATAAACTCTTTCCATCAATATTGAGTCTTGTCATTTTTGGCAAGTCTTCAGGAACTGTCACATATACCTTTTCACCTTGAAAAACTCCTATAGGTATGCCCATTTGACTAGAGACTATTATTGTTTTTTCTTTACCTATTTCATTTTTTAAATCATTAATAAATCTATCAATAGGTACAAATCCTCCACCACTATCTATTTCTATATCAGTAGGCACTTCAAAGTCTTCAACCATATCTAAGCCCTTTTCAGCAAAGATGACAGTATTACCTACTTGAAGCATTTCATCACCATTTATAGTAATTTCTAGTACACTGGATTCAAAACCAGTTGATTCTGTATTGATATTAGCCTCATTTTTTAATAAACCCACAGTTATTTTATTACCTTCTAACTCCAATGTTTTATTGGCATAATGATCATAAAACAAGATATCAAAGTCATTACCTATTAAATCCCCTCTTAAAACTGATAATTTATCCTTTATAGCAGCACAACTTGATAAAGCAATAATGCTTAAAAGCAAGACAGCAATTATTAATATTTTTGATTTTTTACTTAAGTTTATTTTAACTTTCATATTTTCCTATCCTCTCTGATTCATGATATAATCTTTTAGGGGCTATTAATATAATTTATTGTAGAAATTATATCATATTTTCTTTTGATCCACTAATTTATATATACTCTATAAATATTGAAATTTTACATATACTAAAAGTAATGTCACAGGAGGAATACTTATGAAGTTCAATTTAAGGCGATTTATTTTAATTAATATTGGCTTGTTTATCTTAGCATGTGGTTTGTACTTTTTCCTAAACCCATCTAATCTTGCAGCTGGTGGTGCTGCAGGCTTTGCCTTGGTATTAAGTAATCTAATACCAGTCTTGGATTATAGTGCAGTCCTGGCAATTATTAATATTTCTTTATTTGTTATCGCCTTTATAGTTCTTGGTAAAGATTTTGGAGGATACACTCTTTATGCTAGTTTAGCCTTATCTGGTATTATTTTTTTGTTAGAAAGCTTATATCCAATGGCAGAACCTTTTACGGATGATCTCTTTATTAATTTAATTTTTGGTATTCTAATAATTGGGGTTGGAATGGGTATCGTATTTAACCAGAATGCATCAACAGGTGGAACGGATATCATAGCTA
>JAAYNS010000043.1 GCA_012520755.1 Tissierellia bacterium
CTATCATTTGTCTTTAGTATTACTTCATGGATTTCCTTTATACCCTCGTTGCTTGTTTCAGTGATTTTTGCAAGATTTTCAATATCCAATAAGCCTTCATTCACTAGGGTATTTACATTTTCTGATGCGGAATTTAATCTGTCCATAAGTTCTTTGTTTTTCTCAATACAATTTCCAAGGTCTGAAACCTTAGTTGAACCTGACTCTGTGTTAATAGCCTGCTCTGATGCTCCTTTAGCAATCTCTTCAACAGTTTTAGTAACCTCTTCAGCAGCAGTAGCTGATTCTTGTGAAGTTGCTGAGAGCTCTTGAGAAGCTGCCCCTACCATTTCAGAGGAGCTGCTAATTTCTCGGATAATATCCTTGAGATTATCTCCCATTGTTTTGAAAGAACTTGCAAGAATTCCTAACTCATCATTTCTTTCAAGAAAATTTTTGGGTGTTATTACACTAACGTCTAAATCAGCTAGTTTCTTTGCATGATCAGATGCTAAGATAATAGGCTTGGATAACGAATTACCAATAAAGAATACAGCCACAGCACTTAATATCAAAACAACTAACCCTGATACTAGCATAAAACTAACAATTAATGGAATATCTTTTAATATTTCTGCCTTATCACCAGTAATGAAAAATATCCAATTAGTACCTTCAATTGGAGCATATGCCGCATATAGTTCTTTCCCATCAAGAGTATAAGCATCAATCCCTTTTTTCTCCATCAAAGCCTTTTCAAATAAGATGGCAATAGACTTGTAGTTTTCATCGGTTTTTGATTCTTCAATTAGATTACGCTGATTAAAAACAAAGTCTCTATTAGGATGGGCTATTATTGTACCGGCACCGTCAATAATATAACCATAGCCACTTACTCCATAGCCTGTATCGTCTGTAATATCACTTAAAGTATTGCCATCTCTACGACCGATTAAAACGGCTACGATTTCATTATCAACTTTTATTGGATTTGCGTACATTAATACTACTTCATTTGTTACCTTGCTCACTAGTGGATCAGACACAACTTGCTCTCCTTGAAAGGCTCTTTTTACATAGTCTCTATCTCCTAGATTAGCTGTATTACCAGATGCATAATTCGCAGTACCGTCAGGGAGAACCACTGCCATATCGAGGAAGCCAGTATGTGGTAGCTGTTTTTGCATATAAGGTATTTGTATCTCTAGATCCATACTTTCCATTTCACCACTTAGGGCTATGGTAGATAATGTTTGTTCTTGTAAATCAATTCTACCATTTATTATTTTAGCTGCATCATTTGCAAGGAGTAAGACTGCTTCTTTTGTTATTGTTGTAATTAGAGATGTGGATTTTTGCAAGGATATTATAGTTAAAGTAGAAATTGCTATTACAAGCAATATTGTGAAGATTACTATCAATTGTGTTCTTATACTTTTGAACTTTAAACCTTTAGGACCTCTAGTATCTTTGCTTTTTTTGGCCTTAGAAATATTCTCCATAAAACACTCTCCCAATATTTTATTTATGTTCACTTAATATCGGTATTAATCGTTAATAGTTAAGTATTCCAATGAAAACATAAGAAGAAGTTAGCTAGCTAATGTAATTTCATTAATTTTAGAACTTATATATGCTTGAGTATTTAGAATATTAATAGGATTTTTATAGGGGTATTCCGCCAACTTTTGTCAAGGTATTTATACTAAAAAGTATTTGAATCTTTATTGTATGTTTATTAAATATTTACTTGGGTATCTTATATTATAGGTCAAAGAATTAAATAATTTGGAGGGATAAGATGAAAGATTACACAAAATTAAATGTATATCTATCAAATTTAGCTGTTTTAAATGTAAACCTACACAATATCCATTGGAATGTTATAGGACAAAAGTTCTCAGAGATTCATAATTATACTGAAGAATTGTATGATGACTTTTTTGAGAAATATGATGCTGTAGCTGAATTGTTAAAGATGAAAGGTGAGAAGCCTTTAGTTAAAATATCTGACTATGTTGAGAATGCATCAATTAAAGAGTTAGAGGGAGACAAGTTTACTTGCGAAGAATCTTTAAAATTAGTTCAGGAATATCTAACTGAAATGAAAAAACTTGCAACTGAAATAAGAAATGAAGCTGATGAAGATGGCGACTTCGAAGTAGTAGCAGAATTTGAAGGCCATGTTGCTGGTTATAGTAAAGAACTTTGGTTTACTGCAGCTAAGCTTGAAAAATAAAAAGATAGATAGATTTAAAGCATCACTTTTATTTGAGAAGTGATGCTTTTTCATGTGTTAAACATTACTATTACTTGACTAAGAAAATTGACTAGATATAATAAAGATAAATACAAGTACAGTTATTGAAGAATACTATCATTTCGACAAGGAGGCTTTAGGATGAAAAAAATTAAAGTTGCAGAAGACATATTTATGTTGACAATGAATGTAGAAGATATGCTTTTTGAAGGAATATGGGAGATTGCTAATGGTGTAACATTAAATTCTTATATTGTAAAAGGAGATAAAACAGCTATTATCGATGGGGTTATCGGGTGGGATGGTGTACCTGAAAGCTTATATAAAAATCTTGAGAATATAGACGTTAATCCTAAGGATATAGAATATTTAATTGTAAACCACATGGAACCAGATCATTCTGGTTGGATTGAAAGCTTTAAAAAAATTAATGATAATTTCACAATCATATGTACGGATAAAGCTGCTAAACTAGTATCTTCATTTTATGGCGATAGCATAAATATCAGGGTTGTAAAAGAGGGAGATAGATTGGACCTGGGAAAGGGGAAAATACTAACCTTTCATCCTGCACCTAATGTACATTGGCCTGATACTATGTTTACTTATGAGTCAGATACAAAGACTTTGTTTTCATGTGATATGTATGGTTCCTTTGGTAGAATGGTAGAACATTATTTCGATGATGAGATGACTCCTGAAGAAATGGAATTCTTTGAAATGGAAGGTATTAGGTACTATTCAAACGTAATGACTACATTTACTCCTATGCTGAAAAAGGCAATAGAGAAAACTAAAGAATTGGATGTAAACATTATAGCACCAGGACATGGACCCATATATAGAAAAAATCCACAAGATATAATAGATGATTATACACGTTTTAGTAAGTATGCAGAAGGAGCAGGTAAAAATCAAATCACTATACTTTGGGGTTCCATGTATGGCATGACAGAGAAAGCAGTTAAATATGCAAAAGAAGTGATTGATAAACAAGGTATAAAGGTTAATCTACTTGAAATGCCTTTAGAAAGTGAAAGTGAAATGATAGCCACTGTGTTCAAGTCTGCTGGTATTATAATAGCTGCTCCAACATATGAATACAAGTTATTTCCGCCAGTTGCAGCTGCAATAGATGAACTAGGAAGAAAAAAGGTTTCTGGGAAAGTAGCTTTTAGATTTGGTTCATATGGATGGTCTGGAGGAGCAGAAAAAGAGTTGGCTGAAATAATTGATAGAAATAAAATGAAGTGGGATTTTGTAGAATCGGTAGAATTTGAAGGTTCACCGAAAGAAGAAGATTTTAAGAAAATAGAAGCAGGGATTTTTCAGTTGATTGAGAAAATGAAGGAAAAAATTGTAGAATAGATAAAAGGACTATGGAATTTAGGGTTTCATAGTCCTTTTTTGACAAAGATTTATGTTATATTATTATCAAGACGCTGTTGACAATAAAGTAGCATGATAGTATAATAATTGTAACAATTACAAAAGTGTAATTATTTTAACCGCTGTTATATTTAATAAAAGTACAGGTGGTGATTTAAATGAATGCAATCACATTTGAGAATTTAGAGAGAGAATTAAAGAACAAGAAGATAAATCTTTCACATCAGAGACTAAAAATTCTTGAATATCTTATTGAAAATCAAACTCATCCCACTGTTGATCAAATATATACTGACTTACAAATTGATATGCCAACCTTATCTAAGACAACTGTCTATAATACATTGAAGCTACTAGTAAAAGCAGACTTGGTAAAAGTAATCACAATTGAGGATAATGAAGCAAGATATGATATTAATATTGAAAACCATGGCCATATAAAATGTGAGTCCTGTGGAACAATCTATGATTTTAATATTGATACTGATTCATTGATATCTTCAGATTTGGAAGATTTTAAGATAGATGAAAAAAGTGTATATTTTAAAGGTATCTGTCCTAGATGCCGTTAATAATATAAATAAAAAAGGAAGGGGGAAATGGTGTGGAAAAATATTTGTGCTCTATTTGTGGATACATCTATGATGAAGCTAAGGGCATTCCTGAATCAGGCATTGCTCCAGGTACCTTATGGGAAGATGTTCCAAAGGATTGGGTTTGCCCTCTTTGTGGTGCTACAAAAGAAGAATTTATAAAACAAGGCGAATCTGCTACAACTACAGAAAACAAACCAGTTTCTGTGATTGAACTATCATCAGATATGAAAGAATTATCTCCATTAGAAATGAGTGCTCTTTGCACAAATTTAGCACGAGGTTGTGAAAAACAGTACAAGCCAGAAGAAGCTTCACTCTTTACTAAACTTGCTGAATACTTTAAGAAAGCAGCAGCTCCCGCAAAAGAACCAGAATTTGATAATCTACTTGAATTGATTGAAAATGATTTGAAGGAAGGATTTCCTAATGCTAATGCTATAGCATCTAGTGAAAAAGACCGTGGCGCGATGCGTGCCCTCGTCTGGAGTGAAAAGGTTACACGAATCTTGAATTCAATTTTATCCAGATATGAGAAAGAGGGAGATGCCTTGCTTGATAACACTGGAGTATATGTCTGTACAATATGCGGTTATATTTACATAGGTGATACAATCCCTGATATCTGCCCAGTTTGCAAGGTACCAAATTGGAAGTTTGAAAAGATTGAAGGGAGGTAGTGGAATGAGTGAAAAATATGCAGTGAGAAATATACGTTTATGTACTAA
>JAAYNS010000006.1 GCA_012520755.1 Tissierellia bacterium
CTTTCCACCTTCTTGGCCTGTAATACTCATTATTCCACCCATAGCTTGAACAACTGCATCATAGGCAGCTCTTTGACTATAAGGGCCTGTGTGTCCATAGCCAGAAATTGCAGCATATATTAATTTTGGATTGATAGTATTTAAATATTCATATCCAAGTCCTAATTTTTCCATTGTACCTGGTCTAAAGTTTTCTACTACTACATCTACTTCTTTTATTAGTTCTATAAATATCTCTTTACCTTTTTCAGATTTCAAGTTTAAGGTCATACTTTTTTTGTTTCTATTAATACTCATAAAGTATGCACTTTCTTCTCCTACATATGGTCCAAAGCCCCTTGAATCGTCTCCAGTATTAGGCATTTCAATTTTAATAATTTCTGCACCTAAGTCTGCTAATATCATAGTGGCATATGGCCCAGCTAGAACTCTAGTTAAATCCAGGACTTTTATATTGTCCAAAGCTTGTTCCATTGAAATTCCTCCTATTTATATATCTACCCGCCTGTTGAACAAGAGGCGGGTAGATATTTGATTAATTAGATTCTATTATTCTTACTATTTGCTTTCAAATGCTACTATACGGCATATTGAAGATTCTCCACCTTCGAATTTCCAAGGGAAACATCCAACTATTGTACGTTTGCTACCTAATTTAGCAATGTCTCCACCAAGGTTTTCAGCGTGGATTACTTCGTCTGGTTTTGGGAATACTTGAATATGCATTGCTTGATATACATCTGGCCAAGGATAAATTTCATTTAATTCTTTGCCATATTTTTCTTTCATATATGCATTACATCTTGCTGCTTCCATTGGTTCCCAGTCACGAATTTTAGTATTCATTGGGTGGTCAGCGGAACCGCAGTCAACGCCTATCCATTTTATTTCCATTTCTTTTACCCAGTCAACGAAATCTAGTGATGGACCAGGGTGTCTTACCATATATCTTTTTTCATCTGCTTCTGGTTGATCCCAACCATATTTGTGATATCCTGTGTTAATTATAAGGATATCTCCTTTTTTAACTTCTACTCTATCCATAATATCTTGTGGTGTATAGATACTAAAGTCTTCAGTAATATCTGATATATCAGCTACTGCTGCAGGTCCTACTAATTTTTCTAGTCCTATTGAAGCTATATCTCTTCCTGCTGTATCAAAGTGTAAAGGTCCATCTAAGTGAGTACCAACGTGATTTGATGTTGTGATTAATTGTCCATTTGCTCCATTTGGAGATAATCTTTTAAAGAACTTAATTTGTAATGGCTCATATGTTGGCCAAGGTGGTGTTAAATGACTCAAGTTTTGAGTTAAATCAATCATCTCAATATTATCCCAGTTTTGTAATAAATTCATAATACTTCCTCCTTGTATTTTTATTATATTTATGCAGCTCTACTATTAATAGCAGAGTATGCATTAATAGCTAAAATTAATTAAAGTTCTCCTTCTTCTTCTAGCTTTGCTACGAAAGCTTCAAGAGCATCTTCAAAGCACTTCATAGGTGGATGAACAATTCCTGCTCCTACTTGTCCAACACCTGGATTTTTATGTGCTATACCACTGTTTATAACTGGTCTTATTCCTGTTTCAACAACTTTTTGAATATCAATACCTGTTGCAGTTCCTCTGAAGTCTAGTGCTGGAATCTTATAAACGTTGTTTTCTGCTTCTGTTATTTCATACATTGATTTAGAATAATTAAGTGCATCTTGTGGAGCTCCTCCAACAAATTGTACTATTGGAATAGCTGCTGCCATAGCAAATCCACCATAACCAGTTGTTTCAGTTATACTACTGTCACCTATATCTGGGTTTGCATCTTCCATTGTATATCCTGGGAAGTACAGTCCATCTATTATTTCTGCTGGTGCTGTAAACCATCTATCTCCTAAACCTGATACTCTTATACCAAATTCAGTACCATTTCTAGCCATTGTGTAAACTATTGTACTGTATTTTATTCCTCCTGCTGCATCCATTGTACATTTTCCAGCTGGCATTGTTAGGTTCAGCCAGAAGTGGTCATTGCCACTGATAAATTCTAAAACTGCAGCTTTATCTTCATCAGAAAAACCTGTTTTTACAATTGCTGGAGCCAGTCTTCTTAGTAATAAAGAAGTTCCCGCAACATTTCTATTGTGACCTTCATCACCCATTTGAAGTGATTGAGCCAGCATTGATTTAAGATCTATTTCTCCTGTAAATGTTAAAGCTTCTTTTAATACTGGATAAAGAGTCTTTTCCATCCAGTTAAGTCTTGTAATAACCTCTTCTTCAAATGCACCAAAACGTAATACTTTTCCTAATCCTTCATTTTGTGTACAATAAGCATAGTTTCCATATGTCTTATTTTGAACTATCCAAACTGGCATTTTATAAGTTACTACACCTGCCATCGGACCAACAGTGTTGTGATGGTGACATGAGTCAAATGTAATTTCTCCTGAAGCTGCAAGTTCTCTAGCCTCTTTTTCATCTTTTGCTAATTCTTCGTAAATTAAACCACCAATAATAGCACCTTGTAGAGGTCCACTCATTTTATCCCAAGTTACAGGTGGTCCTGCATGAAGTATAGTTTTTTTAGTCATTCCAGGAATAATTTCTCCTGCTGTGCTCATGCCAACAAGGGTTGGTTGTGCAGCTAATACTCTTTCTAAAGTTTCCTTATTAGCTTGTGCAATTTTTTCTGCTATTGACATTTTATTCACTCCTTATATTTTAGATTAGAAATATTATTTTAAAATATCCACAACTATTTAAGTCTAGATAATAGTGAAGATAATTTTTTATTTCCTCCTGCTACAGGTTTCCAAGCAACATGTGTTACTGGAATCTCTTGTTTCTTTAAATCATTATAGAAGGATTCTAAACCCATATTTATAACTCTTAAATCTTT
The DNA here is from genome assembly GCA_012520755.1 of Tissierellia bacterium. Taxonomy (GTDB): domain Bacteria; phylum Bacillota; class Clostridia; order Tissierellales; family Tissierellaceae; genus UBA3583. The sequence goes on from JAAYNS010000006.1 coordinate 2,903, forward strand.
GTTAAAAAGCTCATTAATTTTTGACATCCAAAACCCTCCAATTCTATTGAATTTTATTAAGGATTAATCCTGTAAGTCTTGCAGCTTGAGCATTTGATGGCATTACTATTACTCCAGCTTCTTCTAATCTCTCTTGAGATTCTTTCAATTTTTGTGGATCACTCTCAGTACCACATACATAACCTACTATACATAGATATCTTCCTTCTTTAGCCATCATCTCTTTAGCTTCTTTAAGTGATGGAAGCATCTCTCCAATTGGATCCTCATTTGCTCCATAGCCAAGTACGAAATCCATTAATATAACTGCTACTTCTTCATCCTTTGCTTCTTGAACAAGACGTTCAGTTCTATAGCTAGGATCTATCATTGGATGTGGTTTTCCTTTTGTAAACTCATCTTCACCAAGATCAAGACAAGTGTTTTCCTTACTTACCATAGAGTTTTCCAACTTGAATTCTGGTGATAAAGGAATATTTGAATAGATATCAAAATCCTTACCTAATAATTTCATTGACTCATCAGCAATTGTTCCACCAGTATATAAAGCTCTCAAATATTTCTGTCCAGAAGTAATCTTGGCTACTTCTTGATCTACTATTCTATTAATTTCTTCTTCTGCTAAGCTAAATCCATCAAAGTCTTTTACCTCTTCTTTTCTAACTAATGCAACAGCCTTTCTAGCCGCGTCTTCTAGTGAAATACAGGAATACCCACCATATTTTTCTACAACTTCTCTGTCTCCACCTATAAAGTTTACTACTACAGGTTTTGGTGAATCCTTTACTACTTTAAGAACTTTTTCAGCAACAGATGGTGCTGGTGGTTTAGAAACAAGTACTATTACTTCTGTATTAGGGTCATTGATTAGGGCATCAATTCCCATAAGCATCATAATACCGCCTATTTCTTCTTTAAGGTCCCTTCCTCCAGTTCCTATTACTTGAGATACCCCTTCTCCTAGTCTATCTATTAAGACAGTTATCTCTTGAGTTCCAGTTCCTGAAGCGCCTACAACTCCTATAGATCCTTTTCTAACAACATTTGCAAAAGCTAATGGAACATTGTTAATAATTGCAGTACCACAATCTGGTCCCATCATTAATAGCCCTTTGCTCTTAGCTAATTCTTTTAATTCTTTCTCTTCTTCAATTTTTACATTGTCACTAAATAGCATAACATTTAGTCCCTTGTTTAATGCTTTTTTAGCTTCTTCAGCTGCATATTGTCCTGGAAGGGATATGACAACCATATTTGCATCAGGATCGTTGTTTACTGCCGAATCTAAAGTTGGCGGCATGTAGTCTGAATCGCTATCCTTTTTCTTGGCATTTAACAAATTGTCTACTTCTGCTACTACTTCTTCTATGTTAACCTTATCATCTCCTAATACACTAATGAAGAAGTCGTTTGGTGTTAACTCGTCTATTTCTGAATTAGACATTTGTAGATTTGTAGCTAGCTCCTTGTTTAAATCTGTTCCCATACCTACTAATGCTTCTTCTACACCATCCATTTTTTTAATTTCTTTGGATATAATCATAAGTGTAACTGAATCATAATAAGTATTTTTCTTAATGCTGTACTTTACACTACCCATTAATATTCTACCCCCTAGAGTATTGATTCAATAATATTTTACTTCCTATATAAATTCCAGAAATAATATCTATACCGGAAGTTTCACCATAGCTTGCTACGGTTTTTAAATTGTATATAAATTCATCTATAGGTATGTCAGAAGTTAACGATATCATCAAACTTCGTATGTTTTCATTTACTTCACCTTTAGACGAAAACTTCAACATTTCTTCACTGACCCTTGTGGTCTTCCCACTAATTTTCATAAGCATTTGTTCATTAAATTCCAGGGCTTCAAATATGCTTTTACCCATATAGTTGAGCAAATAAACTCTAGCAACCATTAAGCCACAAATGAAGTCATCCATTGAAGGAGTAAGGCCAACTCCAAAACCAATTACATCTTCAACCTTATCTGCAATCACTTTATATTCTTCAGCCAAATATGCCTCCATAAAGCTAAGGAATCTTTCCTTTATAAAGTCTTCCTTTTTGCCTAGCTTTAGGCTATTAGCTTCTAATAATTCAAATCCTTGGAAGCTCTCATTTAGGAATGTTAAAACTGCTAATATTCCTTCTGCCTTTCCTTGAGTGGCCAAAAAGTCTTTCATGATTCCTATTTTAGTGATAACATTTTCCTTATTGCTTTTAGAATATCTTAACACTGGACTCTTATCCCATCCCAAGGCTTTGTCATATTCAAATTTAA
>JAAYNS010000044.1 GCA_012520755.1 Tissierellia bacterium
CTTCTGGTGCCTTGTCTATATTGTCATAGCTTATTGCTTCTCCTGAGCCAAACCTCTTGTTTAGTACGAAAGTTATTGCTGCTGTTAGAGTTGTTTTACCGTGGTCTACGTGTCCTATTGTTCCAATGTTTACGTGTGGTTTACTTCTATCAAATTTTTGTTTTCCCATTATTTTCTCCTCCTTAAAGTATGTCTATTTCTCACCTATTACTTTATCAGCTATACTGCTAGGTACTGCTTCATAATGATCAAATTGCATTACATATAAACCTCTACCTTGAGTATTTGAACGAAGGTCTGTTGCATAACCAAACATTTCTGCTAATGGTACAAATGATCTTATATTTTGAGCACCATCTACTAATTCCATTCCTTCAATTCTACCTCTTCTTGAGTTTATATCTCCAATTACATCACCCATATACTCTTCAGGCACAGTAACTTCTACTTTCATTACTGGTTCTAATAATACTGGGTTAGCTTTTTTGATTGCTTCTCTAATTCCCATTGAAGCTGCTATTTTATAAGCCATTTCTGATGAGTCAACATCATGATATGAACCATCAAACAGAGTAACTTTAACATCTAATACCTCATATCCACCTAGAATACCAGATTCTAAAGCTTCTTGAATACCTAAGTCTATTGAACCAATGTATTCCTTAGGAATAGCTCCACCTACTATGCTATTTACGAATTCATATCCTTTGCCTGCTTCTTGAGGTTCTACTCTTAACTTAACATGACCATATTGTCCACGGCCACCAGATTGTCTTACATATTTTCCTTCAGCTTCAGCTGATCCTTGTATAGACTCTTTATAAGCAACTTGTGGGTTACCTACATTAGCTTCTACTTTAAATTCTCTAAGCAATCTGTCTACAATTATCTCTAAATGAAGCTCACCCATACCAGCTATAATTGTCTGGCCTGTTTCTTCATCTGTATAAGTTTTAAAAGTTGGATCCTCTTCAGCAAGTTTTTGAAGGCCAACACCCATTTTATCTTGAGATGCTTTTGTTTTTGGCTCAATAGCAACCCTGATAACTGGTTCTGGAAACTCCATCTTTTCTAATATTACTTGTGAGCTTTCTGCAGAAAGTGAATCTCCAGTAGTTGTATCCTTAAGTCCTACTATTGCTACTATATCTCCTGCATAAGCTTCTTCTATTTCTTCTCTCTTGTTAGCATGCATTAAAAGAATTCTACCAATTCTTTCTCTTTTTCCTTTTGTTGTATTCATTACATAGCTACCAGATTTTAATATACCTGAGTAAACTCTTGCATAAGCAAGCTTACCTACATATGGATCGGTAACTATTTTAAATGCTAAAGCTGATAGAGGTTCATCATCTGATGAATTTCTTACAACTTCTGTATCAGTGTCTTTCTCATGACCTTTTACAGGTGGTATATCTAGTGGTGATGGTAGATAGTCAATTATCGCATCTAATAAAGGTTGAACCCCTCTATTCTTATATGAGGAACCGCATAGTACTGGAGTTATTTCTCCTTTAACTGTAGCAGATCTTAAAGCCTTTTTTACTTCCTCTGTGCTTATCTCTTCACCTTCTAAATACTTCATCATAAGTTCTTCATCTTGTTCTGCTACCGCTTCAACAAGTTTTTCTCTATATTCTGTCGCTAAATCTATTAAATCTTCTGGAATTTCAGTGATTTCTACTTCTATCCCTAAGTCATCATGATATATTTCTGCATTCATTTCAACTAAATCAACCATACCAGTAAATGTATCCTCTTTACCAATTGGTATTTGAATTGGTACTGGGTTTGCATTTAATCTGTCTTTAATCATTCCTATTGTCCTGAAAAAATCAGCGCCAACTATATCCATCTTGTTAACGAAACACAAACGTGGAACATTATACTTATTCGCCTGTCTCCAAACTGTTTCAGATTGAGGCTCTACTCCTCCCTTAGCATCAAATAGAGCTACTGCACTATCTAAGATTCTAAGAGACCTTTCAACTTCAACTGTGAAATCCACGTGCCCTGGTGTATCTATTATATTAACTCTGTGATTTTTCCAGTGTGCAGTTGTAGCTGCAGAAGTAATGGTAATTCCTCTTTCTTGCTCTTGCTCCATCCAGTCCATGGTAGCAGCGCCCTCATGAGTTTCACCAACTTTATGGATTTTACCAGTGTAAAATAAAATTCTTTCTGTGGTGGTTGTTTTTCCTGCATCAATATGAGCCATAATTCCGATATTACGTGTATTTTCTAACGAAATCTTTCTTGGCACAACCTTTCCTCCTTCATAACTGTTTCAGATTCTTCATACACTAGCATGTATGTTGAAGACATAATTAGAACCTGTAGTGTGCAAAAGCTTTATTAGCTTCAGCCATTTTATGCGTGTCTTCTCTTTTCTTAACACTTGCTCCTAGACCATTTGCTGCATCAAGTATTTCTTTTGCAAGTCTTTCTACCATGGTCTTTTCTCCTCTTTTTCTAGAGTAAGTTACTAACCAACGTAGTCCAAGTGTTTCTCTTCTTTCTGGTCTTACTTCTATTGGTACTTGATATGTTGCTCCACCTATACGTCTAGCTTTAATTTCTAGAACAGGCATTATATTGTTCAATGCTTTATAGAATACTTCTAAAGCATCTTCTCCAGTTTTTTCTGCAACATAATCAAATGCTCCATATACAATATTTTGCGCTATACCTTTTTTTCCATCTAGCATAATGCTATTAACTAATTTTGTCACTACCAAATCATTATATATTGGATCTGGCATAACTTCTCTCTTTGGAATATGTCCTTTTCTTGGCACTTCGCTTCCCTCCTTAACTATTTAGAGTAGATTCATTGGTACTCGGCTATTTGCCGCTGTGCCCCAAAATGCATCTATATTAAACAGATTGAATCCGCATTTTTTGCACTATTATTTCTTTGCTGCTTTAGGTTTTTTAGCACCATATTTAGATCTTGATTGTTCTCTCTTGTCAACACCTGAAGTATCCAAGGTACCCCTAACAATATGGTATCTAACACCTGGAAGGTCTTTTACTCTTCCACCTCTAATTAGTACAACACTATGCTCTTGTAGATTGTGTCCAATTCCAGGAATATATGCGTTAACTTCATATCCATTTGTAAGTCTTACCCTTGCTACCTTTCTCAAAGCTGAGTTAGGTTTCTTTGGAGTAACTGTCCTTACAGCTACACATACACCTCTCTTTTGCGGTGAATTCAAAGTAGTTTCCTTCTTTTTAAGAGTGTTTAGATTTACTCCTAAAGCTGGTGATTTTGATTTGTAAATTACTTTTTCTCTGCCTTTTCTAATTAATTGATTAATGGTTGGCATCAAGGCACCTCCTTTAATTTATTTTAATAACGCAGCTACTGCTGCATTAATATCAATGCCACAAGCTTTACCTAAATCTTTCATAGTTTTTACATGAATGATTTGGATATGCTTGTCAACACATAACTCTTCGATATTAGAAGTTACTTTCTTTTCAGCATCTTCAGCTATAAAGACCGCTTCAATATTTGAAGAGTTAATAGCTCTTTTAACTTGTTTTGCACCTACTACTTTGTTATGTGTTTTAAGTTTTGAAATCATAATGATTCCCCCTTCTAACATTCCAAAAATTATGTGGACAAATTGTCCACATAATTTTTTATGTCTTGAGTAACTTTTGTTCACACACTCTAACATTCTATCACTACATAATTTCAGTGTCAATCAAATTTTCATCATTCTCTTCTAATAATTCAAGATTTTCTTCAACATCTATTTTAACATTCTTATATCTTTTCATTCCAGTCCCTGCAGGTATTAATTGGCCAATGATTACATTTTCTTTAAGACCTATTAGATTGTCTTCTTTTCCTTTAATTGCTGCATCTGTAAGAACCCTTGTTGTTTCTTGGAAGGAAGCTGCTGAAAGGAATGACTCTGTAGCTAAGGATGCTTTAGTTATACCAAGCAAAATCCTCTTTCCTACTGCTGGTACACCACCCTCATCTATTATTGCTTGATTCTCTTCATCGAATTGGTGTTTACTTACCAAGCTTCCTGGAAGCATATCAGTGTCACCAGATTCCTCTATTTTTATCTTTGACAACATTTGTCTTACAATTACTTCAATATGCTTATCATTGATATCAACACCTTGAAGCCTATATACTCTTTGTACTTCCTTTACTATATAGTTTTGTACGCTTCTGACGCCTTTTATCTTTAAGATATCGTGAGGGTTCACTGAACCATCTGTAATTTCGTCCCCAGCTTCTATTAAGTCTCCTTCTTTGACTTTTAGTCTTGAACCATAAACTATATTATAGGATGCTGATTCTCCATTTTCAGATGTTACAACTACTTCTTTTCCCTTCTTTGTTTCATTCAGACTCACAGTACCATCAATTTCTGATATTACAGCTAAACCTTTAGGCTTTCTTGCTTCAAAGAGCTCTTCAACCCTTGGCAAACCTTGTGTAATATCTACTGCTGCAGCTACTCCACCTGTATGGAAGGTTCTCATAGTAAGCTGAGTTCCTGGTTCCCCTATTGATTGGGCAGCAATGATACCAACTGACTCTCCAATATTCACTTCACCGCCAGTAGCTAAGTTTCTTCCATAGCAGGTAGCACAAACTCCATATTTGGCTTTACAACCTAGTACAGATCTAACTTTAACTTCTTCTATGCCTATTCTCTCTATTTTTTCAGCCATTAAATCAGAAATCATCTCATTTTTCTTGACTAATACCTCTCCAGTTTCCGGATGAACAATGTCTTCAAATGCATATCTTCCTTCTATTCTATCAGCTAAGTTTTCTATTATTTCATTGCCATCTTTAAAATCTTTAACTATTAAATATTCATCTGTATTACAGTCATGTTCTCTAACTATTACGTCTTGGCTAACATCAACTAATCTTCTTGTTAAATACCCTGAGTCAGCTGTTCTCAAAGCTGTATCAGCAAGTCCTTTTCTGGAACCATGAGTTGATACAAAAAACTCAAGTACAGTAAGACCCTCTCTAAAGTTTGATTTAATTGGGATTTCAACCGTCCTACCTGATGCACTAGCCATAAGACCCCTCATGCCCGCAAGTTGTCTAATTTGGTTTTTACTTCCTCTTGCACCTGAGAGAGCCATGATGTATATATTGTTCATAGGATCTAGACTATCCATTAATACATTTGTAACTTTTTCTGTAGTTTCATTCCAAACTTCTATTACTTTCTCATATCTTTCTTCATCGGAAATCAATCCTCTACGATATGATTTTTCAAATTTATCTACTTCAATCTCAGCTGCTTCTATAAATTTATATTTCTCATCTGGTATTACTACGTCACTCATTGAGATTGATATTGCACCTATAGTTGAATACTTGAATCCTGTTTCCTTTACATGATCAAGCAAAATTGAAGTTACAATATTTCCATGCTTTCTATAGCATTTTTCTACAATTTCACCTAAGAATTTTTTGTCTACAACTTTATCTACTTCTAATGAATATGGGTCCTCTTGCCTATCTACAAATCCTAAGTCTTGAGGTACATACTCATTAAAAATAAATCTACCTACAGTACTTTCAACAAGTTGCCCTCTATCATCTGGACTTAATTTAATTCTTACCTTAACTCTAGCATGAATTCCAACATCCCCATTTAAATAAGCGAGGAACATTTCGTTGTAATCCTTAAAATACTTGCCTTCTCCAATTTCGCCTTTTCTTTCAACTGTCAAATAATAGCTTCCCAAAACCATATCCTGTGTTGGTGTAGTTATTGGTTTCCCATCTTTTGGAGCCAATATATTATTTGTAGATAACATTAATAGTCTGGCTTCAGCTTGTGCTTCAGTAGAAAGTGGAACGTGTACTGCCATTTGGTCACCATCAAAGTCAGCATTATAAGCTGTACATACTAGCGGGTGAAGCTTAATGGCCTTTCCTTCAACCAGCACTGGTTCAAAGGCTTGAATACCAAGTCTATGCAATGTTGGAGCCCTATTTAGCATTACAGGGTGGTCCTTAATTACATCTTCTAAAACATCCCATACTTGAGGCTTAACCCTTTCAACCATCCTTTTTGCACTTTTAATGTTGTGAGCATGGTCTTCTTCTACTAGTTTTTTCATTACAAAAGGTTTAAACAACTCAAGTGCCATAGTCTTTGGCAGTCCGCATTGATAAAACTTAAGTTCTGGACCTACAACTATAACTGAACGACCTGAATAATCAACTCTCTTACCTAGTAAGTTTTGTCTGAATCTACCTTGTTTACCCTTTAACATATCCGATAGAGATTTTAGAGGTCTATTGCCTGGTCCTGTAACCGGTCTACCTCTTCTACCGTTATCAATCAAAGCATCTACTGCTTCTTGGAGCATTCTCTTCTCGTTTCTAACGATAATATCAGGTGCTCCTAGATCCAACAATCTTTTTAATCTATTATTTCTATTTATTACCCTTCTATACAAATCATTTAAATCAGATGTAGCAAATCTACCACCATCTAATTGTACCATAGGTCTCAAATCAGGCGGTATTACAGGAATAACATCTAATATCATCCATTCAGGTTTATTTCCAGATTTTCTGAAGGACTCTATTATTTCCAATCTTCTAGTTATTCTTATTTTCTTTTGTCCTGTCGCTTCATTAAGTTGTGACTTAAGATCACTATATTCTGCCTCTAAGTCAACATTTTCTAGCAATTCTTTAATAGCTTCAGCACCCATCATGGCTTTGAAACTATTGTCATATTTTTCCAGAGCATCTCTATACTCTATTTCCGTCAATAGCTGTTTTTCATACAATGGGGTATCACCAGCATCTATAACTATATAAGATGCAAAGTATAAAACCCTCTCTAAGGCTCTAGGACTCATATCAAGAATTAAACCCATTCTTGAAGGAATCCCTTTAAAATACCATATATGTGAGACTGGAGCTGCTAATTCTATATGCCCCATTCTCTCTCTACGTACCTTTGATTTTGTAACTTCAACTCCACATCTGTCACAAACTACGCCTTTATATCTTACTCTCTTGTACTTACCGCAGTGGCACTCCCAGTCCTTTGTCGGTCCAAATATTTTTTCACAGAACAGACCTTCTTTTTCGGGCTTTAATGTCCTGTAATTAATTGTTTCTGGTTTTTTTACTTCCCCTTTTGACCATTGTCTAATTTTTTCTGGTGAAGCTAGGCCAATCTTAATTGAATCAAAGTTATTTAATTCAAACAAGGAGTATCTCTCCTTTCATAATAAGATAATTGTTTATTTTATAAATTAATCAAAGTCTTCATCAAGATAATCTTCGTTGCCATTGTCTTCAACAATATCATCATTATCTCCATCCTCTGTATCTTCAATTGAGAATCCTGATGGCATGTTGGTGCTGGATTTATCTATGTGTGAATCTGTGTCATTACTATCATCTTCTGAGTCATCGACAAATAATTTGTCAGTTGACATTTCTTCGCCAATCATATCGATGTCAGATAAGTCATCATCTATTGATTCTAAAATTTCAATTTCGTCATCTTCCTCAGTTAAGACTTTAACATCTAGGGCTAAACTTTGTAATTCCTTAATCAGTACTTTAAAGGATTCTGGAATTCCTGGTTCTGGTATATTTTCACCTTTTACAATAGCCTCATAAGTCTTAACCCTACCAACAACATCATCAGATTTAACAGTTAGGATCTCTTGAAGTGTATGAGCGGCACCATATGCCTCTAATGCCCAAACCTCCATCTCCCCAAATCTTTGCCCACCAAATTGAGCCTTTCCACCTAATGGCTGTTGAGTAACTAGGGAATATGGTCCAGTTGACCTAGCATGTATCTTTTCATCAACTAAGTGGTGAAGTTTTAACATATACATATATCCAACTGTAACTGGACTGTCAAAATATTCTCCTGTTCTTCCGTCTCTTAATTGAATCTTTCCAGTTTCAGGATATCCGGCTGATTTTAAGGCATCCATTATATCCTGCTCATTAGCTCCATCAAACACTGGTGTAGCTACATGCCAACCTAATTCTTTGGCTGCTAATCCTAAATGCACTTCAAGAACTTGACCTAAGTTCATACGAGAAGGAACACCAAGAGGATTTAAAACTATTTGCACTGGGGTACCATCTGGTAAATATGGCATATCCTCTTCAGGAAGTATCCTGGAAATTACCCCTTTATTACCATGTCGCCCACACATCTTATCCCCAACAGTTATTTTTCTCTTAGTTGCAATAAAGCACCTAACCATTTCATTAACTCCTGGTGGCAATTCATCTCCATTTTCTCTGGTAAATATTTTTACATCTACTACTATACCTTGCTCACCATGAGGAACTCTTAAAGAAGTATCTCTAACTTCTCTAGCTTTTTCTCCAAATATTGCTCTTAGAAGCCTTTCTTCGGCTGTAAGCTCTGTCTCACCTTTAGGAGTTACTTTACCTACAAGTATATCTCCAGGTTTTACTTCTGCCCCTATATGGATTATTCCTCTATCATCTAAATCTTTTAGCATTTCTTCACTAACATTTGGTATATCCCTGGTTATTTCTTCAGGTCCTAATTTTGTATCTCTGGCTTCTGACTCATATTCTTCAATATGAACTGAAGTTAATGTATCTTCTATAACTAATTTCTCATTAATTAACATAGCGTCTTCATAGTTATAGCCTTCCCAGGTCATAAATGCTATAAGGATATTCTTGCCAAGGGCTATCTCACCCATTTCAGTACTAGGCCCATCTGCAATAATTTGATTCTTTTCTACTCTTTCGCCTTTTGATACTATTGGCCTCTGATTTATAGTAGTACCTTGATTAGATCTTTTGAACTTCAATAACTTATATCTTTCAAGTTGGTTATCTTCATCTCTTCTAATTGCAATCTCATCAGAACTTACTTTTTCTACAACTCCGTTACCCTTACTTATTACAACTACTCCAGAGTCCTTGGCTGCCTTATGTTCAATACCAGTACCTATAATAGGAGCTTCTGGTCTTATTAGAGGAACAGCTTGACGTTGCATGTTTGCACCCATTAGTGCTCTATTAGCATCATCATTTTCAAGGAAAGGAATCATAGCAGTACCAATTGAAACAAGTTGCTTTGGAGAAACATCCATGTAATCCACTTCTGATACAGGGAATATATCGATAATACCTTGTTTACCACGTGCGACAATTCTCTTATTAACAAATTCATTATTTTCATTTAAAAGCTCATTTGATTGAGCTATAACTAGTTCATATTCAACATCAGCCGTCAAATAATCAATGTGTTCAGTAACTACTCCTGCCTTTTTATCATATCTCCTATAAGGAGCTTCTATAAATCCGTATTCATTTATTCTTGCATAGGATGCAAGTGATGTAATCAGACCTATGTTAGGACCTTCTGGAGTTTCTATAGGACACATTCTACCATAATGTGAGTTGTGAATGTCCCTTACTTCAAATCCAGCCCTGTCTCTACTTAGACCACCTGGTCCCAAAGCCGACATTCTTCTTTTATGAGTAAGTTCTGCCAAGGGATTTGTTTGATCCATAAACTGAGACAACTGACTGCTTCCAAAAAATTCCTTTAAGGAAGCAACGACTGGTCTTATATTTATTAGGGCTTGGGGTGTTGCCACATCAACATCTTGAATAGTCATTCTTTCTCTGACTACTCTTTCCATTCTAGATAATCCAATTCTAAATTGGTTTTGTAATAGTTCCCCAACACTTCTTAATCTTCTATTTCCTAAATGATCAATATCATCAATGCTTCCAACTCCATTGAAGAGATTGAATTCATAGTTTACACTTGCTACGATATCATCCACTACAATGTGTTTTGGAGAAAGTTCTTTACTTCTCTCTAAAATAGCTTCCTTTAACTCTTCCTCATCTTCATAGGCTTCCATTAATTCTTTCATTAAAGGATAATATACTTTTTCATTCAATCCTAGTTCTTTTAACGAAAATGGAAGGTTAAAGGCGTCTCCATTTACAAAATTATTCCCTAACACCTTTACTTCTCGGCCATCATCAAGTAAAATGATTACAGAATTAATTCCGCTATTTTCTATCTCTATTGCTACATCTCTGGAAATTCTTTCCCCTTTTGAAACAAATATTTCTCCAGTTTCAGGGTTAACTATGTCCATAGCACTTTTATAACCAAATATCCTATTATAAAGAGCTAACTTTTTATTGAATTTATATCTACCCACTTTTGCTAAATCATATCTCCTAGGATCAAAAAACAAATTTGTTAGTAATGACTTAGCACTATCTACTGTAGGTGGCTCGCCAGGTCTTAGCTTTTTATATATTTCAATCAAAGCCTCTTCCTCAGTAGTCGTTCCATCCTTTTCAAGGGTCCTCAATAATTGTTCACTTTCACCAATTATTTCAATTATTTCACTATTAGATACTATATTAAGAGCTCTAAGTAGTGTAGTTATAGGAAGTTTTCTTGTCCTATCTATTCTTACATATACAATATCGTTTGAGTCCGTTTCATATTCTAACCATGCACCCCTATTAGGTATCACAGTGGAAGAATACAATTTTTTCCCAGTTTTATCTATTTCCTCACCATAATAAACACCTGGTGACCTTACTAGCTGACTAACTACAACTCTTTCAGCTCCATTAATAATGAAAGTACCCTTTCTTGTCATTAATGGCAAATCTCCCATAAAGACTTCTTGCTCTTTGATTTCCCCTGTTTCTTTGTTTATAAGCCTAACCTTTACCTTTAAAGGTGCTGAGAAACTTGCATCTCTTTCTCTAGCTTCGTTCTCATCATATTTTATTTCTTTTTCGATATGGTAATCAACAAATTCTAGAATTAAATTGCCCGTATAATCTTGAATCGGACTAATGTCATCAAATACCTCTTTCAAACCTTCTTTAAGAAACCATTCATATGATGATGACTGTACTTCAGTTAAATCTGGCAAATCAAGTACTTCATCAATACGGGAATAACTCATCCTTTCTCTTTTGCCAAATGTTACAGGATGTACCATATAAATATTCACCCCTCATTAAACTAAAATATCCAAAAGCAAATGCCTTTGGTAATTCTTTTCAATTATCATATAATATTGCCTTAGAGTTAAAACTTTATACAATATCGGTCTATAATCATTATTATGCAATTTACTATAATATCACATGAATACAAGCCTGTCAATTATTATTAGTAAAATTTTATAAATATTTGAAAAACCCTCTAAAAGCAGTTCATATTTATACTTCAAGAGGGTTAATCATATATCAGTTTAAAAAATTAATAAAAAGGCTTTCTCATGAAAGCCTTTCTTTATTATTTTACTTCTACTGTAGCGCCTACTTCTTCTAATTTAGTTTTTATTTCGTCAGCTTCTTCTTTTGAAGCGCCTTCTTTAATTGCCTTTGGAGCACTGTCTACTAATTCTTTAGCTTCTTTTAGACCTAAGCCAGTTATTTCTCTAACTACTTTAATAACTTTAATCTTTTCTGCTCCTACATCTTTTAATTCTACATCAAAATCAGTTTTTTCTTCAGCTGCTGGAGCTGCTCCACCTGCTGCTGGACCTGCTGCTACTGCTACTGCTGCAGGAGCTGCTGCACTAACACCAAATTCTTCTTCTAAAGCTTTTACTAATTCTGATAGTTCTAATACTGTAAGATTCTTTACTTCCTCTATTAAATTTAACACTTTTTCACTTGCCATTTAAATATCCCTCCGAATTTTTTATTATTTGATTTTTGATTGTTTTCATTGTTTGCATTGTTTATTATGCTGTTTCTTGTTTTTCTGCTATTTGGTTAAGAGCAATTACTAAGGCTCTCATTGTACCTTGTAACACATTTGCAAAACCTTGTATTGGTGCATTTAAGCCTCCCAATGCTTGGGCAACAAGTACTTCTCTAGATGGTAACTCAGCTAAGGCTTCTACGCCTTCAACATTGATAATTTTTCCATCTACTATCCCAGCTTTTATTTCAAGGTTTTTGTTTTCTTTAGAAAAATTTGACGCTATTTTTGCAACTGATACTGGATCTTCATAACTAAAAGCTATCCCATTAGGGCCTGTTAAGTGTTCATTAAATTCTTCTAGTCCAGATTCCTTAAATGCAAATCTCATCATTGAGTTTTTATATACTTTATACTCTACACCAGCTTCTCTAAAATTTCTTCTTAATTCTGTAAGCTGTGATACGTCTAGTCCTCTATAGTCAACTAATACTACTGATTGTGCATTGTTGATTTTTTCTTTGATTTCATCTACTAACTGTACCTTTGCTTGAAGTGTTGATTCCTTCAATAACTCCACCTCCTTTTGATAATAAAAACAGGTCTCATACGCAGACACGTAGAGACCCTAATTTCAAATTTATTAGTTTTAGTTTCTCACCTCGGTAGGTTAATTAAACCAGATGGTCCCTACTGTCTACGGTTATATATTTAATTAACGTTGATAATTATATCAATAAATTCATCCTGTGTCAACTATTTATCTACAGCTTCTACTAATTTTGCTCCATTTACCTTTATTCCAGGCCCCATAGTACTTGAAAGGACTACTGATCTAAGATATCTTCCTTTAGCTGCAGCTGGCTTAGCTTTAATAATAGCGCCCATAAGAACCATAAAGTTCTCTTTTAATTTTTCAGGACCAAATGACGCTTTGCCTATTGGAACGTGAACTATATTTTGTTTATCAACTCTATATTCAACTTTACCTGCTTTAATTTCTTTTACAGCATTTTCTACTTCGAATGTAACAGTTCCTGATTTTGGGTTCGGCATTAAACCTTTAGGTCCCAAAATTCTACCTATTTTCCCTACTACACCCATCATGTCTGGTGTAGCAACAACTACATCAAAATCCATCCAACCTTCTTGTTGAATTCTTGTAACCATTTCTTCGCCGCCAACAAAATCTGCACCTGCAGCTTCTGCTTCAGCAATTTTATCGCCTTTTGCTATTACTAAGACTGTTTTTGATTTACCTGTTCCATGAGGTAGTACAATTGCACCTCTAACTTGTTGATCAGCATGTCTTGAGTCAACACCTAGTTTCGCAGATAATTCAATAGTTTCATCAAATTTTGCTTTTGATGTCTGAATAACTAACTCAATAGCTTCATCTACATCATATTGTTTTGATTTATCAAACAGCTTCACGCTATCTTGATATTTTTTACCTCTCTTTGGCATAAAATTAACCTCCTTGTGGTATTAACGAAATATTTTCTCCCACTTTACTTATTGTTCTACTTCAACACCCATACTTCTTGCAGTACCTGCTACCATATTCATAGCAGCTTCTATTGAACCAGCATTTAAATCTGGCATCTTTATTTCTGCAATTTCTCTAAGCTTAGCTTGAGATAATTTTGCTACTTTAATCTTGTTAGGTTCTTTTGAACCTGATTCAATTCCTACAGCTTTCTTTATCAATACTGGCACTGGTGGTGTCTTTGTAATGAATGAAAAAGATCTATCTTGATAAACCGTAAGAACAACTGGTATAATCATCCCAGCCTGATCAGCAGTTTTTGCATTAAACTCCTTGGTAAACTGCATGATGTTTACTCCATGAGGTCCTAATGCAGTACCTACAGGTGGTGCTGGTGTAGCTTTCCCAGCTGGAATTTGCAACTTTACTAAAGCCATGACTTTCTTAGCCATAAACTTACACCTCCTCAATATGTGGTTTAGCGGGATAATCCCTCCCACTCTTGTGTATCTATTAAAAAGCTATTACGCTTAATAATCTAAACCTTCTCTACTTGATCAAAATCTAATTCAACTAGAGTTTCTCTACCAAACATGGAAATATAGACTTTTACTTTTCTCTTTTCCATATTGATACTTTCAATAGTACCCATAAAATTCTCAAAAGGTCCAGACGTAACCTTGATAGAATCTTTTACATTGAAATCTACAAGCGGCAAATAAGTCTCTTGGACACCTAATGCCTTAACTTCTGCATCTGATAAAGGTACTGGCTTTGATGCTGGCCCTACAAACCCTGTGACTCCTCTTGTGTTTCTTACTAGATACCAAGATTCATCATTAATGATCATTTTGACAAGAACATATCCAGGAAACATCTTTCTCTCTTTAAGTTTTTTCGTTCCAGATTTAGTATCCATATATTCTTCTGTAGGTACAGCTATTTCGAATATATCGTCTCTCATTCCTCGATTTTCTACCATTTTTTCAATGTTTGCTTTTACCTTATTTTCATGTCCTGAATAAGTATGAACTACATACCATTTCGCATCCCTAGCTCGCTTCTCTCTATTTATGTCCTTATCCGTCATATTGTAGGGACCAAAGGCCCTTCCCTCCCTTGTATTTCTAAATTAAAAAAGATATTATACCACCTATTATTATATCAATTAAATATACTATTATAGCTACGAATAAGCTTAATAGTATAACAACTCCTGTATAATTAAACAGCTCTTTTTTTGTAGGCCATATAACCTTTTTCATTTCAGAGCGTACACCTTTGAAATAATTCATTAAATTATTTTTCTTAGAACCAGTGGTGTTCGTATTAGTATTTGATGACATGCTTTCACATCCTTAATAATTCATATTTAAAACAAGTATCGATTACTACTTATTTTGTTTCTTTATGAGTCGTATGAGTCTTGCAAAATTTGCAATATTTACTAAGTTCTACTCTATCTGTTGTATTCTTCTTATTTTTTGTTGTTGTATAATTTCTTTGTTTACATTCAGTACAAGCTAATGTAATTGTATCTCTCATTCAAAACACCTCCCGTTACTAGTGTATCTATACCAATATGCATGTTTAAGGCATAACACTCCTAATACTATCAATGCTACTAATATAAACTATCACAAAATATTTTGTCTGTCAATATTTTTCAATTCACAATTCATAGTTTAAATTTATTTGTTTTATTCACATGAATTTGATCTTCTTAAAACAATAAAAACAAGGGAGGGTTACCCTCCCCTTTATTTTATTCCATATCTTGAGTCTTTTATTCAAGAACTTTTGTAACAACTCCTGAACCTACTGTTCTTCCACCTTCACGAATAGCAAATCTTAGTCCTTCTTCTATTGCTATTGGTGTGATTAACTCTATTGTGAATTTTGCGTTGTC
>JAAYNS010000045.1 GCA_012520755.1 Tissierellia bacterium
GACAACGCAAAATTCACAATAGAGTTAATCACACCAATAGCAATAGAAGAAGGACTAAGATTTGCTATTCGTGAAGGTGGAAGAACAGTAGGTTCAGGAGTTGTTACAAAAGTTCTTGAATAAAAGAATTAACTTAACTCATAATAAATAGGACACAAGAAGAGGGGCTACCCTCTTCTTGTGTCTATAAAAGCTGTAAAACACTTGATTTTCTAATAAAATATAAAAGATTATGGACTTATTAAATAACTAATATAAACTATAAATTTTTTATATAAATACACAAAAAAAGCTTGTGTTTTCAATGGTTTTGTTGTAAACTGTTATAGTGTTTAAAATTTCGTTGGGATAGACTCGTGACGATGTCTATTTTTCAATGTGTACGACATTGCGATGACGCAAAAGGTGGCTGCTTATTAAAGTAGGAAATTTTTGCTGAGAATGTCCGGTTTTAAATCGGGCGACTAAAGATTGTCGGTTTAAAAAAAATAGAACACACCCGGGAGGGTGTATCGGCAACTTGGTCGCATGTAAGTAATACAAACATGCGATAGGAGGAGGGAATTAAATGTCAAACAAACAAAAAATAAGAATTAGGTTAAAGGCTTATGATCATGAATTACTAGATTCATCAGCTCAAAAAATCGTAGAGACTGCTAAAAGAACAGGTGCTAGTGTATCTGGACCAGTGCCACTTCCAACAGAAAAGGAAGTTATCACTATATTAAGAGCGGTTCACAAATATAAGGATTCAAGAGAACAATTTGAGCAAAGAACTCATAAGAGATTAATCGATATCCTTAACCCTAATCAAAAAACTGTGGATTCACTTATGAAGCTGAATTTACCAGCAGGGGTTGACATTGAGATAAAGTTATAATTGGCTAAGATGTAGGACTTTGTAGTTAGAGATTTGCTGCAAAATCCTGATTTTGGTTTAAATTACTTTATATGATTACATTTAGTAATCCGCTGTAAAATAATAGGAGGTGCAATATGAAAAACATGTTAGGAAAAAAAATAGGTATGACTCAAATTTTCATGGAAAATGGTAAAGTTGTCCCTGTTACTGTTGTAGAAGCAGGTCCTTTGGTTGTTGTTCAAAAGAAAACAATTGAAAGTGATGGCTATAATGCTATTCAAGTAGCTTTTGGAGAAGTAAAAGAAAGAAGAGTTAACAAGCCAACTAAAGGTCATTTTGATAAAGCTAAGGCAGAATATAAAAAGGTATTAAGAGAATTCAAAGTTGATAACCCAGATGAATTCCAAGTGGGTCAAGAGATAAAAGTAGATGTTTTTGAAGCTGGAGATATGGTTGATGTCACAGGCATATCAAAAGGTAAGGGAACTCAAGGTGTTATAAAAAGACATGGATTCAGTAGAGGTAGAGAAAGCCATGGTTCCAAAATGCATAGAACTGCAGGAGGCATGGGAGCATCTGCAACACCAGGTAAGGTATTCAAAAATCATAGAATGGCTGGAAGAATGGGTAATGAAAAAGTAACCATTCAAAACTTAGAGGTTGTTAGAGTAGATGCTGATAAGAACATAATTTTAATAAAAGGTGCTATTCCAGGTCCTAAGAAGGGATTAGTGTCAATTAAAAGAACGACCATAAATAGGTAATAATTTTGACGGAAAGGAGGATATTAAATGCCTAAAGTTAATGTTTATAATATGTCAGGAGACATTGTTGAAGAAATTGAATTAAGTGAAGATATATTTGGCGTTGAGATTAACGAACATGTAGTTTGGGAAGTAGTTAAAAATCAACTTGCTAATAAAAGACAAGGTACACAATCAGCAAAAACAAGAGCTGAAGTAAGAGGTGGAGGCAGAAAACCTTGGAGACAAAAAGGTACTGGAAGAGCTCGTCAAGGTAGTAAAAATGCACCACAATGGAAAGGTGGCGGAGTTACATTTGCACCAAAGCCAAGGGATTATAGCTATGCTGTTCCTAAGAAGGTAAAAAGACTTGCGTTAAAATCAGTCTTAACTTCTAAGGTTCAAGAAAACGAAATAATCGTAGTTGATGAGATTAAATTTGATTCTCCAAAGACTAAGGAAATGGTTAGCTTACTAGCTAAACTAAATGCTGATAAAAAAGCTCTTATAGTCATGGATAAAAAAGATGTAAATGTTATTAAGTCAGCTAACAATATACCAAATGTAGCAACTGCACTAGTTAATACAATAAATGTTTATGATATTTTAAAATACAATTCATTTATAATCACTAAGGATGCGGTAAGAAAAGTGGAGGAGGTGTATGCATAATGCGTAGTCCACACGATATTATCATTAGACCAATAATTACTGAGAAAAGTATGGATGATATGGCAGAAAACAAGTATACTTTTGTAGTTGACAAAAGAGCTAATAAATCAGAAGTAAAGAAAGCTATTGAAACTATATTTGATGTAAATGTAGAAAAAGTAAATACTATGAACATGCTTGGCAAAGTCAAAAGACAAGGTATGCATAGCGGAAGAAGACCAAGCTGGAAAAAAGCAATTGTTAAGTTAACGGATGATTCTAAGAAAATAGAATTCTTCGAAGGCATGGAATAATAGTTACAGAGAAGGAGGCAAACTAAATGAGTATTAGAAAATATAAACCTACTTCCCCTGCATTAAGACAAATGACAGTTTCAACTTTTGAAGAAATAACTACTGATGAGCCTGAAAAGTCATTATTGGTTAGTTTAAATAAAAGCGGTGGAAGAAACTCTCGAGGTGTAATCACTGTACGTCATAGAGGTGGTGGCGCTAAGAGAAAATATAGAATAATAGATTTTAAAAGAGATAAAGATGGCATTCCAGGACGTGTTGCTACTATTGAATACGATCCAAATAGAACTGCTAATATTGCATTGATAAATTATGCTGATGGGGAAAAGAGATACATCCTTGCACCTAGAGGTATAAAAGTTGGAGATGAAATAATTTCAGGTGAAGGTGCTGATATTAAAGTAGGGAATGCTTTAAAATTAAAAGATATACCAGTAGGTACTACAGTACACAATGTAGAATTAAAACCAGGCAAAGGAGCACAAATAGTAAGAAGTGCAGGTGCACAAGCTCAATTAATGGCTAAAGAAGGTAAATATGCACAACTTAGATTGCCATCAGGAGAGTTCAGACTTGTTAGTGTTGATTGCCGTGCAACTATTGGTCAAGTAGGAAACATAGATCATGAACTAATTACAATCGGTAAGGCTGGAAAGTCTAGACATATGGGAATTAGACCTACTGTAAGAGGTAGTGCAATGAATCCGGTAGACCATCCACACGGTGGTGGAGAAGGTAGAGCTCCAATAGGTAGACCGTCACCATCAACTCCATGGGGTAAACCTGCATTAGGACTAAAAACTAGAAAGAAAAATAAGAAATCAGATAAATATATAGTGAGAAGAAGAACTAAGTAGTAATACTTTTGAAAGGAGGAGTAGCCGTGGGTAGATCTCTAAAAAAAGGACCTTTTTGTGATGAACATCTTCTAAAGAAAATAGAAGAATTAAATAAATCAAACCAAAAGAAAGTAATAAAAACATGGTCTCGTCGTTCAACTATATTTCCAGATATGGTATCACATACTATAGCTGTACATGATGGAAGAAAACACGTTCCAGTATATATAACGGAAGATATGGTTGGCCATAAATTAGGTGAATTTGTTCCAACAAGAACATTTAGGAGCCATATAGATAAAAGCGAAAGATCATCTGGTGTAAGATAGAGATAAGAAGGAGGGATTATAGTGGAAGCTAAAGCCATAGCAAAATATGTGAGGATATCACCTTTAAAGATTAACTTCATATGCAAAGAAATTAGAGGCAAGCAAGTAGATGAAGCTCTTTCAATCTTAAAATTCACACCAAAACGTGGTGCTAAAGCTCTTGAAAAGGTGTTAAACTCTGCGATTGCAAATGCTGAAAACAATTTAAATTTAGATAGAGATAATTTATATGTGTCTGAAGCCTATGCTAATGATGGTCCTACAATGAAGCGATATAGACCAAAAGCAAAAGGTATGGCATATCCAATACTAAAGAGAAGCAGTCATATTGGAGTTGTTGTTAAAGAACGTGAGTAGAAGGAGGGATAGTTAATGGGTCAAAAAGTTAATCCACATGGTCTAAGAGTTGGTATAATTAAAGACTGGGATTCAAAGTGGTATGCAGACAAAAAGAATTTCAGTGAATTATTACTTGAGGACAACAAAATTAGAACATATGTAAAAAAGAAATTATATATTGCTGGAATATCAAATATTGAAATAGAGAGAGCTGCAAACAAAATTAAACTTACAGTGTATACAGCAAAGCCTGGTATGGTAATAGGTAGAGGTGGCTCAGGAGTAGAAGAATTAAGAGTAGAGTTAGAAAAGCTTACTAAAAAAGATGTTGTAGTAAATGTTGAAGAAATAAAAATTGCTGAACTTGATGCACAATTAGTTGCAGAGAATATTGCTGCACAATTAGAAAGAAGAGTTTCCTTTAGAAGAGCTATGAAACAAGCAATCCAAAGAACTATGAGAATGGGAGCTAAGGGAATAAAAACTTCAGTATCAGGCAGGGTTGGTGGAGCTGATATGGCTAGAACAGAAGGATATAGTGAGGGTACAATTCCACTACAAACCTTAAGAGCGGACATTGATTATGGATTTGCTGAAGCTGATACAACTTATGGAAAACTAGGCGTAAAAGTTTGGCTTTATAAAGGAGAAATCCTACCAACAAAGAAAACAAACAAAATAGAAGATAACAAAGAAAAAGATAAAAGAAACAGAGCTAAAGAAAACTAATTAATGCTGCAGGAAGGAGGAAGATATCGTGTTAATGCCTAAAAGAGTAAAATATCGTAGGGTTCATAGAGGAAGAATGAAAGGTAAGGCTCTTCGTGGTAATACGCTTACTTACGGAGAATTTGGTTTGCAAGCATTAGAGCCTGCTTGGGTTACTTCCAATCAAATAGAGGCTGCTAGACGTGCTATGACTAGATATATCAAGAGGGGCGGTAATGTTTGGATTAAGATATTTCCAGACAAACCTGTAACTGAAAAACCTGCTGAAACACGTATGGGTTCAGGGAAAGGTTCACCAGAGTATTGGGTAGCAGTTGTAAAACCAGGAAGAGTATTATTTGAAATGGGTGGAGTTTCAGAAGAAGATGCTAAAGAAGCTATGAGACTTGCAGCTCATAAATTATCAATAAAGACTAAATTTATTAAACGAGAAGATATACAAGGTGAGGGTGGTGAAGCTAATGAAAGCTAAAGAAATTCGCCAAATGTCAGAAAAAGAATTAAATAAACAACTAGAAGACTTAAAAGCAGAATTGTTTAATTTGAGATTTCAATCGGCTACTGGCCAATTAGATAACCCCTTGAGAATAAAGTCAGTTAGAAAAGATATAGCTCGCGTTAAGACAATTGTAAGAGAACGTGAACTAGGAATAGGAAAGGAGGTTTAATCTCGAATGGAAAGAAACAAGCGTAAAACACAAATAGGTACAGTACTAAGTGATAAAATGGAAAAAACGGTTGTTGTTGCAATAGAAACATTCGTTACTCATCCTTTATATAAAAAACAATTAAAGAAAACAACTAAGTTTAAAGCGCATGATGAAGATAATGCCTGTGGAATTGGTGATAAGGTAGAAATAATGGAAACTAGACCATTAAGTAAAGATAAATGTTGGAGAGTAGTAAGAATTATTGAAAAGGCAAAATAGTCATTTTAATTTGAGGGGAGGTAATCTAATTGATTCAAACTGAATCTCGTATGAAAGTTGCTGATAATTCAGGAGCGAAGGAATTATTAGTTATTAGAGTATTAGGTGGTACGAATAGACATTATGCTAATGTTGGAGATATAGTAGTAGCTACGGTTAAAAGTGCAACACCTGGCGGGGTTGTCAAGAAAGGTGAAATAGTTAGAGCTGTTATTGTTAGAACTAGTTATGGGGTTAGAAGAGAAGATGGCTCATATATCAAGTTTGATGACAATGCTGCAGTTGTAATTAAAGACGATAATAACCCTGTTGGGACACGTATTTTTGGACCAGTTACTAGAGAATTAAGAAGAGGAAACTTTATGAAAATAGTATCCTTAGCACCGGAAGTATTATAACGAGCTAAGCTTCGTTGATATATTCGGATAGGTTTTTGCAAAAGATGTAAAAACCATGGTTGTATTCTTGTTATATGAGGAGGTGTCAAGATGAACATTAAAAGTGGAGATACGGTTGTAGTTATTTCAGGAAAGAACAAAGGCAAAACAGGAAAAGTACTAACTGTTCTACCTAAAGAAAATAGAGTAATCGTTGAAGGAATAAATATTATCACTAAACATAAAAAACCAGGCAGTCCAACTAATCCAGGTGGGATCCTTAAATATGAAGCTCCAATAAATGCTTCTAAAGTAATGTATTATTGCGAAAAGGATAAAAAGGGTGTTAGGATTGGTCATGATGTAACATCTAGTGGCAAGAAAGTAAGAGTTTGTAAAAGTTGTGGAGAAGTTTTAGATAAATAGTAAGTAGAGAGGAGGTAATGGAATGGCTTCCAGATTAAAAGAAAAATACACTAGCGAAGTAGTTAGTGCAATGATGGAAAGATTCAAATATGACAATGTAATGGAAGTTCCAAGACTGGAAAAAATAGTGATAAACATGGGACTTGGTCAAGCTAAAGATAACCCAAAAGTACTTGAATCAGCTGTTAGTGAATTAGAAGCAATATCAGGTCAAAAACCAATTATTACACATGCAAAAAAATCAATTGCTAACTTTAAATTACGTGAAGGAATGAAAATAGGTACAAAAGTAACCTTAAGAGGTGAAAGAATGTACGAATTTTTAGATAAATTTATGAATATTGCATTACCAAGAGTAAGAGACTTTAGAGGTGTGAGTAATACTTCTTTTGATGGCAGAGGGAACTATGCAATAGGTATAAAAGAACAACTTATATTCCCAGAAATTGAATACGACAAGATTGATACTATTAAAGGGTTAGATATAGTCATAGTTACGACTGCTAAGACCGATGAAGAAGCAAGAGTATTCTTAGAAAAAATGGGAATGCCCTTTAAAAAATAAAGAAGGAGGGAATAAGTTTTGGCTAAAAAATCAATGATTGCTAAACAACAAAGAAAACCTAAGTTTAGCACTAGAGCATATTCAAGATGTAATATATGTGGAAGACCTCATGCAGTACTCCGTAAATATGGTATCTGCCGTATTTGTTTTAGAGAATTAGCATATAAGGGTCAAATCCCTGGAGTAAAGAAAGCAAGCTGGTAGTATTAAGTTTTGAAAGGAGGTAGCTAAATTATGATGACTGACCCAATCGCGGATATGTTAACGAGAATACGAAATGCAAGTAATGCTAAACATGATTCAGTTGATATTCCTGCTTCTAATATAAAGAAAGAAATAGCTCAAATCTTATTAGACGAAGGTTTTATAAACGGATTTGATATAATAGATGATGCTAAACAAGGCATAATAAGAGTTGACTTGAAATACGGAAAACAAAATGAAAAAGTTATAAGTGGAATAAAGAGAATTTCTAAACCAGGTCTAAGAGTATATGTTAAAAGCAATGAAATACCAAGAGTATTAGGTGGTTTAGGAATAGTTGTTTTATCAACATCAAAAGGAATTTTAACAGATAAGGTTGCTAGAAAAGAAAAAATAGGCGGAGAAGTTATTTGCTACGTATGGTAGTAATACTACATTGAAGAACAGGAGGTGCATCCATGTCAAGAATAGGTTTAAAACCAATAACTATCCCAAGTGGAGTAGAAATAAAAATAGATGATAAATTTGTTGAGGTAAAAGGCCCAAAGGGTCAACTATCACAAGAAATTAGTCCAGAAATGGAAATTAATATAGATAATGGAGAATTAACTGTAGCTAGACCATCAGATAACAAAAAGCATAGGTCTCTACATGGTTTGACTAGAACATTAATTAGCAATATGATAATTGGTGTAACAGAAGGATATTCTAAAACATTAGATATAGTTGGAACTGGATATAGAGCTGCTAAACAAGGTAAAAAATTAGTTCTAACAGTAGGATTTTCACATCCAGTTGAAATGGAAGATCCAGAAGGAATTGAAGTTGAAGTTCCAGCACCAAACAAGATCATAGTTAAAGGTATAGACAAGCAATTAGTTGGAAACTACAGTGCTAAAATTAGAGACTGGAGAAGACCAGAACCATATAAAGGTAAAGGAATCAAATATAGTGATGAAATCATCAGACGTAAGGTCGGCAAGACTGGTAAGTAGGAGGGAGTGAAAGAGCGTGTTTAAGAAGATAGATAAAAATAGTAATAGAAAAGCAAGACATGAAAGAGTTAGAAAAAAAATATCTGGAACTTCTGAAAGACCAAGACTTTGTGTATTCAGAAGCAATAACCACATTTATGCTCAAATAATAGATGATATAGCAGGTCATACATTAGTTTCAGCTTCTACACTAGATAAATCCGCTGACCTAGATTCTACTAAAAATAAAGATGCTTCTAAATTCGTTGGAGAATTAGTTGCTAAAAGAGCTTTAGAGAAAGGGATTACAGAAGTAGTCTTTGATAGAAGTGGATATATTTATCATGGAAGAATTAAAGAACTAGCAGAAAGCGCAAGAGAAGCAGGACTGAAATTCTAATAGAAGGAGGGAAGAAATGGAACGTAAATATGTAGACGCAAGTGAATTAGACTTACAAGAGAGAGTTGTTAATATAAATAGGGTTGCAAAAGTTGTAAAAGGTGGTAGAAACTTTAGATTTAGTGCTTTGGTAGTAGTTGGTGATGAAAATGGTCATGTTGGCGTTGGAATGTCAAAAGCAACTGAAGTACCAGAAGCTATTAGAAAAGCAGTTCAAAATGCAAAAAAACACATAGTCCAAGTTCCACTAATTGGTACTACCATACCTCATGAAATTACTGGAGTTTATGGTGCAGGTAGAGTATTACTAAAACCATCTCAAGAAGGTACTGGAGTTATAGCGGGTGGAGCAGTTCGTGCTGTTTGTGAATTAGCAGGAATAAAAGATATAAGAACAAAATCTTTAGGAACTAGTAACCCAATAAATGTTGTAAATGCAACAATGGAAGCTTTAACTGGATTGAAAAAAGCAGAAGATGTTGCTAAATTAAGAGGAAAATCAGTAGAAGAAATACTAGGATAGGGGTGATTTTGCATGGCTAAGATCAAGATTAAATTGGTTAAAAGTACAATAGGCAAACCTGAAAACCATAAAAGAACAATCCAAGCTCTTGGATTAAAAAAGATCGGTCAAGTAGTGGAAAAGAATGATACCCCTCAAATAAGAGGTATGATACATCAAGTAGACTACATGGTTGATGTCGTAGACTAAGCAAAGGGAGGTGTACCAATGAAATTACATGATTTAAGACCAAATGAAGGTGGAGGCGTTCGACCTAAGAAAAGACTAGGTAGAGGTATTGGTTCTGGTTTAGGAAAAACATCAGGTAAGGGACATAAAGGTCAAAGAGCAAGATCTGGTGGAGGAGTAAGACCAGGCTTTGAAGGTGGTCAATTACCATTATTCAGAAGAATACCAAAACGTGGATTCCACAATAATTTTTCTAAAATATATGCAACTGTTAATATTGAAGATTTAAATAGATTTGAAAATGATACAGTAGTGACTCCTGAGCTTTTGTTTGAAGAAGGAATAGTAAAAAAAGCTAAAGCTAAAGATGGTATCAAAATTTTAGGAGATGGAGAATTAACTGCAAAACTAACTGTTCAGGCTCAAAAGTTTAGTAAAACTGCGGCTGAAAAAATTGAAGCTGCAGGAGGAAAGGTCGAGGTGATTTAGATGATATCAACCTTAAGGAATGCGTGGAGAATACCAGAACTAAGAAAAAAGATGATATTTACTTTACTAATGCTTTTTGTATTTAGAATTGGCTCCGCAATTCCAGTACCATATATGAACAAAGATATAATAAGATCAATATTTGAATCCAATCAAGGTGGATTGCTACAATTCATGGACTTGATGGCAGGAGGTACATTTAGTAACTTTAGTATTTTTGCTACTAATATATATCCATACATCACAGGTTCAATCGTTATACAATTGTTAACAATAGCAATACCTAAGTTGGAAGAATTAGCAAAGCAAGGAGAAGAAGGAAAAAAGAAGATTGCTTTGTACACTAGAATTACAGCTGTAGCATTAGCAACAATTCAAGCAAGTGGTTATACTTTTGGCTTGTTTAAACAAGCATTAGAAACAAGTAATAATATCCAACCCATTATAGTTATCCTATCTATGGTAGCTGGTACATCATTTTTAATCTGGCTAGGTGATCTTATTACTGAAAATGGTATAGGAAATGGTACTTCACTAATAATCTTTATAGGTATCATATCTGCATTACCAAGCAATATTATAAATGCATTTAGACTAATGGCTTTTGATTCAACATATATAGTCAAATTTGGTTTATTCCTAATAGTAGCTTTGTTCATAATTGCTGCTGTAATTAGGATTACTGAAGGCGAAAGAAGAATAACAGTACAATACGCTAAAAGAGTAGTAGGTAGAAAAATGTATGGTGGTCAAAGTACTCATATACCAATCAAAGTACTAATGACAGGAGTAATGCCAGTAATATTTGCATCATCATTACTAGCAGTTCCACAAACAATAGCAATGTTTAATGATGGTGGAGTATCTGAGTGGATTGTAAAATACCTAACACCACAAGGATCAGTTGGAGTTTGGGTGTATTCAATTTTCAATATACTACTAATCATATTCTTCACATACTTCTATACAGCTATTCAATTTAACACTGTTGAATATGCAAAGAATTTACAACAAAACGGTGGATTTATTCCAGGTATTAGACCAGGAAGACCAACATCCGATTATTTAGGCAAAGTTGTTAATAGAATTGTAATCGTAGGAGGACTAGCATTATCAGTTTTATCCATTTTACCTATTATATTATCTAAGATATTTGGTATGAATATAAACTTTGGCGGAACTGCAATAATTATCGTAGTTGGTGTTGTATTAGAGACAGTAAAACAATTAGAAGCTCAATTGATGATGAGACATTATAAAGGCTTTTTGAAATAAACTATAGGAGATGATAGAAAATGAGATTAATACTTTTAGGACCTCCAGGGGCAGGGAAAGGTACTCAAGCATCAGCTATAGTGAAAAAATACAATATTCCACACATTTCAACTGGAGATATTTTTAGATCAAATATCAAAGAAGGTACAGAACTTGGGATGAAAGCTAAAGGCTATATGGATAAGGGCTTGTTAGTTCCTGATGAAGTAGTTGTTTCCATTGTCAAGGATAGATTAACACATGATGATTGTGCAAATGGATTTCTATTAGATGGTTTTCCAAGAACAGTTAATCAAGCTGAAGCACTAGACGCTGAACTTTCTTCTATGGGTCTAAAACTAGACAGGGTAATAAATATTGAAGCTGATAGCAGTATATTGATTGAAAGAGCAATTGGAAGAAGAATATGTAAAGAATGTGGTGCAACCTATCATATAAAATTCAATCCACCAAAGGTAGAAGGAATATGTGATAATGATGGTTCTTCACTATATCAAAGAGATGATGATATAGAAGAAACAGTTGCTACACGAATCAATGTTTATTTAGAACAAACTCAACCTTTAATTGATTATTATAAAGAAAAGAAGTTAATACTCAATATAGACGGTACAGAATCTATAGATGATATTTTCAATAATATAATTGAAGGTTTAGAAAATAATTAGATTGTAAATAACGATAGCGCAGCTCGAAAACCATAAGGAGTGGTATAATGGATTTGACTGATAAATTAATAGTTGGGCAGGTAGTTAAATCAAGAGCTGGCCGTGATAGAGGAAGGACTTTCTTAATATATGAAATCTTAGATGAAGATTTTGTATTAGTTGTAGATGGAGACTTGAGAAAGTTAAAGAATCCAAAAAAGAAAAATATCAAGCATTTAATTGTACTCAATAAATCATTTCCTGATTTTAGGGAAAATGAAGGGAATCAATCAATTTTTAATGATTCGTATATTAGGAAAATTTTAGATGCTTTTAATAAAGAGAATTTGTAAATTAGTTTGAACAGGAGGTTCGATTAACTAATGGCTAAAGAAGATGTAATAGAGGTGGAAGGGGAAGTAATCGATGCTTTACCTAACGCAATATTTAAAGTTAGACTTGAGAACGGTCATGAAATTTTAGCCCATATCTCTGGGAAACTAAGAATGAACTATATTAGAATTCTTCCAGGAGATAAAGTAACAGTTGAACTATCGCCCTACGATTTGACAAAAGGAAGAATTACCTGGCGAAACAAGTAGCATAGGAGGGAATATTAATGAAGGTTAAACCATCCGTAAAAAAGATGTGTGAAAAATGTAAGATAATAAGAAGACACGGAAGAGTTATGGTTATTTGTGAAAATCCTAAGCATAAGCAAAGACAAGGTTAATATATGATTGTACAATTTTCAGTTGGAAGAGATAATAGGAGGTGTAGACGCTAATGGCTAGAATAGCAGGAGTTGACTTACCCAGAGAAAAAAGGGTTGAAATTGGATTAACATACATTTATGGTATAGGTAGAGCAAGATCAAATGAAATCCTAAAAAAGGCTGGAGTTAACAAAGATACTAGAGTTAAAGATTTAACTGAAGCGGAAGTGGCTAATATTAGAGCGGCTATTGACACTTATCACGTTGAAGGTGATTTAAGAAGAGATATAGCTTTAAACTTAAAAAGATTAAGAGAAATTAACTGTTATAGAGGAGTTAGACACAGAAGAGGCCTACCTGTAAGAGGTCAAAGAACAAAGACCAATGCAAGAACAAGAAAAGGGCCTAAGAGAATTGTATCTAAGAAAAAGTAGGCAAAGGAGGGAAAGAATTAAATGGCAGCTAAAAAAGGTAGTACAACACGTACTAGAAGAAGAGAACGTAAAAATATAGAGAGAGGTCAAGCCCATATCTCATCCTCTTTTAATAATACAATGGTAACATTAACAGATTTGCAAGGTAATGTTCTGTCATGGGCTAGTGCCGGACAATTAGGATTCAGAGGTTCTAGAAAATCTACTCCTTATGCCGCACAACAAGCAGCAGAAGAGGCAGCAAAGAAAGCAATGGAACATGGTCTAAAGAGTGTAGAAGTATTCGTAAAAGGACCTGGATCTGGTAGAGAAGCAGCAATTAGGTCATTACAAGCAACAGGATTAGAGGTAAACATGATAAAAGATGTTACTCCAATTCCACACAATGGTTGTAGACCACCAAAACGTAGAAGAGTTTAATAGGAGGTGCAGAAAACATATGAGATATACAGGACCTGTATGTAGATTATGCCGTAGAGAAGGACAAAAACTTTTCCTTAAAGGTGATAGATGTTATACAGATAAATGTGCAATAACTAAAAGAAACTTTGCACCTGGGCAACACGGCCAATCTAGAAAGAAAGTTACTGAATATGGAAGACAATTAAGAGAAAAACAAAAAGTTCGTAGATACTATGGAATTTCAGAATCACAAATGTTTAAATATTATAATATGGCCGACAAGATGAAAGGTGTTACAGGTGAAGTCTTACTAAGACTTTTAGAATTAAGACTTGACAATGTAGTATATAGAATGGGCTTTGCTTCATCAAGAGCTGAAGCTAGACAATTAGTAGTACATGGTCATTTCACACTAAATGGAGCTAAAGCGGATATACCTTCACTTTTGACATCAGTTGGAGATGTAATTCAAGTAAAAGAAAAAAGTAGAAAAAGCGATAAAATTAAAGAAGTAGTGGAAAATCATAATGGTAATACAGTAGCTTGGATAAACATTGACTTAGAACAATTAAAGGGTACAATAGTATCTGAACCAGCAAGAGAAGATATTGATATACCAATTGAAGAACACTTAATCGTTGAGTTATATTCTAAATAATTTAATCTTAACAATTGCCTTCGTATCTTTAATAGACGAAGGAAATTGTTACGAGTATTTTAATAAAGTTACAGCAAGGTGGAAGTTAGAAAAAGTCACCAGTCGGAATATAAGAAAAATGACCTCTTTAAGAAGCGGGGATACCTACATCCTCGTTTAACCAATATGTCAAGGAGGGTTAAATTTAATGATAGAAATTGAAAAACCGAGAATAGAAATCCTAGAATTAAGCGAAGACAATAGCTATGGTAAATTCGTTGTGGAGCCTCTAGAAAGAGGATATGGGACTACGCTTGGTAACTCTTTAAGAAGAGTATTGCTATCTTCACTACCTGGAGCTGCAGTATCTTCAATAAAGATTCAAGGAGTACTACATGAGTTTTCAACAATTCCAGGTGTTTTAGAAGATGTTCCTGATATAATATTAAATATTAAAGGTATTGCTTCTAAGATGTATTCTGATGAACCAGTAACCATCTTAATCGATGTACAAGGACCAAAAGAAGTAACAGCTGGAGATATAATAACAGGCTTAGATGTAGAAATAGTCAATAAAGATCATCATATTGCTACAGTAAATGAAGATGGCAGATTGTATATAGAAATGGTACTTGTTAAAGGTAGAGGATATGTAATAGCCGAAAAGAATAAAGAAGAAGGGCAACCTGTAGGTGTCATTCCTATAGATTCATCATTTACGCCTGTTACCAAAGTAAACTATAATGTTGAAAATACAAGAGTAGGAAACATAACAGATTATGATAAATTAATACTTGAAGTATGGACTAATGGAACAATAAATGCTGATGAAGCAACATCATTGGGAGCAAAAATACTAACAGAACACTTAAATCTTTTTATAGGATTAACTGATCATGTAAATGACGTTGAAATAATGGTAGAAAAAGAAGAAGATAAGAAGGAAAAAGCTTTAGAAATGACAGTAGAAGAACTAGACCTATCTGTCAGAAGTTACAACTGCCTAAAGAGAGCGTCAATAAATACAGTAGATGAATTAATCCAAAAAACAGAAGAAGATATGATGAAAGTAAGAAATCTTGGTAAAAAATCCCTTGAAGAAGTACAAAGAAAACTTGCTGAATTAGGATTGAGTCTAAGAAAAAATGATGAATAAAGAAGGTTCGAAGGAGGGATAGAAGTGACAACACTAAGAAAACTTGGTCGCCCTGCAGATCATAGAAAAGCTATGTTAAGAAATCAAGTAACATCCTTGTTAAGAAACGGTAAAATAGAAACAACCGTTACAAGAGCCAAAGAAACAAAGAGGATGACAGATAAAATGATAACTCTAGCAAAAAGAGGAGACTTACACGCTAGACGTCAAGCATTAGCATATATATATGACGAAGATGTAGTAAAACAACTATTTGACGAAATAGGACCTAAGTATGCAGACAGAAACGGTGGCTATACAAGGGTATTAAAACTAGCTCCTCGACGTGGTGATGGAGCTGAAATGGCTATAATAGAATTAGTTTAAAGGGTAGGGGATTAAGTTATTGCTTAGTCCCTTTAGTTTTAATTTTCTTCGAAATTAAAACTAATCCACAGTTCATAATTCACAATGCACAATTAAAACTAGAATGACCCTAACAATTGTGAACTGTGAATTGTGAATTAAGAAGCAATTGTCCATTGTGAATTGTCCTTTCTTGTGTTATATTAGTTTATGTAAATACGAGATATGAGGTATGATGATGAATGATACTATGATAAGATTAGAAAATGTAACATATGAATATAAATCCAATATTGATGAGGATATTTTAACGGCTCTAAAAAATGTGAGTTTGGAAGTCAAAAAAGGAGAGTTCCTTGCCATACTAGGTCATAATGGATCCGGCAAATCTACCATGGCAAAAATGATGAATGGATTGATATTGCCAACTAATGGAGAAGTATACATTATGGACATGAATACAAGAGTAGAAGAAAAAATATGGGATATCAGAGCAAAAGCTGGTATGGTATTTCAAAATCCTGACAATCAATTAGTCGCAACAATAGTAGAAGAAGATGTTGCTTTCGGACCTGAAAATCTTGGGATACCACCAATTGAAATAAGGCAAAGAGTAGATGAAGCCTTAGAAGCTGTAGAGATGTCACAATATAGGAAACATGCACCCCATCTTTTATCAGGAGGACAAAAGCAAAGAATCGCAATAGCAGGAATTCTAGCCATGAAACCAGATTGTATAATACTTGATGAGCCAACAGCCATGCTTGACCCTAATGGGAGAATAGAAGTAATGAATTCTATTAAGAAACTAAATCAAGAAGAGGGTAAGACTATAGTATTAATTACTCATTATATGGATGAAGCAGTAGAAGCAGATAGGATAATTGTTTTGTCTAATGGGGAAATAGCTATTGAAGGAAGCCCAAGAGAAGTATTTAGACATGTTGATAAAGTAAAGGAACTAGGCTTAGATGTACCACAGGTTACAGAGCTTGCCTATGAACTTCGCAAAGAAGGAATAGACATAAGAGATGATGTTTTGAGCATTGAGGAGTTGGTAGAGCTATTATGATAATAGATATAAGAAATGTAAATTACATTTATAATCCGAATACACCTTTTGAGAAAAAAGCATTGAATAATATTAATATTCAAATTGATGAGGGTGAATTTATTGGGCTTATAGGTCATACAGGTTCAGGGAAATCTACACTTGTACAAAACCTAAATGGTCTAATAAAGCCAACCAGTGGAGACATAATAGTTGACGGAATAAACCTAACCCAAAAAAATGCAAACTTAAAAGAAGTTAGACAAAAAGTAGGTTTAGTTTTTCAATATCCAGAACATCAATTATTTGAAGAAACCATATATTCAGATATAGCATTTGGTCCTAAAAATCTAGGTTTAAAAGATGAAGAAGTAGATTTAAGAGTAAAAAGTGCCATGGAAAATGTAGGCCTTGATTTTGAAAGCTTAAAAGATAGGTCTCCTTTTGAATTAAGTGGAGGTCAAAAGAGAAGAGTAGCCATAGCTGGTGTTATTGCTATGAAACCAAAGGTCCTAATACTAGACGAACCAACTGCTGGCCTTGATCCAGCGGGTAGGGATGAGATCTTAGGTGGAATTAAGAGACTATATGAAAAAGAAAAGATAACTATTGTACTTGTCTCTCATAGCATGGAAGATATAGCTAAATTGGTAAATAGGATTTTAGTTATGGATGAGGGAGAACTAGTAATGGATGATATCCCTAAGGAAGTCTTTAAAAGAGCCTCTGAACTTAAAAAAATTGGCCTAGGTGTTCCACAAATTACAGATTTCATGAAACAACTTAAGTCAAAAGGATTTGATGTTAATGATGATGTAGTTACAGTAGAGGAAGCCAAAGAGGAAATAATGAAATATCTAAGGAGAAAAGAAGATGTTTAAAGACATAACAATAGGACAATACTTCCCTGGGGAATCACTAGTACACAAGCTAGACCCAAGGATTAAAATTTTAGTGATTATATTTTTTATAATATCTCTTTTTTTTGTTGACAATTTCTATCCCTATATAGGCATCTTGCTTTTCATAATTATCGTATCAAAAGCAGCCAAGATACCACTAGAACTTATAATCAAAGGGATTAAACCCTTACGATTTATTATATTGATTACATTTGTTATCAATGTTTTCATGACTAAAGGAGAAGTGTTATTTTATTTAGGACCATTGACTGTAACAAAAGAAGGACTAAGTACAGCAATATTTATGGCCTTAAGGCTTGGATTCCTAGTCTTAGGAACATCTTTACTAACCTTGACTACATCACCAATATCCTTGACAGATGGAATAGAAAAACTACTATCACCATTTAAGAAAGTTGGTTTGCCTGCACATGAGCTTGCAATGATGATGACAATAGCATTAAGATTTATACCAACATTACTTGAAGAAGCCGACAAGATTATGAAAGCACAAATGGCAAGAGGGGCTGATTTTGAGTCAGGAAACATAATAAACAGGGCCAAAAACCTTGTCCCACTCCTAGTACCTTTGTTTATAAATGCATTTAGAAGAGCTGATGAATTAGCTACAGCTATGGAAGCCCGCTGCTATAGAGGTGGAGAACATAGAACAAGGCTTAATGAGCTTATGTTTGACAAAAAAGATATAGTTATTTTTATAGTCATGATTCTTTACTTTGGCTTAATAATTTCAACGAGGTATATTAGCTTCTAAATGAGAAATATTAAACTAACATTAGAATACGAAGGTACAAATTACTCAGGTTGGCAAAATCAAGAAAATGCTATTACAATCCAAGAAGTAATAGAAAAGGCAATACTCCAATCAACAAAAGAATATGTTAGGCTTATTGGATCAGGAAGGACTGATGCTGGTGTCCATGCATTAGGACAAGTGGCAAATTTTTATACTAATTCCACAATACCAGGGGAAAAATTCAAATTTGTTTTAAATAATATATTACCTGATGATATAACAGTCATTGAATCAGAAGAAGTCAGTTTAGATTTCCATGCAAGATACAGTGCAGTAAAGAAAAGATATATATATAAGATTAATAACGAAAAAAAATATAGACCCTTATATAGAAATTATTCATATCATTATAAACATCTATTAGACATAGAGAAAATGAAAAAAGCATCAAACTATCTTTTGGGAACACATGATTTCTCTAGTTTTAAGGGCAGAAAAACAAATGTATATACTACAATTAGAACTATTTATAGTATAGATATTGAAAGAAAGGGAAACTTTATAATATTGACCTTTCAAGGTGACAGTTTTTTAAAAAATATGGTTAGGATAATAGTAGGGACCTTGATAAATGCTGGAAATAATAGGATGGAACCAGAACAAATCCAAGAAATTCTTCAAGGAAGAGATAGGAGACTAGCAGGGCAGACAGCTCCGCCCCAAGGTTTATATCTAGAAAAGGTATTTTACGACTGATTATTATTGGATTTTAGCAAAATATAGACCAGAAAAATTGTAGATAGAAAATGTCTTGACATTGTAAAATACTTGTATTAGAATATATAAGAGTGTTTAAAAAGAGCCCGGAAACTTTTTGAGTAACACTGTTAAGATGAAAGTCCAAGCAATATATTTTATGCTTGAAGGAGGGAAATTAATGAAAAGTTATATGGCAAAAACTGACGAAGTACAAAGAAAATGGTACGTAGTGGATGCTGAAGATAAAGTTTTAGGTAGATTATCTACAGAAATAGCAAATATTCTTAGTGGGAAAAACAAAGCTATATACACTCCTCATGTTGATACAGGGGATTTCGTTATAGTTATAAATGCAGATAAAGTAAAACTAACTGGCAATAAACTTGAACAAAAAACTCGCTTTAGTCATTCAGGCTATCCAGGCGGAGACAAGCACGTGCCTTATAAAGAGCTAATGGAAAAGAAACCTGAATTAGTCATTGAATATGCAGTAAAAGGAATGTTGCCAAAGAGCAGTTTAGGTAGAAATATGTTTAGAAAACTTAAAGTATACTCAGGACCTGAGCATCCACACGAAGCTCAAATGCCAGAAGTATACGAATTTTAGTAGTGAGAGGAGGACTGTAGGTGGCTTTAGTACAATTTATGGGAACTGGAAGACGTAAGACTTCTATTGCAAGAGTTAGATTGATACCAGGAAATGGTAAGATTACTATAAATAATAGAGATATAGATGAATATTTTGACTATGAAACATTAAGAGTTATAGCAAGAGAGCCTCTAGAAATTACAGAAACAACTGATAAATATGACGTTATAGTTAAAGTTGAAGGCGGTGGATTTACTGGCCAAGCTGGAGCTATAAGACACGGCATAGCAAGAGCTTTAATTGAGTCTGACGGAGAATTAAGACCAATACTTAAAAAAGCTGGACACTTAACAAGAGACTCAAGAATGAAAGAAAGAAAGAAATATGGCTTCAAGAAAGCTAGAAAATCACCACAATTTAGCAAGAGATAAAATCATAATATTAAAATTAAGGAGTCACAGAAATGTGGCTCTTTTATATTTATGAATACATATGTCCTTTAAATTAATAAAGCTCAAAGTTAAGAGAAAAAAGGAGAATTTGATA
>JAAYNS010000046.1 GCA_012520755.1 Tissierellia bacterium
AAAACCCCGAAGTTTTCTTCGGGGTTAATGGCATAACGATTAAATCATCTTCTTCCATCCAGACTGTACTGTCGGCCTTGGAATCACACCAAGTCAACCTTTCGGTTCGCGGGCTTTACCGCCGGTGAGGAATTGCACCTCGCCCTGAAGATATACTTTATTATATTTTATATTTTTATTATAGGCTATATCTATATGTCTGTCAAGTAATATTACATAATTTTACAGCCCTTTTATTGGTTGAATTGTTACTGTTGAATAGTTTATTATAACCTTTATATAGCCAGTGAGCATTGCATTTACTTCTTCGTCTCCTGTATCAGCTAGTAGGGGATTATCGCCTAATGTCTGTAATTTACTCTTTGTGGCTACAACTATTATATTTTCTTTTCCAACCTTTTTTATTACTTCTCCACTTAATTGTTGGTTGCCTCTTCCAAATATATATCCTTGTCCTCCAATAACAGTGACTATTATCTTGGCTTTATGTCCATTAATAATTTCTAGAATCTCTCTTTCATTAACATCAGAAGCCACTAACTTTTTATCTTTTACTATGTCAATGCCTAAGAGAGTATTAGTAAGACCTAATTCTTCCATTACTGGTCTTAGGGTTGATCCTGATCCAATGATAAAATAAGTATCAGGCTCTTTTTCCATTATTTCTATTAACTTTTCAGATATCCCTTCTAATACTTCATCTTCACTTGCAATACCGCCAGATTTTTGACTTTGTACTAAGTCTGCAATATAGGGAACCTTCATATAGCCATATAGTTTTGCTGTTAATATACCATCCCTAAATGCCTCTTCGTCTATATCCATTACTTCTGCATCTTTTGTATCTAAATTACCACTTTCAATATATTTTAAAGCTAGTTGGCCTGCACTTCTAGGATGATTTGCATATACACCTGAATGGATTTTCACTCCAGCAGGGATGCCTATAACTGGAATCTTATCCGCAACGGCATTATAAATATTCCTTGCAGTTCCATCTCCACCAGCAAAAATCAACAAGTCTACTCCATTTTTTAGCATTGCCTTTGCTGCATCTTCTGTATCAATTGGAGATGTAATAGATTTTGGTGTACCTATTACTATAGGTTTAAATCCTATTTCTTTTGCAACATCTTCTCCCATCCTACCAGGATAGGTATATATCTTCATCTTTTCTTTTATAGGAGTTAAAACTTTTAGGGCTGTTTTTGCCTTGAGAGGCGCTTCTTCAACGGCTCCTAACAATCTAGCCTTTTGGAGAATTTCTGGTCCATCAGTTCCCTTTAAACCAACTTTGCCTCCCATACCCGCTATTGGATTAATAATTAGCCCTACTTTCATATATCCACACCCTCTCAATAATTCTTCTAGTATTTAATCATTATAAATAGGTAATAAGATATGGACTTTAGTACCCTCGTTTATCTTACTTGTAATACTTAGACTGCCACCATGCCCTTCCAC
This sequence comes from Tissierellia bacterium, assembly GCA_012520755.1. Classification (GTDB taxonomy): domain Bacteria; phylum Bacillota; class Clostridia; order Tissierellales; family Tissierellaceae; genus UBA3583. The sequence continues at coordinate 1,465 of JAAYNS010000046.1, forward strand.
GCAGTTTTTTGCAATCTTTAAACCAAGTCCAGTACCATTAGATTTAGTTGTAAATCTTTCTTTAAATAGTCTTTCTAGATTTTCAACTGATATACCAGAACCTGTGTCTATTATAACAACATTAACAAAAACATTTGAAGAATCGTTAAATACTTTTACAGTTAAGATACCCTCAGCCTTATCCATTGAATCAATTGCATTTGTTAATATGTTTAAAAAGCATTGGATTAACTTGTATTTATATCCATAAACCTTTGATTTTGATTGTATATTTAAATTAAGAACCAGCCTATTATTAATTATATCTGAATCAGAAAATTTATGTTTGACCATGCTAATAGCTTCATCTACAGTCTCACTAAGTACATGAATACCTTTTTTATTATTGTTAAGCCCCGTTGTAAAATCATAATAATTATTTAAAGCTTCTGTAAAATCTGATGTAGCCCTTTTTATACGAGAAAGATAAAGCTTAGTTTCTTCGGATTGTGCCTTTAGCATAGTTAATTGTGTTAAGCCTGAAATAGTAGCTAAGATGTTTTTGAAATCATGAAATGCTTCTTCAGAAAACTGAGTAATCATTTCATAGTTATCAAAATTTGTAATATCATTTGTAACCATATTATTGATATTATTGATACTATCATTCATAATATTCACAACAGCCCCCCTAATTGATTGCTTCAAATCAATACATATCTTGATTAATACCCTTCATACTTAATGATATTCTATTTCTTGATGTATCTACATCAAGAATTCTAACTTTCACTATATCTCCTACCTTTACTACTTCATTTGGATGTTTAATATAATTATCTGATAATTGTGATATGTGAATTAAGCCGTCATCTTTAACACCTATATCTACAAATGCACCAAAATCTACTACATTTCTAACTGTTCCATTTAAAGTCATATCTTGTTCTAAGTCTTCAATTTTCAAAACGTCTTGTCTTAAGATTGGTTTTTGCATTTCATCCCTTGGGTCTCTACCTGGTCTTTCAAGCTCTCTAATAATATCTTTTAGAGTAGGGATCCCAACTTCTAACTCTTTAGCTATTTGATGAATATCAAAATTTTTATAACCAATTTCAATGAGTTTTTCTGCAATATCATATGATTCAGGGTGAACCCCTGTATTGTCCAAAGGATTGTCACCATCAGGAATCCTTAAAAAACCTGCAGATTGCTCAAATGTCTTCGGGCCTAATCCTTTTACATTTAATAGCTCTTTTCTTGATATGAACTTACTATTTTCCTCTCTGTAATCAATAATTGCTTTTGCCACCTTAGTTGATATTCCTGATACATACTTTAATAGTGAAGGACTAGCCGTATTTAAATCTATTCCTACACTATTTACACAATCTTCAACCACCCCTTTCAGTGCTTCGTCTAGCTTCCCTTGATTTAAATCATGTTGATATTGGCCTACCCCAATATGCTTTGGTTCTATTTTAACTAATTCTGCTAAAGAGTCTTGTACCCTCCTGCCTATGGATATGGCTCCTCTTATGGTTACATCCAAATCAGGGAATTCATTTATTCCAACTTCAGATGCAGAATACACCGATGCCCCTGCTTCACTTACAATTATATAAGATATTTCACCATTAATTTCAAAATTTGTTTCGTCATTTAATTCCCTAATCATATCTGCAACGACAAATTCTGTTTCTCTGGATGCCGTCCCATTACCTATAGCTATGAGATTAATACCATATTTATGAATAAATTCTTTTAATTTTGTTTTAGTTTTTTCTATCTGATTTTGAGGTTCTGTAGGATAAACTGTCGTATAATCCAATAACTTTCCTGTTTCATCTAAAACAGCCACCTTGCATCCTGTCCTAAAACCTGGGTCAATCCCCATGACAACTTTTCCCTTTATAGGAGCTTGCATAAGTAATGGTTTTAAATTCATAGAAAATACGTCGATAGCATCATTTTCTGCCTTTTCTGTTAAATTGTTTCTAACTTCTCTTTCTATTGATGGAAATAACAACCTTTTGTAACCGTCTATAATTGCATCCTTAAGATAGGTGCTTGTTGTACTTAAATTATCTATAATATAATTATCCATTAAGATATTTAGAATTTTGTCTTCATCTAAATGGAGGCCTATCTTTAGCTTCTTTTCTTTTTCTCCCCTATTTATTGCTAATACTCTGTGGTTTGCAATTGATTTTACTGTTTCCTTATAATCATAATACATATCATATACAGTGTTTTCCTCTTTATTTACAGCTTGGGAAACTATAACACCTGTATCCTGAGCAATTTTCTTTATAATACTTCTGATATCTGCATCATCAGAAACTATTTCCGCAATTATATCCATTGCCCCTGCAAGTGCATCATCTTCCGTTAAGACACCTTTTTCTTCATCAATATATGTATTTATACACAATCTAAAGTCTTCTTCAGATATTTCTTGTTTCATTATTACCTGGGCTAAAGCTTCTAAACCCTTTTCTTTTGCGATTGTTGCCCTAGTTCTTCTCTTTTGTCTAAATGGTCTATATAAATCATCGACCCTTTGAAGGGTGTCAGATATCAATATGTCTTCCTTTAACTCGGATGTAAGTTTCCCCTGCTCATCTATTAATCTAATTACTTCATTTTTTCTATCCTCAAGATTCCTTAAATAATTTAACCTATTAGAAATCTGACGAATTACTGTGTCTTGCATTTCGCCTGTTTGTTCTTTCCTGTATCTGGCTATAAATGGTATAGTATTGCCCTCATCTAATAGTTTTATTAGGTTCTCAATATGTTTCGCTTTTAATTTAAACTCGTCAACAAGCACTTTGATTATGTCCATTTAATCAACCTTCCTTTAATTAGTATTTAGATAATACCATTTTTTTCTACTACTGTAAATTAATATAATTTACATACAATTTCAAGTAATAATAGATAAAAGATTAGACATTAAATAAAGCCCTATAATAGGGCTTGGTTTTTTAAATACTCATTTATAAAAATGTCTAAGTCCCCATCCATTACCCTGTAGACATCACCTATTTCAATATTGGTTCTATGATCTTTAACCATACTATATGGGTGAAATACATATGATCTTATTTGGGAACCCCATCCAATTTGCGAATAGTTGCCTTGTAAGTCTTCAATCTTTTCCTTCTTTTCCTCTTCTTTTAGCTGTATAAGTTTAGACTTTAACATATTCAGAGCTGTTGCCTTATTCATATGCTGGGATCTTTCTGATTGACATTGAACAGTAATCCCAGTAGGTATATGTGTTATCCTAATTGCTGAATCTGTCGTATTAACATGTTGGCCACCAGCACCAGTTGATCTATAGCTATCTATCTTTAAGTCTTTTTCATTTATTTCAACATTTATTTCATCATTAACTTCTGGTATTACATCTATACTTGCAAAAGAAGTATGTCTTTTTCCTGCTGAATCAAATGGTGAGATCCTAACTAGCCTATGGACTCCCTTTTCTGATTTTAAATAGCCATAAGCATTAAAGCCTTTAATCAATAAAGTTACAGATTTTATTCCACCTTCTGTATCAGATAACAGGTCTAGTGTTTCAACCAAAAACTCCTTTGATTCTGCCCATCTTTTATACATCCTAAGGAGCATTTCAGCCCAATCTTGAGCTTCTAAACCACCTGCACCTGAATGGATTGAGAGTATAGCATTGTTATGGTCAAATTCTCCCTTCAACAAGGCAGATAGTTTGAATTTCTCAGATATTTCTTCAATTTTTTGCATATATTTATTTATTTCTTTATACTCATCATAGGATTCTTCTTCCATAACTAGTTCAATAATAGTTTCCAAATCCTCTATTTCACTTATTAAATCTTCATATTCCTTAATTTTGCTATTACTATTCTTTATTTCTTGCATTATTTTTTGTGCCTTTTCTGGGTCCTTCCAGAAGTCTTCATGATATGTGGATTGCTCCAAATCAGTTACTTTGTCCTTAAGTCCAGAAAGGTCAAAGTGAAACACCTAATTCTTCAACCATGGTTTTTATTTCACTAAGCCTATTTTTTACTAAATAAATATCTTCCATATAATACACCACCTTTTTCAATTCACAATTCACAATTCACAGTTTACAATTATTTGGGTCTAGCCTTCGAAGACCAAACCCAAGATTCCTCGTTTCACTCGAATGAAAGCTTGCTGACTGGCGACCAAAGGCTTATGATAATAGAATGGATTTCTACTTATCCGCGCCACAGCATTTCTTATATTTCTTCCCACTACCGCAAGGACAAGGCTCATTTCTTCCAACCTTTTTTTCTTTATTGATTACGGTTTTGTTTGCGGAAGAATTTGAATTATTGTCCATATTTGTAGCTAATGGCTCTGCTACTCTCTTTCTTTGAATCTTCTCTGGGGATTCAACATGGAATAAAAATCCAACTGTATCTTCCCAAATATCTTGACTCATTTCTTCAAACATATCAAATCCTTCTTTTTGATATGCTATTACTGGGTCCTGTTGACCATACGCTCTAAGTCCAATACCTTGCCTTAATTGGTCCATAGCATCGATATGATCCATCCATTTTCTATCTACTACTTGTAATAGAATGATCCTCTCAATTTCTCTAAAATTATCAGCACCAAACTCTTTTTCTTTAAGTGCATATTTCTCTTCAATTTTTTCATTTATCAAGTCTATTAATTTTTCTTTAGTAAGAGAATTCTTTTCAACTGATGAAAACACATCTTTATTTAATCCAAATTGCTTTTCTAAATACTTTTCTAAAGCCTCTACATCCCAATCTTCAATGTTTTTAGATTGTGCTGTATAGAAGTTCACGTTGCTTTCAACTAGTTCTTTAGCCATTTCTATGATTTGATTTCTTAGATTCTCCCCTTGGAGTACCATCCTTCTTTGGCTATAGATTACTTCTCTTTGTTTATTCATTACATCATCATATTTTAAGACATGTTTTCTAATTGCAAAGTTATTTCCTTCGACTTTCTTTTGAGCATTTTCAATGGTCTTTGTAAGTAAAGAATGCTCTAGTGGTTCATCCTCAGGCATATCCAAAGTTTCTACTAAAGATTGAACCCTTTCTCCACCAAATAACCTCATTAGGTCATCTTCTAATGAAATATAGAATCTGGAACTACCAGGGTCTCCTTGTCTACCAGCCCTACCTCTTAGCTGATTATCAATACGTCTAGACTCATGTCTTTCCGTACCTATAATATGAAGCCCACCTGCTGCAACCACCTTATCATGTTCAAGATCTGTTTCCTGCTTATACTTATCTATTAAAGAGTTATATACCCTTCTTGCCTCAACAACTTCCTCACTATTTGTATCAAAAAAGCTATCTACGAGTGCTAGTATTTCATCACTATAGCCTTTTTTTATCATCTCTTGTTTTGCCAAATGTTCTGGATTACCACCTAAAACTATATCCGTTCCTCTACCAGCCATATTTGTGGCTATAGTAACTGCACCAAACCTACCAGCTTGGGCTACTATATCTGCTTCTCTCTCATGTTGTTTAGCGTTAAGAACTTCATGAGGGATTCCTTCTTTTTTTAATAGTTTAGATAGCTCTTCAGATTTTTCTATTGTAATGGTACCTACTAGTATGGGTTGACCAGTTTTATGTCTTTCTTCTATTTCTTTTACAACAGCTCTAAACTTAGCTTGCTCATTTTTATATACGCTATCAGCTAAGTCCTTTCTTATAACTGGCTTATTTGTAGGTATTTCAACTACATCCATATTGTATATTTCTCTAAACTCATTTTCTTCTGTTTTTGCAGTTCCTGTCATCCCAGCTAGCTTTTCATACATCCTAAAATAGTTTTGAAATGTTATTGTTGCCAGGGTCTTTGATTCGCTTCTTACATTTAAATTTTCTTTAGCTTCTATTGCTTGATGTAGCCCATCGCTATACCTTCTACCAAACATTAGCCTACCTGTAAACTCATCTACAATTACAACTTCTCCATCTTTTACTACATAATCTATATCCCTTTTCATAATTGCTTTAGCTTTCAAGGCATTATTAATATGATGTGCAATTTCCATATTAGATGGATCTGATAAGTTTTCAATATTAAAAAAGCTTTCTGCCTTAGCCATACCATTTTCAGTTAAAGATACTGCCCGCTTCTTTTCATCTATAAGAAAATCAACCGTTTCTTCTTTTATCTCTCTATCAAAAGGATCTAGCTTTTTCTCACCTTCTTCAGGGTCTAAAATTCTACTGCTTAAATTTTTAACAAAATTACTAGCAATCTCATAAAGTTTTGTAGACTTATCCCCAGCTCCAGAAATAATCAATGGAGTCCTCGCTTCATCTACTAGTATACTGTCAACCTCATCAACTATAGCATAATACAGATGCCTTTGAACCATTTCTTCTTTGTAAATTACCATATTGTCCCTTAAATAATCAAATCCAAATTCATTATTGGTACCATAAGTAATATCACTATTGTATGCTTCTTTTCTTTCCTCATTTGATATCCCATGTACTATGCATCCAACAGTCAGTCCTAAGTACTCATATACTTTTCCCATCCATTGCTTATCACGTTTAGCTAAATAGTCATTTACCGTTACAATGTGGACACCTTTGCCTGTTAGTGCATTGAGATATGCAGGTAATGTTGAAACTAAAGTTTTTCCTTCTCCTGTTTTCATTTCTGCAATTCGTCCGTGGTGAAGTATAATTCCACCATAAATCTGAACTGGAAAGTGCTTCATATCTAATACTCTGTATGAGGCTTCCCTTACTACTGCAAATGCTTCTGGCAACAGACTATCTAATGTTTCACCATTTTCATATCTATTCTTAAATTCTTTTGTCTTACTCTTTAGCTGGTCTTCACTTAAACCCGCCATCTCTTTATCTAAATCAAGTATTTTGTTAACTAGCGGTGCAATCTTTTTTAGTTCTCTATCGCTATATGAACCAAAAATTTTATCAAATAACCCCATCTAAACCATCCTTTCAAACAAACTCATATTTATTCTATCACTTATTATAATAAGAATACAATAGTGGCTTTTTAGTGCATAAAAAAGTTCTTAGTGCATTAAAAAGTGCAGGATTTTAACCCTGCACTTGTATATACTTTATATAGATTTATTATATATTAATCCTCTGGTTGAATCAAGCCATAATTGCCATCTTTTCTCTTATAAACCACAGCAAAATCTGATGTTTCAGCATCTGTATATACAAAAAAATTGTGTCTCAATAATTCCATTTGTAATATAGCCTCTTCTGTCATCATAGGTTTCAAATTAAACTTCTTTCTCTTCACTAATTTTGGTTTTTCCCCTGCATCATCTCCGTTAGTTAGTGGTACTACATTTTCAAATCTAATTGTTTGATTGTTGTTTTGATATCTTTTTTGCAATTTAGTCTTATACTTCCTTACTTGTCTTTCCAATATATCAACCGTTTTATCGATTGATGCATACATATCATCGCTTGATTCCTCAGCGCGAAGAATTGTACCAGGTAGGTTTATGGTTACCTCAATTATCTTCCTATTCTTTTCTGTACTGAATGTAACATTACCTTCAACGTCTTTTTGGAAAAACTTGTCTAGCTTGCTAAACTTCTTTTCGGTTACATCCCTTAATGCCTTTGTTACCTCCATATTTTTTCCAGCAAAATTTAATTTCATAAACCCAACTCCTCTCATATAAGTCTGATACTTATACTATTTAATATTATAATACCCAAAATTTAACTCATTAATAACAAAATATTCATAAAGTTATACCCTTCCTAATTATATTTATTAACAACTTGTGAATAATAAGTTTATTTATACCTGTGGATAATGTGGGCAAGTCTGTGGAAAACTTCAAATCATCGTAAATTATATGTGAATATATTAAAATATTTGTTTTTAATAGTGTATAAGTATATAATTATTAATATATATATGAAGTAATAATACACAAAACTATACAAAATTAGAGAGGAAGTATCATGTTCAAAAACTGGAAACATAAAATCGGATTACGAACAATCAAAACTGGTATAGCTGTTGGCCTAAGTATGTTAATAGTTGATTTATTAAATCTACAAAGCCCTCTTTTTGCTGGAATTGGTGCTATTAGCTCTATGCAAAGTTCAGTATCAGAATCTTTTATATCTGGTAAAATTAGGATGTTAGGTACTTTCGTAGGTGTTGTTGTGGGGATTGTTTTTTCAACATTACTACCTCAGAATTATATCTCTCTTAGCATAGGTATTATTCTAACAATATTTATCAACAATTATTTTGGATGGAAAAACTCACTTCAACTTGCCTGTTATGTTTATCTATCTGTTTTCCTTAGTGATTCTGGAGAAAGGATTCCATATTCTACTTACAGACTTCTATCTACCTTTGTAGGTATAGCTGTAGCAACATTAATAAACTACTTTATAGCTGCACCAGATATTAGAAAAGAGTTTATAGAACAGAAGAATGATATTTATAAAAAATGTAAGTCTTTAGTTTATAATCTTATTAGTACTAATAAAGAAATTGAATTTGAAGAATTTACAAGTGACTTAAACAAATTAGAAGAAAGTTTTGATTTATATAAGCAAGAAGTATATTATAATTTTTCGAAGAAAAGAATAACTACCAGTTCAAATGCTATTATCAAAATGGTTGAAGAGATTTCTACAGATATACAAACTATGCTAATACTAGATATGAAACCTGTATTAAATGAAGAAAACATAGTATTATTTAGGAATCTATACTCAAAGGATTATATTCCTAATACAAGAGTAAAAACAGAGCAAGACATTGTTTATAACTATCATCTCAAAAGAACACTCAATAATTTAACTAAAATTCGAGACCTACTTAAAGATTAGTTTCATGTTTATTGGAACTAATCTTTAAGTTTTATATGTTTTAATGGAAAGCTAGTAACACTTGTAATATAATTATAATAGGCTTTACCAACTTAATTAAATATATATTAAGAAAGTTCTCACTTGGAGGGTAAAATGCAAAAATTAGACTATGAATTAATACACAAATTAGATTTAGATACGACAAATAAGGTTTTCGATTTTATAATTGATGAATATGAAATAGATAATATATTAGATAATCTTAAATCAGATTTTCCTTTTTTAATGGATAATGGAAATAAATTAATCCTAAATTCTTGGCTAAGTATAGATTATATACACGATGATGGAAAAACATTTATAGAAAAATTTATTGATTCTAAGCCTAAAAACATAAGCACTTTAGAACGTGAATTTCTTTTATATAAGAAAAACTCCTTTATATCATTATTTGAAGTATTAAATATTGATGACGATTATATATTGGTCCATGACTTGTTACAGAATAAGAAATTTGCACTATATGAAAAACTAATGAAGGAGTATTTCAATGAAGGAGATATAGTTTTTGCAAGGATAGGTAAGTTTTTTGATAAATGTTCTATTGTTGGAGACATAAGTTTCTTGCCCAAATCTGCAAAAGATATATTTATTGAACAATACCTGTATGATTTTAATTACAAACGAAAAGAAGAATCTACTTTAATAATTAAGGATTATATTAAGAAGCACTCTATTGAAATTATAAAAATATATAATAATTGTATATTAAGCGTTCTTGAACTAGACGATGATTTGAACTTATATCTTTATGATGAACTAAATGACTTTGAAAGCTATTTAGCGAATAAGTCTAATGCCCATGAGATTAAGGAACATATAGCTAATCTACTAGAATTCTATGATTATTATCTAGCGGAGGATGGTCTTACCTTATATGATCTTAAGGATTTAGATCTTAAAGTATTTTTTGAATTAGCAATAAGGGAAGGATTTATTTATTCAACAGAATCTTTAAATTCTTATATTAGCACCTTCAAAAACTATATTCATTTTTTGAGCAAGATAGATAGTGACTTTGAAGAAAAATACCAGGAAATTAGAAGTATTAGCAATAATAGATTTAAACTTATGGATAAGTTGAACTTTACAGACACACTTTTTTCTATAGATAGAAATTTAGTAAATGATATTGAAGATATATTAAATGATACTTCAATATTGTTATTATTAAACTTAGACAAATTCTTAGTTTATTTGACTGATAATAGAATTGAAGTCACCCCAGTAAAGAAAAAAATTAAAAAGAAATTCTTACCAGAGCTTTGTTTCCTCTTTAATGATGACGAAATAATTGATAGTCTAAATCCTGGGCAAAGAGAATTGGCTCTACTTGATTTCTTTTATGAATTAAGCTTAGCTTTGAATTTAATATCAATAAAAGAAGACATTATTATATTAAATAAAAACGGGATAAATTTCCTTAACTTAAAGGATGAAAAAAAGTTTTCGGTTATTTTAAATTGTGTATGGAAGCATATAGAGAAAATGAATGCTAAAGAACGAATAATGGAGTTCATAAAGGATTTAAAAAATGGTAAGACCAATGATCTTAAAGACCTCATTTATGAATATCGAGGATCTCCTAAGGAAGCATATCAAATACATGAGTACTTTAAGATTCTTGGCTTAACAAAAACCACTTATCTACCTATTTATACTTGGGAAATAAGTAAACTAGGAATGTTCGTACTAATATATTATTATAATAAGGAATTTAAAGATAATAAGAGTTCAATTATATACCTTAACAATTATAGGGGAAAAATTGTAGAGAGGGAACAATATGGAAAACCTTAAAATAAATGACTTTATTAATTATAAATATTTATCAAATATGAACTTTTCTCCTAATGGAGAAAAGTGTGCCTTTATCGTTCATCAGATGGATACTGATAAAAACTGCTATTTATCTAGTATTCATCTAATAAATAGTGATAAGCAAATTCAAAATATTACTAGTTTAGACCAGGGAAAATCATATCTCTGGAAAACAGATAAATCCATATTATTTCCTTCAATAAAGGATGAAAAGGATAAAGAAAGAAAGAAAAGAGGAGAGATTTTCACTAGCTATTATCAAATATGCCTAGATAGTGGAGAAGTAGAAAAAGCCTTTGAAATACCCCTAAATGTTAATGATATCAAGAAAATTGATGATGATAACTATCTTATGACAGCTATAATAAATCCAGGCCATAAAGAATTTGAAGACCTTTTTGAAACAAACAATGATATGGAGCTAAAGGAAACAGATAAAGACAAGAGTTTTCAGATACTAGATGAAATACCTTTTTGGTCTAATGGAGAAGGTTATAATAATAAAAGAAGGAGTATTTTATACTTATATAATGTAAGTACCGAAAAACTAAGTAGGATTACAGATCTATTCTCAAATATTAATCATTATGCATTAAACAAAGACAAAAGTTATATTGTATTTATTACATCTTCCTATATAGATAAAATGAGCACAAAGACTAGTTTAAATATTTATGATATAAAAGAAAACAAATACGAGAAAATCTCCCCCTTTAGAGAATTCGATTATAGCTATTGTGAGTTTTTGGAGGATAAAGTCTTATTTATAGGAAATAATATGAAATCACATGGACTTAATGAAAATTCAAATATTTATATTACAGACTTTACCGGTAGTTTTCCAAAGAAGATTTCAAATTCTGATTATTCCTTCTGGAACTCCATTGTAAGTGATTGTACATATGGTGAAACAAGGGATATAAAAATTGATAATGACTTTCTATATTACATAAGTACAGAAAAATCAAACTCATTTATATATAAAATAGACATTCATGGAAATACAAAAAGATTAACTGCTCCTAAGGGTACTGTTGATGATTTTGACATCTCAGATGGTAAACTATACTTTATAGGTATGAGAGGGCTGAAGCTTCAAGAAATATATGAACTAAATAGGCAAGAATTTCAATTGACTAATTTTAATACTTGGATACATAAAAAGAAGAAAATATCTAAGCCTGAAAAAAAATTTCTACCTTTAGATAATGGAAGTCTATTAGAGGGTTGGGTTTTAAAACCAGTTGATTTTGTAGAGGGAAAAAAATATCCTGCTATTCTAAATATCCACGGTGGCCCAAAAACTGCCTATGGTGAAATATTCTCTCACGAAATGCAGTGTTGGTCTAATAATGGTTATTTTGTATTCTATTGTAATCCTAGAGGAAGCGATGGATATGGTGATGAATTTGCTGATATAAGAGGAAAATATGGCACAATTGACTATGAGGACATAATGAATTTTACTGATTTGGTTTTGAAAAACTACCCAGCTATAGATAAAAATCTACTTGGGGTAACTGGCGGTTCCTACGGTGGTTTCTTAACAAACTGGATTATTGGTCATACTTCAAGATTTAAGGCTGCAGTTTCTCAAAGAAGCATTTCAAATTGGATTTCTTTTTTTGGAATGAGTGATATAGGATATTTCTTTACTAATGACCAAATATCAAGCAATCCATGGGTTAATTTCGAAAAACTATGGTTCCATTCACCTCTTAAGTATGCAGACAATGTAACTACCCCTACATTGTTTATACACTCTGAAGAGGATTATAGGTGTCCCATCTCAGAAGGATTACAAATGTTTACTGCCTTAAAATACCATGGGGTTGATTCCAGACTAGTAGCCTTTAAAGGAGAGAATCATGATCTTTCTAGATTAGGAAAACCAAAGAACAGAATCAAAAGGTTGGAGGAAATAACCACTTGGTTTGATAAATACTTAAAGTAGCAATACACAAGGGCGGCCTCTGGTCGCCAGTCAGCGAAGCTGTCATTGGGAGTGAAACGAGGAATCTCGGGTTTGATCTTCGAAGGCTAAACCCAAATAATTGTGAATTGTGAATTGTGCATTGTGAATTTAAAAAGGTGGTATATAATGAAAAACTTGTTAAAAAAATTGCTAAAACATAAATTCATTATATTCATAGATAATTTTCTCTATAGGATTAAGAGTAATAATGTCTTTGCTATTAGTGCTCAGCTTTCATATTTTTTATTTCTTTCCTTATTCCCATTTTTAATTGTATTTCTAAATATATTAAGCTTTGTGTCTATTGTTAGGATGGATATATTATATAGCTTTATACAATATCTGCCACTTGATGTGCAAAATATCATAAGCAATTTCATAAAAGACTTAGCTATAGATAGTAGCAAGGGGCTTCTTTCTATTGCAGCTATAGCTGGTATATGGACTGCTTCTGCAGGAGTGACACCAGTTGTTAAGGCTATAAATAGGGCCTATGATTATGAAGAAACAAGATCATATTTTAAGCTCAAGGCTATATCCATTGTTTTTACTATTGCTTTGAATTTATTGCTATTATTAGTTTTTATTACATTAGTTCTAGGTGAGTTTATTGGTAAAGAGCTCTTTAATTTTCTTGGTATAGCTCATATATTTGTAGATATATGGAGCAAAACAAGATTAATAATTCCAGTAGTCTTTATGATTATTATCTTTGCATTATTGTATAAGTATAGCCCATGCCTAGTTCATAGAAAGAGAGTCAAGCTTCGCAGAGCAATCCCTGGCGGATTATTTACTACATTTGGTTGGATTTTAACATCTAATATCTTTTCTATCTATGTCACCAATTCAAACAAGTTTTCAACAACTTATGGTAGTTTAGGAGGCTTAATTGTCCTTTTAATCTGGCTATACATTTCCAGCATAATAATAGTTCTTGGCGGTGAATTCAACGCTACTCTTGAATATTTCAGAAAAAACAATTATAAAGTTGATAGTAAAAGGAGTATTATCGTAAAAACACTTAATAAACCTTCTTAAATTGTCTTACTTGATGTCAAGGCTAAAGCAGTAATAGCCTTAGCACCATTTTTATTTAAGGTTTTTGAACACTCATTAAATGTGGCACCAGTTGTTAATATATCATCTATTAACAATATCCTTTTTCCTGTTATTTCTTCTGGCTTCTTAATAGAAAAAGACTCTCTTAAATTATTAAGCCTTTGTATTCTATCAAGTGTGTTTTGCTCTCTTGTCCATTTTTTCTTGATTAAATTTCCCCTTGATATAGGTATATTAAGTTCTTTAGAAATATAAGTTGCCAAAAGCTCAGATTGATTATAGCCTCTAATAGCTTCTTTTCTTCTATGTATTGGTATAAACATTATTAAATCAATCCCTTCTATGCCCTTTTCCTTAATCATACTAATGATGAATTTTGAGAAAGGCTTATACAAATAACTCTTTCTATTAAACTTAAAATCATGCATTAGTTCTCTCAAATATCGATTATAGGTCAGAGCATAAAACACCCTATCTATATATAAAGAGTCAATTTCCACTTCTTTATAGACGAAATCAAGCTTTTCATAACATTGTGTACATGTAAATGATTTTAAATAGGGGGTTTTTTCTTTACAAAGATAACATAGTTGTCTTGTTGGAAATAATAGGCTTTTAATACTCATAATTACACCTCTTAGTCTAAGAATAGGTTTAAATATTCCTTAATCTTTCTGTCTAAAGAGGAATATCGTTTTGCAATTAAATTATTTTTTATCATCATATACATATATCTTTCTTCTCCAACTAAAACTACTAAGCTTCTAGCCCGTGTAATTGCAGTGTATAGTAGATTTCGTGTTAAAAGCATGGGTGGACCTGAAGAAATAGGCATGATAACCACAGGAAACTCACTTCCTTGTGATTTATGAACTGTAGTCGCATAGGCTAATCTTAATTCATCTAATTGTTTAAAATCATATTCTACTTCTTTTTCCTCATCAAATATAACTTTTAGTATTCCTTCTTCATTATCTATATCAATTATATATCCAATATCACCGTTAAAGACGCCTTCACCCTTATCTATTTCTATCCCACTATGGAGTATCTTCCATTCTAACTTATAATTATTTTTAATTTGCATTACCTTATCCCCGACCCTAAAGATTTCGCTCCCTACTTGTTTTTCATTTCTTCCTTTAGATTTAGGATTTAATATTTGCTGAATCTCTTTATTAAGGGAGATAATTCCAAGTTCTCCTTTTTTCATAGGAGTAAGTATTTGGATGTCTTTTTGGGAATCAAATCCATAGAATTGAGGTAGTCTAGTCTTAATCAAGTCCATTAGTGTCTGTAGTATAAAATTTGAATTGTTTTGTGATATAAAGAAAAAATCCTTGTTTTTTTCATTTAATATAGGACCTAGTCCTTTGTTTATTCTATGGGCATTTACAATAATCATACTTTCTTCTGCTTGTCTAAATATTTCATCTAATACAACAACTTTTATAGACCCAGAACTTATTATATCCTTTAAAACATTACCTGGTCCTACTGATGGTAGCTGGTCTACATCTCCTACTAGTATCAATCTAGTACCAGGATTTATAGCTTTCAATAAATTATTCATCAAAAGAATATCTATCATTGAAGCCTCATCAATAATAACAAGATCAGCTTCTATTGGGCTTTCTTCATCCCTAGTAAAGCCTAATTCTTCTTCAATAAAAGACATCTCCAGAAGTCTATGGATGGTCTTTGCCTCTTTTCCTGTTGTTTCACTCATTCTTTTTGCTGCTCTTCCTGTCGGTGCTGCTAATACAACTTCAAGACTCAAATTATCACAAATTGTTATTATGGCATTGATAATGGTTGTTTTCCCTGTTCCAGGTCCACCTGTTATGACCATCATGCCATTTTCAAGTGATTCCTTAATTGCAAGCTTTTGCTTGTCTGCAAAAGTAATATTGCTTTCTATTTCTATGTTTTCTATTTCCTTATCTATGTCAATGTCTAATTCATCAAAATCTACACCTGCTAGGTCTACCACTTTTCTCGCTACATTATTTTCTGCTAAATGATATGGGGCATAGTATACATCAATTTGATTATCCTTGTTTATTAAATAGAAGTTATTTTTTAATGCCAGCTCTCTGACTCCATCTTCTAGTTTCTCTACATCAGCATCCAACAATTTTGAAGTCTTATTTATAAGTTCCTCCTTTGGTAGATAACAATGTCCCTCTGATGCACATTCCATCATTACAAATTTTAATCCTGCTTCTATTCTATAAGGAGAGTCAGGATTAACACCCATTTTTTTTGCGATATTATCTGCTGTTTTAAAACCAATCCCATGAACATCTTCAGATAGCCTATATGGATTCTCACTTACTACTTTTATGGTCTCTGTTCCGTACTTTTTATATATCTTTATTCCATTATTAATAGATATATCATATTGTTGTAGATATACCATAATATCTCTTATTTCCCTTTGTTCGTCATATGCTTCAACAATTCTCTTAAGTTTCTTATCTCCAATACCTTCTACTTCTTTTAGTCTCTCTGGATTATACTGGATAATATCGAGGGAATCTAAACCGAATCTATCAACAATTTTTTTAGCAGTTTTAGGACCTATACTTGGAATTAATCCAGATGATAGATAGTTTTCTATTCCTTTAAGTGTAGATGGTAATACCGTTTTTATGGAAGTAAAGCTAAACTGCTCACCATATTTATCATGAAATATAAGGTCTCCTTCTAAAGATACATTTTCCTCAATATTAATAAAAGGAGCATAACCAACTATAGTTATGTCACCATCAGATGTGTTTAACCTACCAACAGTATATCCATTTGTTTCATTTCTAAAAATGATTTCTTCTACTATTCCTTCAATAACCACTAAAAAAACCTCCAATACAATTATTGTATCAAATTTTATTATCTATTACTATTATTGATTAATTGACAATTATAAAAGCCTCTCTTATATAGTTTTCCTATAATAAAAAAGGCCTTTATGAAATCATCTAATCCTTATTTAATAGCTGATATTACTTTAGACAATTCATTAATACTAATTGTTAGTTCATCAAGCTTACCTTCTATTCTAACCAACAAGTAAACAGATATTACTATTGGAAAGCCTAGGTTTGCAATAGTGGAAAACAATTGTTCCATGAATTGTTCCATAATTTCACCTCCATGTTAATTCACAATGCACAATGAAACAGTGAGTGTGTATTTTTATCATTTTTCGTTTATACATTTAAAGGGCCTTTCGGCCCTTTCTCTATTCAAAGTCAAGTTCATTGATATTAGTAGTTATTACCCTAGCTCCACTGACAGCGATAAAATCACCTTCCTTTGATGCAAATACATTTTGAGTAATTACACTTTCCATTGCAGCCTGTATTTCACTTGGCAACAAATCTGTTTTAGGATCATCTAGACTAATTCTAGCCACCTTGTTCGCAGTATCTAAAAAATCCATTTCTAATTTGGTCTTATCCATATATTTCACCACCTTTCTTATTTAGCTAATAGCTAATAACTAATAGTTAAGAGTTAAAACATAAAATCTTATCTAATCCTTTTATACCTACTAGTTTTTAGTTCTTAGCTATTTTTTCTACTCTTCTGTTAATGTTGTTTCTTCTACTTTTTTTACATTCAATAATGGTTTGTTTTGAAGTCCAGCTAACTCAGTTGCAGCTAGATGAAGATTGTCATCTAAAGCAGTTGCTTTTACATTATTAAATGTCTTAGATGTTGTTTTTTGTTTGCCATCCACGATACCTGCATCTAATTCTAATTTTAAAGCCATTTTTTCTTTCTTACTAACTATAGCCATTTTTTCACCCCCTTTTTTAGCTAATAGGTAAGAGGAATAAGTAATAGGAATTGGTATTTTCCTTAATATCTTCATACCTCTTAATTTACATATAAAATTATGATGACTTTTTTACTATCCAAAAACAAAAAAGACAGATTAATTTTATAGAATTAACCTGTCTTTTTGTTTAGTTCTTAGTTCTTCACTTAATACAAAATAAGGGGAGACCAAAGGTCTACCCTAGCTGTTACCTATTCCCTTTACCTATATCCCCGCGTCTTTCTTTAAGCTTTCCGCTTTATCTGTCTTTTCCCAATTTACATTTAGATCTTGTCTTCCAAAATGTCCATAGGAAGAAAGTTGTCTATATATTGGTTTTCTTAAATCCATGTCACGAATAATTGCTGCTGGTCTTAGGTCAAAGTGTTTTTGGACTAATGCTTCAATCTCATTATCAGAAATTTTTCCTGTTCCAAAAGTATCTACATATATGGATAATGGTCTAGCAACACCTATAGCATAGGCTAATCCAACTTCACATTTATCAGCTATTCCTGCTGCAACTATATTTTTAGCTACATATCTTGCTGCATATGATGCTGACCTATCTACTTTAGTACCGTCTTTACCTGAAAAAGCTCCACCACCATGTCTCGCATAGCCGCCATAAGTATCAACTATGATTTTTCTACCTGTTAATCCAGAGTCACCCATTGGTCCACCAATAACAAATCTACCCGTAGGATTGACAAAATACTTTGTATCTTCATCTAACATATCTGGAGACACAACTTCATTAATAACATGTTCGATAATATCTTTTCTAATTTGATCCAAGTCCACATCAGAGCTATGTTGTGTAGACACTACAATGTTTTCAATTCTTACAGGCTTATTATCATGATACTCTATAGTAACCTGAGTTTTGCCATCTGGTCTTAGATAGGTAAGAATGCCTTGTTTTCTCACATCTGCAAGTCTTTTAGCAAGTTTATGAGCTAAGGATATTGGCAATGGCATCAGTTCCTCAGTTTCATTACATGCGTAACCAAACATCATTCCTTGGTCCCCCGCCCCTATTAAATCTAGCTCATCATCACTATTTTCCTTTTTCTCTAAAGCCTTATTAACTCCTAATGCTATATCAGGAGATTGCTCATTAATTGCTGTTAAAACAGCACATGTTTCTGCATCAAAGCCATACTTAGCCCTGATATATCCAATATCAGTCACTGTTTGTCTTACAATTTTTTGTATATCAACATAACAGTCTGTTGTAATTTCGCCTGTTACCATCACTAAACCAGTGGAAACCATTGTCTCACAAGCAACTCTAGCAGCTGGATCCTTTTCTAAAATAGCATCTAGAATAGAATCTGATATAGCATCACAGATCTTATCTGGATGACCTTCTGTTACAGACTCAGAAGTAAATAACCATTTTTTCATTTAATATCCTCCTATTTGATTTATGTTTATTATCTAGTTTTATCTATATTTTGGTGTTTGTTGCGTATTATCAATCATCAATTTTCAGTTATTATATGTTTCTTTAATACTAAACTGGTTACGCAGTCAAACAACTCAAATCTATTTGCTCCCTATCGCTCGCATAGATTTGGTGTTTGTTGCGTATGACCTACCATCGATTTGTTGAGAAATTCATTCAACAAATCGGGTTAGGTCAACATAAAAAGCCCTTCCAAAAGGAAAGGCGCAATAATCATTCACCACCTCATCTTCCAGAATTAACGACATCCTGTGGGATTTAGCACCTTTGTTTAAAACAAGGTTGCCGGATATCATAGGGCCCATTCCCTCCATCACTCTTAATAAGGTTACATTAAGATTTTTATTAAATTATATTTCTATACCATTTTAGCATAATGTATATGTATAGTCAAATTATTCTGAAACCCATTTAAATTAACGAAATTTCATTAATTTAGGTGGGTTAGTTTAATAGCTACTCTATTTTTCTACAATAAGTGGTCTCATCATGTCATAGTCTTCATGTTCAAGTATATGGCAATGCCATACGTACTCACCAGTGTGCTCCTTAAAGTGCATAACAATTGATGTTACCTGGCCTGGTTCTGTCCTAACTACATCTTTAGGTCCCTTTTCATAATTCAATGGTGGAGTTAAACTATCAATATCAAACTTATAGTTTCCATCTTCATCGAAATCATCATCAGTATATACTTTCCTTCCTAATATCTCAAAGTGTACTAAGTGAACATGAATAGGGTGAGGAAAATCAAAGGTATTTACTATATGCCATATTTCAATAGTATCTATTTTCGGTCTTTCAGTAGCTGGATCACTCCACATCTTATTATTTAATAAGTGCATAGCTCTGCCATAATGATCTGTAGTTTCGCCTAGTACCAAAGTTCTCTCTTTTGCAGCTAAGGCAGGGTTAATTTTATGTGTCGGCATTAGATTGTCAGGTATGGTACTTCTGTCTGAAGATTTTAAATTTTTATCTACCTTAAATTTTAATACCTGATCAGTTCCAGGACTAGGAGGGGCTGCACCATCATTTAATAGTATTATCTCTTCTCCTTCATATTTAGAAAAGTCAATAATTAAATCTATTCTTTCAGCTGGTTCTAGAATAAAAGATCTAATATCTACAGGATGTTCTAATAATCCTAAATCAGTTCCAATCTGATGGAATATCCCGTCATTGCTTAATTTTAATTCATAGGCACGTGTATTTGAACCATTTAATATTCTGAATCTATATTTACGAGGTTCTACTCTAAGATAAGGCCAAATCCTTCCATTTACAACTATGGTATTACCAAAGAAAAAAGAAGGCGTAGATGGAATAGGGAAATCAACTGGCGGAGTTGCATTATCAGGATAGAATAATGAACCATCCTCATTAAAGGACTTATCTTGAATCAGAATAGGTATTTCATATTCATCCTTTGGAAGATTGAGTCTTTCCTCCAAAAAATCTCTTATGATATAGAATCCTGCTAATCCTGCATATACATTTAATCTAGTAATTCCTATTGCATGATCGTGATACCATAGCGTAGCCCCTGGTTGATGATTAGTATATTCATAAACTTCTCTTGTATATTTCTGCCCAACAAATTTGTTGTCTCTTGAATACCATGCTTCTGGATATCCATCACTATCAGCTGCTACTCTAGCTCCATGAAGATGAACTACTGTTCTTACATCAGGAGTATCTGACGTTCCATGAAGAGTACGATCTATTGGAAGAATATGTTTATTTGGTAATTTGTTCTCCCATTTAATTCTAACATGGACATCCTTAGGAACCTCTATTGTTGGACCAGGGTAGGTTCCATTATATCCAAAAAAGGTAGTCAAAGGAAAGTACTTATGAAATCTGTGTTGTCTCTCCCTCATTTGAATTTTGTAAAATGATTCTTCATCATATGAATGATAACACTCTTCTGTAGGCCTTACTACTTTTGGTATTGGCATTGGATCCACAAATTTAGGGATAGTAGTAGGATCCGATGGGTCTATCATAATCTTTGATGTATCGAGTTTTTGAGGAAAGTTTTCTTGATAATAAATCATCTCCACACCTCCATTATAAAAAATATCACATATTATATTATGTAATATGTGATATTAAGGTGTATCTAATATCTTCACATTAACCAACATCTTATCTATTATCTTTTTAAATGGAGGGACAAAGGGACAGGTAGGAGACCACTTAAAAAAGTTTGAAAAAATAATTAAAATAAAAATATATTCTTTAGAACTATTGACTATATCTTGTTATTGTCTTATAATATAACCACAATATATAGTATGAAATCAGGGGAAGTCAGGTGGAAATCCTGCACAGAGCCGCTACGGTAAACTACTGAGCTAGTAAGTCCGAATGCCTGCCAATACTACTTAACACTTTAAACTTCTTCGTTGCTAGGAGGTGGTGTAGACCATATTTTGGTGGTGCCATGCCCTTTTGAAACGGGACATGGTTTTTTATTTTTGAGGGGGAATTTGATGAATATAGCAGGAATAACAAAATTAAGTTTACTTGATTATCCTAATCATCTAGCCTGTACTATTTTTACGCCTGGTTGTCAATTCCGATGCCCCTTTTGCCACAATGGTAAATTAGCCCTTGCTAAAGCAAATTTAGCAACTAATTTTGATAATACTGAAGTTTTAAGATTCCTTGAAAAGAGAATGGGAATACTTGACGCAATATGTATTAGTGGCGGAGAGCCGTTATTGCAAGATGGTTTAGAAGATTTCATTAGAACAATTAAAAACATGGGATATTTAATTAAATTAGATACAAATGGATATTTACCAGATAGGTTGGAGTATTTACTTAAATTGGAACTCCTTGATTATGTAGCTATGGATATTAAAAACTCCCCTAATCGTTATGCTGAAACATGTGGTATTGTTGGAATCAATCTTGACACTATTTCTCGAAGCATACAGATACTTCAAGATTCTTCTATATCCTATGAATTTAGAACAACAGTGGTCAGGGAATTTCACAGTACTAAGGATATTAGACATCTTAGTAATTGGAATTTAGGCGAGGCAAGATTATATCTCCAAAGTTTTCAAAATTCTAATGACCAGCTCTGTCCAAGGCTTCATGGCTATAATCCTCAAGAAATGAATAGATTATGTGACGATGCACGCAACAAAATTCCAGGCATCAGAGTACGTGGCTTAAGTTAAATATTTTCTTATAAATTACTTAGAAGGGATGAAAAATATGTATAAAGTACTAAAAAGAGATGGTTCAATTGTTGATTTTCAGTTTGAAAAAATTTCTAATGCTATTATTAAAGCTTTTGAAGCTCAAAAATGTGAGTACATTCAAGATGTAATTGATTTTATGACTCTAAAAGTTACCGCAGATTTTTCGAATAAAATACACAATGGTTATATTGGCGTTGAGGATATTCAAGATAGTGTGGAGCATGTTCTGATTCAGGCAGGATATTCAAATATTGCACGTGCTTATATTCTTTACCGAAAGAAACATGAAAACATACGTGAAATTAAATCCACAGTTTTAGACTATAAAAAACTAGTAAACAGTTATGTTAAAATAGACGATTGGCGTGTTAAAGAAAACTCTACCGTAACATACTCCGTAGGGGGATTGATCTTAAGTAACTCTGGGGCAATTACAGCGAATTATTGGCTTTCAGAAATTTATAATCAAGAAATTGCAGATGCTCACAGAAATTGTGATTTACACATCCATGATTTATCCATGCTGACAGGATATTGTGCAGGCTGGTCTCTGGGTCAATTGTTATTAGAAGGTTTAGGCGGAATCCCAGGTAAAATAACTTCCTCTCCCGCAAAGCATCTTGCAACACTATGTAATCAAATGGTGAATTTTCTTGGAATTATGCAAAATGAGTGGGCAGGTGCACAAGCTTTTTCTTCATTTGATACATACTTGGCTCCATTTGTAAAAGTTGATAATCTAAGCTATGAACAAGTTGAAAAATGTATTGAATCTTTCATTTATGGTGTAAATACACCGAGTAGATGGGGAACTCAAGCACCATTTTCTAATATTACTCTAGATTGGACAGTGCCTAGTGATATGGCAGACAAACGTGCCATCGTTGGTGGAGAGGAGATGGATTTTTGTTATGGAGATTGCCAAGCTGAAATGGATATGATCAATCGTGCATTTATTAATATTATGATTAAAGGTGATGCTGAAGGTAGAGGTTTTCAATATCCTATTCCAACATATTCAATAACAAAGGATTTTGACTGGTCTGAAACGGAAAACAACGAGCTGTTATTTACTATGACTGCAAAATACGGTACCCCTTATTTCTCAAACTATATTAATAGTGATATGGAACCAAATGATGTTCGTAGTATGTGTTGTCGCCTAAGACTTGATTTACGTGAACTTAGAAAAAAAGCTGGTGGATTCTTTGGTAGTGGAGAAAGCACTGGGTCAATTGGTGTCGTAACAATCAATTTACCACGAATTGCTTATCTATCTGAAAATGAACAAGAGTTTTACAATCGTCTAGATCAGCAAATGGATTTAGCTGCTAAATCACTTGATACAAAAAGAAAGGTACTTAAGAAACTGTTAGAAGCTGGACTTTATCCATATACAAAAAAATATCTTGGTACATTTGAAAATCATTTTTCAACTATAGGATTAATCGGGATGAATGAAGCGTGTCTAAATTCCAAGTGGCTAAAATGTGATCTGACAGAATCTAAAGGTGTAGAATTTGCTAAAGATACTTTAAATCATATGAGAGAAAGACTACAAATGTATCAGGAACAATATGAGTGCCTTTTTAATCTTGAAGCCACTCCTGCAGAATCAACCACCTATCGCTTGGCAAAACATGACACTGAACAATTCCCGGGTATCATTACTGCAGCTAAGAACGGGACAACTCCATATTATACAAATAGTACACATCTACCTGTAGGATATACTGACGACATCTTCGAAGCATTAGATGTTCAAGACGAGTTGCAAACCCTTTATACTTCAGGAACTGTTTTTCATGCATTTCTCGGTGAGAAAATGCCTAGTTGGAAAAATACAGAACGTCTAGTACGCACTATAGCTGACAACTATAAATTGCCTTATTTCACAATATCACCGTCCTACTCAGTCTGCCCTGAACACGGCTATCTCAATGGCGAACAGTCTATTTGTTCATTTTGTGGGAAACCAACTGAAGTCTATAGTAGGATAACAGGTTACTATCGCCCTGTACAAAATTGGAATGAAGGAAAGGTTCAAGAATTCAAGGATAGACTAGTCTATCAACAAAAATCTCAATAAACCTAGTTTTATTATAGGTAAAGAAAGGGGGCAATATGTCCCCTTTATACTACAAATATATTCTTTATCAACAAATCAATTCTTGAAGCCATCATTCCTAAGGAGTATAGCAAATACGCTATAAAGCATATGTTCTAAAGATTTTAGTATATATTAGCAGAATTTAAAAATCAACCCAAATTGTAACAATATTATTCAAATTTGGAAAACACTGATTTGTTTTTTGTTTCTTAGGAATCCAACCATTTTTCCTCCCACTCAAATTGCCAGTTAAACATTTTTTCTTCTTTATAAAACCTACCACTAATTAAAGGATACGGTGCCGATAAAAAATCTACATCTTTTTGAGCAAAGTCTAGTATGGATTTAAAAATCGGATCTCCAATCCAATACTTATGGTTTTGTGCAATACCGGCTAGTTCATCTTCTGTAGTGATGCTGTGGATTTTAATATTTAAAAATATTTTTTCATAAAACTTTTGCAATCTATATTCAGGATCATAAATATAAATTTTACTCATCATACCAAATCTCTCATATAAATCTTGTGATATTGAAAGACTCATCATGGGATCACCAATGATACCGAAACTTCTATCTGATAAATCCTCTGGAAACTTAACCTTATCAAACATTATTTTGTCCTTACCAAAATTATCTGATATAATTCTGTATTGAGATTTTGATAAAGGGAAGCCAAATACAAGTGGAATATTTAATTTTTCTGATAAAGTAGTAGCACCTTGATATCCCTCTGAAGAGACACACCATATATCGGATACTTCTGTAATTTCTCTGCTCTTCGGAGTATAAAAAATGAAACTTCTGTCTTTACACATATTCTTCAAACGCTCTATTACAATATCTTTTTCTGGTAAATTCATAGAATTCCAACCAAAAACCAAAGTTCTTTTAATTTTTGAGTTTTTAATATAACTTTGTGGATCTTGTGTTAGTTTATTAAGTAGTATCCAAGTTCCTAATGGTCCGGCCAAGTCTCCTGAACCTCCAAAATATATGATATTCTCTCTTTCATCAGCAATAGATTTTCCATCCATACCTATATATTGTGGAATTGGCGAAGTAATCAAATATAAGGGTTCTTCCTGAATTTCATCCAAAACTTCTCCTATTTTACCTCTTAGTGGAGCTTCCAAACCAAAAATAGCATCTAGATGGCTAAAACGTGTATAATACCCTTCTTGATTCTTGTCAATACATTCATGATTAAGTAAAGTTTTACCGCAGCCTCCTGGAGATACAAATATTGTATGACCTCTCTTTACAAACTCTAAGCTTGCAATCTGTATGTTTTCTGTTGCCAATGGTGGGAGATAACCCATTCTAGGCCTTGTCTCGGTTGGATAATTAGCTGGTGTAGATTCTAAAAATTCAATGAGAGCCTCTCTAGATTTAGAAATATTTCTTACTAAGGGGCCTCTAGAAACTACAATAACCCTCTTGTTAGGATCCTTCTCCAACTCCTCTTTTAAAGGGAAATAATCTTCATTTGTTAGCACGTCCATACATGAAATATAAATAACAATATTCTTAAAGCCACTTTTCTCAATCTTCCTTTTCATATAATCATACCTACTAGAGCTAATCCCCATGACATACTCCGTCTCCTGTATTACAATGGGTAAAAAACGATCTGTAGCATTGTTACTTAATACTGTAAAATATATCCCCCTTAGGCAAGTCCCACTTCCTACACCAACTAGAAGAACCTCCTTTCTTTTGAAGATCAGAATAGGCATAGAGGCCATTTCTTTACCTGGACAATCTTTATATTTGATCATTTCCATAGTATTATAATTCATTATGCCTTCCCCCTCATAACCCAAGTACTA
The DNA here is from genome assembly GCA_012520755.1 of Tissierellia bacterium. Classification (GTDB taxonomy): domain Bacteria; phylum Bacillota; class Clostridia; order Tissierellales; family Tissierellaceae; genus UBA3583. The sequence continues at coordinate 27,686 of JAAYNS010000046.1, forward strand.
CCCTTTCCAATTCTTCATCTTCCATTGGCTTTGCATGATAATATTCGGTTTGGGTTAAAATCTTTCTTCCTAGTGTAGTTAAAATTTGTGCTGTTTCTGATTCAGGTGAATCTTCCCCAAGGCATCTGCCTAACTTTTCTGCCTTGGCAAAGAGTTCATCCCTTGGTATTTTTACAATTACAGGCAATTCAACTGCATCTGAAAATCTCTGTATCCGTTTATCCTCCTCCATAAGACCTCGAGAATTATAAATGATACCACCACAACGTCGATCCTTTTCTCCATAGTTTGATAAACCTCTTAATATATTGTTTGCAGCATAAATTGACATAAATTCCCCCGATGTAACAATGTATACTGCATCAGAATTTTCCTTCCTCAGGGGCATGGCAAATCCTCCACATACTACATCCCCTAGTACATCATATAAAACCATTTCATAATCCTCATACCTAATACCCATATCATCTAGAAGCTCAAGTGTCAGCAATATTCCTCTTCCTGCACATCCTACCCCTGGCTCTGGTCCTCCTACTTCTACACAATCAATATCATTAGCCCCCTTGAAAATCAAGTCAGACAATTTATAATTATTAGGAACCACTCTTCTCATATATTCAAGAACCGGTTCAATTTTTTTACCATTGAGCAAAAGACGAGTTGAGTCATGTTTTGGATCACAACCTATTTGCAATACTTTTTTCCCTTCATAGCCTAATGCATAGGAAATATTTGATGAAATTGTAGACTTTCCTATGCCTCCTTTGCCATAAATAGCAATTTTTCTTGTCATAGTACCTCCATTTTATTGTTCTGTATTAGTCATAAATTTTTCCTTCCTTTAATTTTATCACCCTATCAGCAAATAAATTTACTACCTCTTTATCATGAGAAATAAATAGATATGACATATTATTCTTGTTTTTTATTTCTTTTAATAGATACAATATCTGTGCTTGAACAGAGATATCTAACATTGATGTAGCCTCATCTAGAATAAGTATCTTTGGTTCTAACAGGAGTGCTCTTAAAATAGATAATCTTTGAATTTCTCCACCACTTACTTGATGGGGATATCTTTTTAAGATTGTATTATCTAATTTTAAATCGTTTAACAGCTCTTCAATTCTATTTTCTTTATCCTTTAGTATTATATTAAAATTTTTTAAGGGTTCAATTATGCTTTTACCTAATTTTATAGATGGGTCAAAAAAGGAACTAGGTTTTTGTGATATAAGCTGTATATCTTTTCTATAGGGTTTAAATTCTTTCTTATTTAATTTAGATAGATCTACACTATTATAAACAATAGACCCACTATCTGCTTTTTCCAAGCCTAAGATCAACCTAGCAATAGTTGTTTTGCCACATCCACTAGGTCCCATGAGTGCTAGTATTTCTTCGCTTTCAAGAAGAAAGTTAATATGGTCAAGTACTAGCTTTTTATTTGCACGAAATCTATTAGAGTAAGTTTTACTAATATTCATTAATTCAATCATAGAGAAAGCACCTTACCTTCCTGCTATTTGCATGATATAAATCAGGGTTCTCTACTTTACATCTATCCATAACAAACTTACATCTATCATAAAACCTACAGCCTATTATATCTTCTGTTGGTGATGGTGCCTTTCCTATCATAGGCTTCATTCCATTTTCAGGCAATGATTCAAAAAAACCAATAGTATATGGGTGCATTGGCTCTGATATTATATTACTTCCTATTTCAATTACTTCCCCACTATACATAACTATTAATTCATCACAAAAATCTTTTACTAAATTTATATCATGAGTAATAATAATCATTGAATCTATTCCCTGTTCTTTAATCCTATTAAATACTTCGATTATGTCTTTTTGAACTTCTTTATCTAATCCCTTTGTTGGTTCATCAGCTATTAGCCAATAAGGATTAGTAGCTATATGTATTGCCGTTAGCACCCTTTGTTGCATTCCTCCACTTAGTTGGAAGGAGTAGGAGTTTAAAATTCTATCTATATCTTCAAAGCCAAAAGATTCAATCAATTTTCTGGCTTTATTTTCTATATCGTCTTTGTCTTTGTAAATTAGATTTAATGATTCTTCTATTTGATTTTTTATCTTTCTAATAGGATTTAGGGATTCGCTAGGGTTTTGAGGAATATAGCCAAATACTTTGCCTAAGTATTTCTCTCTTTCCTTTTTTCTTAGATTTTGGATATTTTGATTGCCGTAGTGAATATTTCCTTTCACAACTGCATAATTAGGCAATAATCCTAATATGCCTAGTGCTAATACACTTTTACCGCATCCTGTTTCACCAACAATACCTGTGATTTTATCTTTTTTAATTACTAAATCTGTACTTCTAAGTGCCTTAACTTGTTGTCCTCTCGTATTAAATTCTACTTGAAAATCTTCTAATATTAAATCTGAAATCTGGGTCATATTATTTCCTCACTCCTTCCGTCAAAAATATCTCTTAAAAAATCCCCTATAGTATTTATAGACATTAGAGTAATAAATATAAAAAACCCTGGAATTATTAGTAAATGAGGATAACTTCTATAATATAGTCTTGCATCATTTATCATTACACTCCAGTCTGGAGTAGGTGGTTGAACCCCTAAACCTAAAAAGCTTAATGCTGCTACTGATAATATAGCTCTGCCTGTCCTTATTGCAAATAAAACTATAATATTAGGAAGTATATTAGGTATAATGTGTTTTAAAATTATAGATAAATCACTACTGCCTAAACAAATCATGGCTTCTATGTATGGTTCCTCTTTGACTTTTAATATTTCTGTTCTTATTATTCTAGAAAAACCTGCCCATGATGTTATACTTAAAGCTAGTATTAAATTCTTTATATTAGGACCTAATATTCCAGCAATTGCTATGGTAAAACACATTTCTGGCAGTGCTTGAAATATGTTTGTTACCGAAGTAAGTAAATAATCTATAGTGCCACCATAATATCCTCCTATGATTCCAACTATAGTTCCAATTAGCATTGATATTATAGTAGCAAATAAAGCTATTACAATTGATGTTTTTGCACCATGAATTATCCTGCTTAGTAAATCTCTACCTAAGGCATCTGTGCCCAATTTATATTCTGCACTTGGACCTTCAAGCCTTCTAGATGAATCTTGAACATTTGGATCATAAGGTGCAACATAAGTTGCAAATATGGAACTAAATATAATTATTGCTAAAATTAATATGGATAAAGCGCCTGATATCTTTCTTCTAATTTTCATAACTATCAGCTCCTATTCTTATTTTAGGATCAATAATTATGGATACTATATCGATTAAAGTTGTTACTAGTACAAAGACAAATCCTGTAATCAATACATAGGCTTGCAAATAAGGAAAATCTTTTAAATAAATAGATTCAATAGCATAGCTACCGATTCCAGGTAATGCAAATATAGTTTCAATAACCGCAGAACCACCTAAAATAGAACCCATAAAATTAGCTAATAGTGTTAATATTGGCAAAATAGAGTTTGGTAGTATGTTTCTAATATATAAATTAAATTTAGATATCCCTTTTGATTTAAGTGCTAGATAATATTGTTTTCCGAATTCTTGTATCATAGAAGATCTCATAACTCTTGCTGTAGTTGCTATGGTTACAAGAGATAGAGAAAAAGCTGGCATAAGCATATGTTTCCATCCACCGTTACCAGATGTTGGTAACCATCCAAGAATCTCTGAAAAGAACAAAATAAATAAAAGAGCCAACCAAAAATTAGGTAAGCTCAGCATAATATTGTTCATTAAATTAATAGAACCATCTATTAAAGTATCTTTATATATAGCTGATATGATGCCTAAACTTATACCTAAAAAACTTGTTATGCCTATGGAGTATAGAGCTAACTTAACAGTTATTGGGAGTTTTCTCCGAATCATTTCCGATACTGATTCATTACTAGAGTATGATTCTCCAAAATCACCTTTTAATACACCTTTTATCCAATCTAGATACTGAATATAAACTGGTTTATTTAAACCCATTTCTTCTCTTCTTTGCTCAATTTGTTCAGATGTAGGACTGTAGTTTCCGCCTCTGCTTAATGATAATTCAGCTGGATCTCCTGGAGTTATTAGCCCCAGGAGAAAAGTAATTATTGTTATTCCAACTAATACTATAAAAAGAGACTTCATTCTTTCTATAATATATTTTTTCATATTATTTAGTCCATTCTACTTCTGGTAATTCCAATCCATAAAGCTCTGCATTGTAATTTGATAGTTTATTACTATAACCCATTATATTTACGTCATTAAATAAAGGGAAGACAGGATAGGTAGTTGTTGATAGTTCTTGTACTTTATCATAAATTGTTTCAAGATTGTTAACATCTAATTCTTTATTTGCAGACTCCATTAAATTATTTACTTCCTCAATATCATAACCTAAACTGTAATTTTTATTGTGGTCTCCTGAAGTAAGCATAAATCTTCTAAATATAGTTGAAGGCTCTCCATTTGATAAACCTTGCTGAAGTCTAGCAAATCCAAAGTCTCCCTCTTTAAGTCTTTCTCTTAAAACAGAATACTCCATAGGTTGTATAGTAACATCTATTCCTATTTCAGCTAACCAAGGTGCTATTAATTCTGCTTCTGTTTTTTGTGTTGGATCATTTCCATTTATTAAAAATTCTGTCTCTAATCTTTCTTCTCCTAGAACCTCTTTAGCTAACTCTTTGGCTCTTTCCATATTTTCTTCAACTGGATATTCTTTATAAAAAGGAGTTGAGTAGTTTAATATATTTGTTGTTGGGCTTCCATATCCAAAGTAAACTATATCTACTATGTCTTGGCGATTTAAAGCTAAACTAATAGCTTCTTTTAATCTGATATCATTAAATGGTTCCAGTTCACCATTTGTAACTAAAAATCTAATCATAGTAGATTTAGATTCAGCGATTAAAAAATTGTCATCTTTCTTAAGTTCTTCAGCTAAGGCAGGTGTCAATGAATCCAAATCTAATGTTCCATGAATTTCTCCTGCTTTTAAAGCGGAGTATCTCGTATCTACATCTGGTATAGATCTAACCTTTATAGATTTAGCTTTGGCACTTTCTCCCCAATAATCTTCATATCTTTCTAATAAAACATAATCATCTTTTTGGTTATCTACAATTTTAAATGGACCAGTTCCCATTGCAATTCCATTAAAGTTTCCTTCTTCATCAAAATTTTCTGGGCTGTAGATTGCACTTCCCCAGTTTATCATTCTATACAATTGAGTTGGCTTAGATTCATCAAAAACTAATTTAATATTATAATCATCAATTTTCTCATAAGAAACTAGCCCCGGATAATGTGAATCAATATCTAATGGATAGTATGATGAAGGTTTTATCCCTAAACTCATTCTATCAAAATTTGCTATAACAGCATCTGCATTAAATACTTGTCCATCATGAAATGTTACACCTTCTCTTAATTTAAATATCCACTCTTTGCCATCCTCAGACATTTCCCAGTCCTCAGCTAGAGAAGGAAGAGGCTCTCCATTTTTGCCTTGTCTTATGAGTGGTTCCCAAACATAAAGAATTGAACTACAATAGTAGCCATCCTCTTCTCCAGGAGCTAAATGTCTTTTACCTGCTAATACAATTGTTTCATCTTCATCTACTACTTGAATTGTTTCGTTTACAGCTTCTTCTGTGCTACTTTCATCTAAAACCTCATTATTGTTCTGACATCCTGTTAATGTCAATGATAATACTAATGCTAAAAGCAAGAAAATTCTTAAACTTTTTTTGTTAAACATGTTTAACATCTAATCCCTCCAATAAGTATTTAGATTATAAAAAACAATATAAAACCAACTCTTATGAACCGTAAGAGTTAGGCTTTATGAATAGGTATCCAGACTTAGTCTTTCGACATCACTGTAGCGGCACTGTGAAGGATTTTCACCTTACTTCCCCTCTGTAGTTTATTTAATCTTATTATAATTATATATGAAACCTATATGCAAAGCAATACATACAAAATTAAATTATTTTCTCCTAATGAAACTTCTTCATAGCATATCCTTATTTTTTCAACAAATAATTTACACGAAAATTACTTACCATCATAATAGATAAAGCTAGAATAAGTAATAAATAGAAGGTAATAAAACCTTCTGTAAACTGGCTTTGTAAATAACTATTAATAAGCAGAGCTGTTGCTGTAATAAATCCTGATGCAGTAATAGGTAAGCCAGTAAAATATACACAACCTGGGAAATAAATAGTCAAGAGGTCTCCTCTTGACTATTTATTTTTTTCATATTCTTTAACAAAACGCATTTTCACTGAAACCAAATCTTCCAGCGAATAAAGATATTGATGCAAGGCAATTCTATTTTGAAGTTGGTCATGTGTAGGTGGAAGCTCTGCTACATGAGTAAAATGATGTTTTATTTCTTCAAGTATTATCATTTGAGATTCACAAGCATTCAATATTTTAGTGTTGTTGACAATGTTTTCAGTGAAATTCTTTAATAACTCTACTTCTTTTTGCTTTAAAAACTTAAGTTTAATAAACTTTTGCATAGTCCTGACTGTATAATATTGTTGCTTTCGCATAATGAAATATTCAACATAATAATTATTTTGTTGAATATAATAGCTATTCATATACTTGTAAGCTCTAGCCTTACCCTTAGACAAAATTTCATCTAATTCTACTAATTGTCCCACCATTAATTCTGCCTGATGTTCATTTATCAAACATTTACCCATGTTTTTAAAAATAGAATCAAATAGGTTTTCAGTTTGTTTTTGATATTCAATTAATTCTTTTTCAATGTCTAAAATAAAGAAGTTAATAACCAAAGCCACTAAGATACCTAGAAACATTAGTCCAAATTCATTTAACAAAATAGGAAGGGATATTTCCTCTAGAGAATATATATGCATAACTAATACTATATTTAGCACAATGGCAATCTCAGTATTAAATTTATACATTAAAAAAGTAAATATTAAAATATAAAGTCCAAATACTCCTAAGGAAAAACCAAATATAGTAAATAATAAAGAAGAAATTCCTAAGGAAACTATTGCCGCCAAAAGACGAGTAGCTGCCAGTTTAATAGATTGTTTCTTATCCGATAACATGCTTACAACCACAATAGTTGCTACAGAGCTATAAAATTCCATCTTTAAAGCCTTGGCAATTAGGATTGCAAATACTACCCCTATGGTTGTTTTCAAACTCATTATAATTTGTTCCCTTAACACTTCTACCCCCTCTTTCTAGCCAAGGGGACAATTTGAATCCACCCTTTGGCGTCTGCTTTCTATAAATTTGCATCCTTGAAAATTGTCTTGCTTTCCAATTATCCTTCTATTCCCCACTTCCCATCTTCTGCCCCTAGTCCAGAAACTTACATCTACCAAATCCCAGTGGATGAGTTGTTTTTCCATTATTTATTTTCATTAGTCATATACCCTAATTTTCATCTGGCTAACTAGGATATGTAATTCTTTGTTAGATTATTACATAATTTTATTATCTTTTAACCTATTATTTAAAATATAGGACTTTGTTTAATTGGCGAGTTGTAAAATATATTTAAAAAAGTACTTGCAAAATTTAATTATTTGGGCTATACTATAATAGTTGACTCAAGACAACATATTAAAAATCGGGGTGTAGCGCAGTTTGGTAGCGCACGTGGTTTGGGACCATGGGGCCGGGGGTTCGAATCCTCTCACCCCGACCA
>JAAYNS010000047.1 GCA_012520755.1 Tissierellia bacterium
AGTCCTAACAAGACTGATGCTATTGAGAAGTAGACTATTAGACTTATGGCATCTACCATTGTTGTTATCAACGGGCCTGCCATTAGGGCTGGATCTAGTTTGAGTTTTTTTGCAAGCAAAGGCAGAGTACCGCCAACCATCTTGGCAATCATTACTGTTACTATCAAGGTTAAGGACACTGTCAATGCTATTTTTACTTCTACCTTTTCTATTATCATCAATCTAACAAAATTTACAGCTGCTAATGTTAATCCAACTATTATACCAATTCTAATTTCTTTCCAAAAAATCTTGCCAGCGTCTTCTACACTCATTTCTCCTGTGGCAAGACCACGAATTATTAGAGTAGAAGATTGGCTTCCTGAATTACCACCTGTATCCATTAGCATAGGGATAAATGAAGCCAAAATTACTACAGCCTGCAATACATCATTGAATTTATTAATAATTCTACCTGTAAAGGTAGCAGATAGCATTAGTACTAATAACCATGTTATTCTTTGTTTTGCTAAGCTTGTTATCTTAGTATCTAGATAAGCTGTTTCAGACGGCACCATTGCGGCCATTATTTGAAAGTCTTCTGTTGTTTCTCGTTCGATTACATCCATTATATCATCGACTGTTATGATCCCTGTTATCCTACCTTCATTATCTACTACTGGCAAGGCTAAAAACCCATATTTTACGAATACATTAGCTACACTTTCTTGATCATCGTGTGTATTTACATATACTATGTCTGTATCCATTAAATCTGATATTATTTTGTCTTCATCGGATACTACTAGTTTCCTAAGGGATACTATACCTTCCAGTGTTCTTTTTGAGTTTGTTACATAACAGGTATAGATAGTTTCTTTGTCCAAGCCAATTTCTTTTAAATGTAATATAGCCTCTTTTACTGTCATTGTCTTTTTCAGCTCGACATATTCAATGGTCATTATGCTGCCAGCTGAATCCTCAGGATATTTTAGAAATTGGTTTATTAGATTTCTTTCTTCCTGAGTGGAATTTCTAAGTATTTTATCTACTACATTTGATGGCATTTCTTCGATTATGTCTATCATATCATCAAAGAATAGTTCATCTAAAATGTGGTTTAATTCCTTGTCTGTTACAGCATTTATAATGTCTTCTTGTTGTACTGTTGAAAAGTGAGAAAATACATCTACTGCTAGGTCTTTGGGAAGCATCCTAAATATTAGCAATGTAGTATTAGAATCCAAATCATTTAGTATGTCTGCTATATCTACTTCATTCATTTCAGAAAGGGCTACTTTTAGTTCTTTGTATCTTTTCTCTTCGATAAGTTGTATGATTTCTAGTTCATTCATACTTTCCCTCCTTTATTTGATTCTTAGGAAGGCCACTAGGAGTTCCGATTGTGGCTCTTCCAGTTTATTTAATTGATTCCGTTTGGGTAAAGGACTCGAATCCACAATCCTCACTCCTTTCTTATTTTCTTATTGAAGATTTAATCCTTTAAGTTTATTATATCATAAATTTTGAATTAACACCCTTGGTGCAAGGTAATTTATGATGAAATTTGCTCCGCTTATTATAAGACAAAGGTGTAAGATGTATGTAAAAATCCTCAGATTAAAAACTCTCAGCAAATTTTCACCGAGAGTTTTTAATCTTTATAGTTTATAAAATATTTAATTTATCTAGGCACTACAAGAAAACCTCTTCTTAACCAGTTGTCACCATAGTCTATCCAAAAATTCTTGTACCTTTGGCTTAAACCATCATCTAAAACAAAATTATAATCATCGACTTTTATTGTTTCTTGATCCTCTCCAAGCTCCTCCAGAGCTAATCCAAATGAAGGACCGCCTCATCCATAAGATGAGATGTATATTCTAAGTGCCTTCCCCTTTATACTGTTTTCGTAAAGATTGTTTAGTTGAGCTTTTGCCTTATCACTGATTTCAATACTCATATATATATATTCCTCCCTTTCTTCTTATATACCCTGTGGGGGTATATGTAAACAGGAATATATAATATTATATTCAAAAAAGACTACATTGCTCTTCCTGGCATAACGGCATCTATTATACCTATTACTAGGGCTCCAATTATTGCGCCCCACATAGAAATACTGAAACCAGGTACTATGAACTTTGTAACATATAGGATGATTGCAGAAACTAGGAATCCAGTAAATCCCCTGCCAAAAGGAGTGGCATCTACACCAGTAAATTTTTGAATTAAATAATCCAAAACTCCTATTATTACTGCTGCTAATAATAAGCTCCAAAGTCCATCTATAGTAAATCCTGGCGTAAAGAAAGCTGCTATTGCCACTACTATAGCTGTGATTATGACTCTTAGCAATATTTCTCCTATGCTAAAATCATTATCTGTGTTATTTTCTCTTTCTCTGTTTCTATTATTATTTTCCATTTTTTCACCTCCTCTAATGATTTTCTCCAAAGAAAAGAATTTTTATACTAAGATTTATTATTCATATTTACAGGAAGGAAAAATAATGAAAATACATATTATTAAACTTTTTTAGGAAATTATATAATAGGGCTAGTAAAAATATTTTTTATATGCTAGTATATTAGTATGAATTAAATCTATTAATTGTTGGGAGGTATATCATGGAAATTACTAAAGATATGCTAATTGGTGAGATTATTAGGAAGAAGCCTGAAGCTATAGAAACTTTAATGAGATTTGGTATGGGTTGTGTTGGATGTCCATCAAGTCAAATGGAAAGCTTAGAAGAAGCTGCTATGGTTCACGGACTAGATCTTGATACACTGATGACTGAAATCAATAAATAAAAATATTTAAAAAACGAAATGGAGACTGTCCATTTCGTTTTTTATTTTTGTAGTAATTCATCGATTCTTTGTTTGTCAAATCCTACGATTTCTTGTCCATCACTGACTAGGACTGGTACCCCCATATGTCCCATTTGCATTAATTCATCTCTTGCTTCTTTACTTGTCTGGATATTTTTCTCCGTATATTCTACACCTTTTTCAGACAGATAGTTTTTTACCTGTGTACAATAGGGACATGTATTACTTGTGTAAACAACAATTTCTTTCACTACTATTCCTCCTTTGCTATACAGGTAGTATACCCAAATATTTTGTGAAACCACAAAATATTTTTTTATTTAGTCTATTGGCAGCATAGGATTTATTGGTTTCATTATTTGTCCTGTTAGGGGATCTATATACAATAACCAGTATCCAGGTATATCGCTGCCTTCAAACCAGGTATTAAACCCTGTCTTTCCTCCATAAGGATGTTGGTCTATATGAAATCCTCCTGGAATTCCGTATACATAGTATTTTACTTCATCTCCTATACTGTATAAGCCAAAGATATAGTGGTCATAAACTTCCATTAATTTTGTGATTGTGACATCCTTGCTGGTGATTTGATTCGTGCTTTCTGCATTCATAACATATTTAAAATAAGGTAAGAATCCTTTTTCATCCTCTTGATAATCTACCCTCCACCAATTGTAGCCAGACAAGTTTACTCTAAATGGGTCTACATATGGGAAATACCTTAGGATGCTAAGTATATATTTTGTTGTTTGATTTTTTTGGTTAACCTTCATATTATAGTAGTTATTATATTCTTTTTTTTTGACCTCTGCTTGGCCCTCTACTTCTATAGCTTGGGGTTCAAATCCAGGATCAAGATTTCCAATTGGCTCGTACTCTGCTATAAAGTCATCTTCTGCTGGAATTTCTTGGCCTTCTATGGTGGTTTCAGCTTCTGGCTCGGGATCGGGTTCTGGGTCTAGCTGTGGCCCAGGCTCGCCCTCCATCTCTTGTGGTTCTTCTTGAGCTTGTGATTCTTCTTCTACTGGCATGGATTGTGATTTGATATATCTTTCTAGGCTGCCATTGTCTCTTCCAATATATTCACCTAACAAGATCTTCTCGTCTCTTGCTATTAAAATTCCATTGATCTTGTCTAAAGATAATCCTCTGGATTCTAGATCAGATATATTGAATTCTAATTCTTCTTTGCTTTTCCCATTTTTTTCGGTATAGACCTTGCCTAGATTGTATGTTTTTTCACCTTCTATTAATAATACATTGTAGTACTGGTCTGGTTCTGCATTTTCTAGAGATATTGATAGATTTCCTTTAAGGCCTTTAATCTCTAGTTTTCCATGACCCTTTGCCTTGATGTCTTTCATATTAGACAAGTCTTTTTTTAGTATGATAAATTTCTTTGTATATCCAAGAACTCTAGTCATAAAAATCCCTCCTATTAAACTTTAATATATCTATATGTTTAAAGGAGGGAAAACTGTACTAAGTTTCATAAATTCTTCTACCGAAATGTTTTCTGCTCTAGTTTGAGGGTCGATTTTACTTTCTTCTAATGCTTTTCTTATTAAATCCTTTTCTATATCAAAACCATAGCTAGAAAGGGAATTTATAATGGTTTTTCTTCGTTTTGAAAAGCCTGCTTTTACTATTTTGAAGAATTTTTCCCTATCTATATCAGGTAGGTCTTTCTTTATTTCAAGCTTTATTACTGCTGAATCTATTTTTGGTTTGGGCATGAATACTGTATTAGGCACCTTTATAACAATTTTTGCATCTGTGTAGAAACTAACAAATACTGAAAGGGACCCGTAGTTTTTGCTGCCTGGTTGGGCTATCATTCTTTCGGCTACTTCTTTTTGTACCATTACATTGATGGATTCTATATTTAGGTCTTCTTCTAGAAGCTTGCCTATAATTGGTGTTGTGACATAATATGGTAGATTGGCTACTACTTTTATTGGGCCGCCATTTAATTTTTCTTCTATAATCTTATTGATATCTATTTCTAGGATATCTCCATTGATTATTTCTACATTATTATAGGCCTGGAGGCTTTCTTCTAATATTGGCAATAGGCTTTTGTCTAGCTCTACTGCTAGGACTTTTTTTGCATTTAGGGCTAGCTCTTCTGTTAGGGTCCCTATGCCAGGACCTATTTCAAGGACATAGGTATCTTTATTGATAGCTGCCTCTTCTACAATTTTTCTTACTATATTGCCATCAATTAGGAAGTTTTGCCCAAGACTTTTTGAGAATTTGAAACCATATCTATCTAGTATGTCCTTTATATGTGTTGGGGAGTAGAGTCTTTTATTTTCCATCGTATTCAATCTCCTCTATGGCCTTTATGAATTCTTCTCTGGTTATGGCAAAGTTGTTTAATCTATTTAAGAGCTGTTTTCCATTGCTATATCCAATGCCAAGATGGTTAGCTAGTTTTGTCCTTTTTTCTCTTGAGTCTTTGCCGCCAACTAAGCCGAATTCTATTAAATCTTCTTTGGTAAATAGTTTGTTTGCTTGGATTATTTCAGGTCTAGCCTTGTTAATAGCCTCAATAATGTCTTCTTTTGTGGCATTTTCTACGCCTATATCTGCCTTTTTAAGGGCTTTACCTTGGGGGAGAAAGGCATGCTTGCAATTTTTTATTTTCTTTGATAGGTCTTTTCTTATTTGCTCTCCTGCATAATCTGGATCTGTTAAGATGATTATTCCTCGTCTATCTGCCAGTGCTTTTAAAGTATCGATTAGTTCTTTTTTGTATCCAAATCCATTTGTGGCTATGACTTCACATTCAAGTGCGGCCTTTACGGCTCTTATGTCGTCTTTTCCTTCTACTACTATTA
>JAAYNS010000048.1 GCA_012520755.1 Tissierellia bacterium
AAGGATTAATGAATAAATGGTTACATAACAAATCTATAAATGAGTTGCTAGATATATGAAGAAGAGGTGGCTGTATCATAACTTCTAAAGAAGCTATGATACAGCCACCTTTTTCTTATTCCCACTCAATGGTTGCTGGTGGCTTACTTGTAATATCATAGACTACCCTATTAATATGGTTAACTTCATTTGTTATTCTTCTTGAAGCTGTGTCCAGTACATCATATGGGATTCTTGCCCAATCTGCAGACATAAAGTCTTTAGTTTCCACAGCCCTAAGAGCCAGGGTATAATCATAAGTTCTTTCGTCTCCTGTAACTCCAACGCTTCTCATATCTGTTATTACTGCAAAGTATTGGTTAATATCTCTATCTAAGCCTGCTTTTGCGATTTCTTCCCTAAAGATATGGTCTGCCTCTCTTAATATTTCTAGTTTGTCCTTGGTGATTTCTCCAATAACCCTAATACCCAGTCCAGGTCCTGGGAATGGTTGACGCCATACTAAGTAATCTGGTAATCCTAATTCCTGACCGATTTTTCTTACTTCTTCTTTGAATAATAGTCTCAAAGGTTCAATTAACTCTTTAAAATCTACTACACTTGGAAGTCCACCAACATTGTGATGGGATTTAATAACCTTACCATCACCTACACCACTTTCTATAATATCAGGATATATTGTCCCTTGGACTAGAAAATCAATTTTACCAATTTTCTTTGCCTCTTCTTCAAAGACACGGATAAATTCTTCTCCGATTATCTTTCTTTTACTTTCAGGATCTGCAACTCCTTCTAATCTACTTAAGAACCTGTCTTGAGCATTTACCCTTATAAATGTAGAATCGAAATTCTTTGAAAATGCAGCTTCAACTTCATCTCCTTCATTTTTTCTCATAAGGCCAGTATCTACAAATACACATATTAACTGTTTGTCAATAGCTTTTGACATCAAAGCTGCTACTACAGAAGAATCCACCCCGCCAGATAGGGCACATAAAGCCTTTCCATCTCCGACCTTGTCTCTGATAGACTTTATTTGATAATCTATATAACGACTCATTGTCCAATCTCCTGTACACTTGCAGTCAATGTAGAGGAAATCTTTTAATAGTTCATTATTCGTTTGTGGACCTATCTCTAAAATAGGTATGCCTAAATTAGATATCTCCTGACTTGAGCCACCATTAAATATTATCCCTACTGGATTTAACTCCTTAATTTCATCAATAGTAGCTGTAGATGGTTTAACTTCACAATAAACACCCAGTCTTCTTACACGGCCAGCTATTAATTGACTATTTTGACTTCCAAAATCCATTAATATAACTAATTGGTTTTCCATTTGGTCACCTCACAAAATTTTTCCTATCTTTATTATGACTTATTTTATCATAAATACATGCTTAATAGAAACATTTTTATGGGTATGATTGTAGTAATAACAGCTATAGTTAGAAGTAAAGTATTCAGAAAAAAGTGAATATTATTAAAAATATTGTGTAAATACCTTAAATTTATTATTAAATATGGTATCATGACAGTATAAAAGAAAACAGTAAGATAACCTGTTTTATAAGATGTTAGGGGGAAGTATAATATGGGACGAAAAATTAATACTTGTCTAATTGTGCTTCTTTTTATGAGCTATTTTCAATCTATGGTACACTCATCAATGGCGGATTTAGATAGGGTAATAACCGTTGGTGTTGATCCTAGTATACCACCATTTCAATATATTGAAGATGGTGAGCTTGTTGGTTTTAATGTTGCATTGCTTGATTCTATAGCAAAAAATTATGACTTAAATATTGAGTATCTAATTATGAATAAGGAAATTGCTATTGAAAAATTAGCAAAGGACGAAATAGATTTGGTTTTAGGTTTAAGATATGATACTGACCTAGATAATATAATAGACTATTCGGATAGTGTTGTTCAAAGTGTTGTTTGTATGCTTGTTAAAGATGAAAGGAGAGATTCTGTACAGACTAATCTAAGTGATTCATATTTTGTAGCAAGCGTTGAAAGAAACTCTACCGAATTAAAGTTCTTAGAGAATTTAAGAAGAGTAAACTTTAATGTAGCATTTAATCAAGAGGATGCTTTTCAGCTATTATTAATGGAAAGAGCAGATTTTCTAATAGGGGTTAGAGATACTATAGAGTTTTTGATGAATAAGTATAATACTACTAATGAGTATGTTATAGTTGATAGTTATACGACCCCAGTAGAATATTTAATTGGGGTAAAGGAAGGTAATAGCTTTCTTCTAAACTTATTAGATTTAGGCCTAAGCAGGTTAAAGTTGAGTGGTGCTTATGAGGAGCTTTATATAGAGTGGATAGAGAATAGCCCTGCTAGTATTTCTAAAAGAATGAATGAAATCAAGAGGCTTAGCAAAATAGGGGGGATTTCTGCTATTATTCTTGTTGGGGTTATTTTCATTTGGAACAGAAGCCTAAAAAAACAGATAAGAATAAAAACAAAAGAGCTAGTGGCTATTAATTCGGAGTTAGAATCGCAGATAATTGAGACAAAAAACAATGTGAAGTTGAAAGATCTCATATGCAATAGTAGTCCAAGAGGGATTGTTGTTTTTGATATGAACGGGGAAATTTCAGCCTTTAACAATTCAGCATTGAAAATAGCTTCTTTAAGTGAAGCCCCTATTGGAGATAATATTTTCAATATTGAACCTATAAACACAATGCTAAAAGGAAAAGTAGAATTAATATCTAGTGGACATAGTTCTTATACATGCAAAGAATTTAGGTATATAAAAAATAACCATGAGCTAGTTTATAGGTATGTAATGTATCCATTATATGATTATGACAAAGTTTTAAAAGGAATTATTATTACTATTGAAGATATAACAGAAGAAACAGCTTTGAAAGATCAAATTATGGAAAAGGAAAAAAATGAAGTATTAACTCAAGTAATATCAGGTATAGCTCACGAAATAAGAAACCCAATAACAGCAATAAAAACTCTAGTTGAACTATTGCCTAATAAGTTTAACAATCCAAAGTTTAGGGATGACTTGGTTAGGATAGTACCAAATGAACTACATAGGGTTGATAAACTTATAGAGAATTTAATTGATTATTCTAAACCCAGTAGCGAAAACATTATGAGATTCAATTTACGAGATACTATTAATTCTTGCGTTGAAATATTACATCATGTTTTTGAAAGTAATAATATTCATATCAATGTAAGTGTTAGTGAAGATTTAACTGTATTAGGTGATAGTAATAAGATTAAACAAGTTATCATTAATTTACTATTAAACTCTAAAGAAGCAATTTTAGAAAGGGCTTCTTTGGATTATTATGGAGAAATTGATATTAATGGGTATGTAAAAGATAAAGTAATAATCCTTGAATTTTGGGATAATGGTATTGGAATGGATGAAGGTGAAATTAAAAGAGTTTTTGAAATTTTCTATACTACAAAAGAAAATGGTAGTGGGTTAGGCTTGCCTATATCTAGACAAATAATTGAAAGAAATAATGCTACTATAATAATTGAGAGTAAGAAGAACAATTACACAAAAATCACACTTAAATTTCCATTAGAAGAAAAAGCGGGGGAGGTGTTAAATACTGGATGAAGGAAAAAATACTGATTATAGATGATGAAAAAAATATTTGTGCTTCGTTAACATATGCCCTGGAGGATGATTATATAGTCTTTTCTGAAACTAATCCTAGTAAAGGTATTGAAATCATTAATAATAACAAGATTAATTTAGTTCTACTTGATTTAAAAATAGGGAGAGTTGATGGACTAGATGTTTTAAGAGAAATCAAAGACATAGATAGTAAGATTGTTGTTATAATGATGACTGCTTATGGTACTATTGAGACTTCGGTTGAAGCTATGAAAAATGGCGCCTACACCTATCTTACTAAACCATTAAATATTGACGAATTAGTTCTAACTATTGAACAAGCTTTAGAATATCAAGGGCTATTTAGCAAAGTTGATGAGTTGAACAATCAATTAAAAGAGAAGTATTCCTATAAGGGTATAATTGGCAAGAGCAAAGAAATGCTTAAAATATTTGAGCTGATTGAAAAAATAAAAGATGTTGATGTAAATGTATTAATAACGGGTGAAAGTGGAACTGGTAAAGAAGTAGTAGCTAGGGCAATTCATTATAGTGGAAAATATAGTAGAGAAAAGTTTGTGGAAATTAATTGTGCTGCCATACCAGAAGGGCTTCTTGAAAGTGAATTATTTGGTCATAAGAAGGGTGCATTTACAGGTGCTGATAAGGACAAGATTGGTAAATTAGAATATGCAGGTAAGGGAACTATTTTATTAGATGAAATTGGTGATATGAGTTTAAATCTACAATCCAAGCTGCTTAGAGTAATTGAACAAAAGGAGTTTTCTCCAATTGGTAGCAATGAAGTAATAAAAACAGAAGCTAGGATTATAGCTGCAACTAATAAGGACTTAATGGAGTTAATAGATAGTAATGATTTTAGATTAGATCTATACTATCGTTTAAATGTGATTAATATAAAATTACCACCTTTAAGACATAGAAAGGGAGACCTACCCCTTCTTTTTGAGCATTTTATAAAATTATATAATGATAAATTTGGGAAGAATGTGGAGAAATTATCTTCAGAAGCAGAAAGTCTTTTACTTAAGTATTCTTATCCTGGCAACGTAAGGGAATTATCCAATATAATTGAGAGGGCAGTCTTGCTTTCAGAAGATGGGATTATTACGGAGTCAGCTATACCAAATGAAGTGAAAATAAATGCGAGTTTAGATTTAGAAAATATATCTGGACTAACCCTGAAAGCAGTAGAAAAGAAAGTGATAGAAGCAACTTTAAAAATCAATAAAGGCAAACGTAAGGAAACGGCTGAGATGTTAGGAATAAGTGAAAGAGGCTTGAGAAATAAGATAAAAGAATATAATTTAAAATAGGAAATATTTGCCGCATCGGAAAATGTTTCCTATTTTTTTTAGGAATAAATTCATAGAAGATTCAGAAAATAGATACCATTCTAATTAATCTTGGTTGGCATGAACTTTGCATTATGATAATAGTGAAAAGTATAAATCATAAAAAATTAGGAGGGGTAAAATGAAAAGAAAATCTATAATTGTTATTTCGATGTTAATGGCTGTTTTATTGTTATTATCTGCTTGTGGTAGCACTAGTGAGCCAGCCCAACCAGCGGATTCTGGCACTTCATCTGATGAGGGCATAAATAAGAGTGATTACTTTATAACAGTGGCTACAGGTCCTACAAGTGGCTTGTATTACCCTATTGGCGGGGCATATGCAAATTTAATAAAGAACAAACTTGGCTACCAATCATCTGCTCAATCTACAGGAGCATCAGTTGAGAATATCAACCTTATACTAGGTGCAAAGGCTGATTTAGCTATTACCATGTCTGACTCAGTAGCACAGGCATATGAAGGCTTTGGAGCATTTGAAGGGCAGGAGCCAAAAGATAATTTAAGATGCTTAATGGGCTTATATCCAAATTATGTTCAATTAGTTACAACTAAGGCTTCAGGGATTGAAAAATTTGAAGATTTAAAGGGCAAGAAGGTAGGCATCGGGGCTCCAAATTCAGGAGTAGAATTAAATGCAAGAATGATGTACGAAGCACATGGTATGACTTATGAAGATTCTACAGTTGACTATTTGAATTATGGAGAAGCTATTGATCAGATGAAAAACAATTTAATAGACGCAGCATTCGTAACTAGTGGGATACCAAATGCTACAATTATGGAGTTAGGAACTACACATGATATTGTTATAATCCCAATTGAAGGTGAAGGAGCAAAGAATCTAATTGAAAAATATCCATTCTTTGTACGCGAAATAATACCTAAGGATACTTATGAAACAGAAACTGACGTAAATACAGTGACCGTTAGAAATATATTATTAGTACGAGAAGAACTTCCTGAAGATGTAGTATACGATTTAACCAAAGGAATATTTGAAAATATAGATGATGTTAAGGCTTCTCATAATACGGCAGATAAGCATATATCACTTGAAAATTCACAAATAGGCGTTAACATTCCTTTCCATGCAGGTGCTGAGAAATATTATAAAGAAGTAGGAATCATCCAATAATGGAAGCATATGTAAAGGAGAAGAAACAGGGGGTAACTTCTCCTTTTAAACTTTTTATTTTCCTCATCACTGTAATTTTAGCACTTGCTATATTTTTAAGGCCTGGATATGTAAAAGTGATAATGATTTCAAATCAAGAAACAGGCGTGGTCTACCTTTCAGAAGTTGTAGAGTATCCTTATAGGATAAGCTATGGTTGGATTCATTCCTTTGAAAACATACCATGGACTGAGGACTATATTATTAATGAGGATAATAGCTTATTACTAAAAAGGATAAAAGTTGCAGGCTTTGGTGCAGGTATTCCAAACAATAAGGGGATAGTTTCAATAGATGATAATGGAATGATTATTATGGATAAAATTGACCAAGAGTTTCCAAAAGTAAATTGGATTAATTCAAATACAGCTTTAGAGTATATTAAAGTTAATGGTGAAATACTAATTACTGGTAGTGAGTTGCCTCACCATGAATTTTTAGAACTAGAAGTTAAGGAAAGGGTGAAATTATGGATAAAATAAATACAGATAGCGAACTTGCTCAAGAGCATATTGAAATTATTGAGAAGTATGATAAAGAACAAAAAACTAGAAAATTTGATAATGATACTATAACTAAATTTGTTTATTGGGTATGTGTTATTATTTCTATATATCATGTTTATACATCAATGTTTGGGGCGCCTGCTACACTAAAACATAGATCTCTACATGTTAGTATGATGCTATTTTTAACCTTCTTTTTATATCCATTCAATAGTAAGGTGAGCATGAGAAAACTGCCTAAATATGACATTCTCTTAGCTGTACTATCACTATTTATAACATTATATATGTGGGTAGATTATGCAAATATTATTTCAAGAGCAGGAATAATTAATAATATGGATATGATAGTAGGTACAATATTAGTATTATTAGTTATAGACGCTTCGAGAAGGATTTCTGGTTGGCCTCTTACAATTCTAGCTATTACTTTCATTTTGTACGGTTTATTTGGAAAGAATATGCCAGGAATATTTGCCCATAGGGGATATGATTGGAAGGCTTTAGTGAATCAGTTTTTTATCAGTACAGATGGAGTATATGGAACTTCTGTAGGTGTTTCATCTAGCTATATATTTTTGTTTATACTCTTTGGAGAAGTAATGAACAAATCTGGTATGGGTAAGTTTTTTAATGATATTGCTCTAGCATTGGCTGGGACTGCAAAAGGCGGTCCTGCAAAGGTAGCGGTTATTGCTAGTGGTTTCTTAGGCAGCATCAATGGGTCAGCTATTGCAAACGTAGTTACCACAGGAACCTTCACAATCCCATTGATGAAAAAGGTAGGGTATACACCAGAATTTGCAGGTTCTGTAGAGGCAACAGCATCAGTTGGTGGTCAACTATTGCCACCAGTTATGGGTGCAGCGGCCTTTATTATGGCAGAAATGGTTGGAGTAAAATATAGTCAGATAATAGTTCATGCTGCAATACCAGCCTTGTTATACTATATAGGTATCTTAATCCAAGTGCATTTAAGAGCTGTTAAGGAAGGCTTAACGGGAATACCTAAAGAAGATTGCCCTAAAACAGGGGATGTAATGAAAGAAAGTGGACACCTTATTATACCAATAGTTATTTTAGTGTATATGCTAATATTCAGTGGGAAAACAGTTATTTACTCTGCTGTAGTATCTATTATTGCAACAATTATAGTTAGTATGTTTAGGGAAAATACAAGAATGAGTTTAAGAGATATACTAGATGCATTTGCAGCAGGGGCTAAAGGAACAGTCTCAGTTGCTATGGCTTGTGCAATTGTAGGTATAATAATTGCGGTTACAACTATAACCGGATTTGGATTGAATATGGCTAATGCAATAATACTATTAGGTGGTAAGAGTATATTATTAACATTAGCATTTACTATGATTACTTGTATGATTCTTGGAATGGGCTTACCAAGTATTCCTGCTTATATTATTACATCAACTATTGCTGCACCAGCATTAGTTCAGTTAGGCATACCTGAAATAGTAGCCCATTTATTTGTGTTCTATTTTGCAATGTTTGCTAACCTAACTCCACCTGTGGCATTAGCAG
>JAAYNS010000049.1 GCA_012520755.1 Tissierellia bacterium
TTATTAATTCTAATTATTAGCTAAAAAAGTTTAGAAACATCGTAATATTTAATATGTTTGTAAAGTCTATAAACAAGGCACCTACTATTGGCAAGACAAAGAATGCCATCTTAGAATAAAGATATTTCTCACAAACAGACCCCATGTTTGCAATTCCGTTAGGTGTAGCACCAAGACCGAATCCACAGTGGCCTGCTGCTATAACAGCAGCATCGTAGTTTTTCCCCATAATTGGGAATGTAACAAATGTAGCATATAGAGCCATCAATGTAACTTGAGCAACTAATAGGATTAACATTGGACCAGCTAATTCTGCAAGCTCCCAAAGTTTTAATGTCATTAGAGCCATAGCTAAGAATAGGTTTAGAGCAGCATCTCCGAGAACTCCAATCTCTTCTTCAGGCGTTTCATATAGTCCGGCTTCTGATACATTTACCATAACTGCTGCAACAAGCATGGCACCAATATATCCTGGAAAGTTTAGTTGGGTAATTTCTAGAATCCAATCTGAAACATAAGTACCAATTCCCATAGCAATAATAATTTGGAAAAATGCCATACCAATCCTATCATTATCTAGGGCTCTACTTTCTCCTCCTAGTACTGAATCATCTAAGTCTGTATCTTTTTCAGCCTTTTTCTTAGCCACTAAGTCATGCTTAATGATAAGCCTGTTAGCAAGGGGGCCACCTAACATGGAGCCTGACACTAGACCGAAGGTAGCTGCAGCTAGAGCAACAGTATTAGCCCCTATTACTCCAGCTTCTTCAAGAGTTGGAGCAATGGCTGCTGCTGTTCCGTGTCCACCTGTCATAGGTGTTGATCCTGTCATAAGTGCAAGTAGGGGCTCTAAACCAACGATTCCTGATAGGCCAACGGCTACGAGGTTTTGTAGTATAGTTAAAACTGTAGCAAGAACCAAGAATAAAAGCACCTTAGGTCCACCCTTTTTAAGAGTTCTTAAGCTTGCATTAAATCCGATTGTAGTAAAGAACATTGTCATAAAGAAAGTTTGCAATGTACCATCAAATTCGAACATAAGTATATCAGCTTGCCTTAATATAAGGGCAACAATTGCAAAAACAAAACCACCTATAACTGGTGATGGAATACAATATTTCTCTAAGAAAGTAAGCTTCTTTCTAAGTTGTTTACCAATCAGTAACATAATTACTGCTAATCCAAGAGACTGGATCATATTCATTTGTATTATCATTGAATAATCTCCTCCTTAATAATTATTAGTTTTACATTTATTATTATATTTATGCACCTAGGATAAATCCTACAAACAAGTCTAAATAACTAATAAGAATTAAGGGGATGTAAAAATAGAGTTGAATATAAGAAAGGTATCATATTTAAAGAATTGGAATTTTGAACAAAAAAAGACTATTTTTCAAAAAAATAGTCTTTTTAAATAATATGTAGCCGTGCACCTAGCTTCGCCAGTCTATTCCAAGCGTTACCCAAACAGTTAGCTCAGGCCAGGTGAATCTGCGGCACACGGAATTTCTCACTTATCGCTGCTTCCTTCCGGACCTGACGAGGTTCATAAGCTTCCGTTGCGCAGGGCCCAACCGTCAACACCACTTATCTGGGGCAGACCTCACAATAGATGAGACTAGACTAGGACTTCAACCCTGCTATAGCGGATTGCAGGTTATAGGGTGCCGCTAACTCCCCATCTAGCACGGCAAAAATTTCTAATGGCGGAGAGAGAGGGATTCGAACCCTCGAGGCGGTTTCCCGCCTACCCGCTTTCCAGGCGAGCGCCTTCGACCAACTCAACCATCTCTCCATGATTAAATTCCCTACGAACTAATATTATAGGCGAAAAAAGAAGACTTGTCAACCAACTAAATATTGTAAATCATATGCAAGCTTTTTTCTTATAAGTTTTCTTGTAGTGTAAAGACAATATTTCTGTTATAATGTTGTATATGTATCAATTATTGAAGCATCAAGATACTAATAAATCAGTAGGTGATTGAATGTATCAAGCATTATATAGAAGATATAGACCTAAGACTTTTGATGATGTATTAGGACAAGAACATATTACCAGAACCCTGAGGCAGCAGGTCTTAAAGGGCAATATTGGTCATGCCTATCTTTTCTCAGGCACAAGGGGTACAGGTAAAACTTCTGCAGCAAAGATATTATCAAGGGCTGTTAATTGTTTAAGCCCTCAAGATGGAAACCCTTGTAATGAGTGTGAGATTTGTAAGGGCATATTAGATGAATCCATAATGGATACAATAGAAATGGATGCAGCTAGTAATAGGGGTGTAGATGATGTAAGGGAATTGAGAGAAAAGGTAATGTATCCGCCCTCTTCGGCAAAGTACAAAGTATATATAATAGATGAGGTTCATATGCTAACAAAGGAGGCTTTTAATGCACTACTAAAAACATTAGAAGAGCCGCCAAAGCATCTTATATTCATATTAGCTACTACTGAACCAGAAAAATTACCCCAAACAATCTTGTCAAGATGTCAAAGATTTGACTTCAAGAGGATTACAAGTAAAGATATTGTAGAAAATATGAAAAAAATAGCAAAAGAGCTTAATATAAGTATAGACAATGAAGCTCTTAATCTAATAGCAAGGAATTCTGATGGATCTATGAGAGATGCCCTAAGTTTACTTGATCAATGTGTTTCATTTAATGACGAGAATATTACTTATGAAGATGCCACTAACATATTAGGGATTGTAAATAAATATTTAATATTTGAGTTAGTGGACTATATAAAGGATAATAATTTAGACAGTTCATTACTAAAAATTGATGAGATAATACAAGATGGCAAGGATATAAATCAATTCATAAAGGATTTAATAAGACATTTTAGGGATCTAATGGTTGCTAAGACTTCAAAAAAACCAACTGAAATCATAGAATCAGAGGAAATTGAGGACTACACTAAACAATGCCAGGGTATGAGTTTAGAATACATACTAGATGCATTAGAAGTATTAAGCGATGCTGAAGCAAAAGGCAAATGGTCAACTCAGCCGAGAATAATACTTGAGATGGCAGTTGTTAAATTAGTTTCCTTAGAAAAAAAATTAAGCTTGGAAGAAAGAGTAAAAAGGCTAGAACAAGGAATAAAGCCAGTGGATACAGCCAGCCTTGAGGAGTTAAAAAGGCCAACAAATAAAAGCATTGAAAAGGAAACAAGGGTTGAAAAACCAATAAAACCAATAGGTGGGGAGACTCCTACAGAAAAGCCAGTTAAGAAAGCAGAAGATCTAGATGATAGAAGTGATCTTACACTCAATATGGTGAAGAATGAATGGGAGAAAATACTACAAGCTATTAAGAGTAAGAAGATTAATATTTATGCATTGATTATTGAAGGAGAATTGCTTTCTTTTAAAAACAATACACTAATAATAGGCTATGATGATGAGTTTGGCTTCCACAAGCAAGCAGTTAGTCAAGCTCAAAATAAGGAGCTTGTTGAAGAAGTTGTTTCTAAATATTTTAATAAAGAAATAATCGTAGATTTCAAAATGAAATCTGAAATTCCGAGTTCATTAACTGATAATTCTAAGGAAGAATTAGGAAGTAAGAAGGAAGAAAATTCCGAAGAACTTCAAGAAATTATAGACTTCTTTGGTGAAGATTTAGTAAAAATTAAAAAGGAAGGAGAATAAAAAAATGGCAAGAGGTGGATTCCCAGGAATGGGAGGAAATATGAATAATATGATGAAGCAAATGCAAAAAATGCAAAGAAAAATTGAGGAGCTACAAGCAGAGCTTGAAACTAGAGAAGTTGAGGCTAGTGCAGGTGGGGGAGCAGTTACAGTAGTATGTAATGGGAAAAAAGAAATAATAAATATTAATATAGACGAGTCGGTTGTAGATCCAGATGATATAGAAATGCTTCAAGACCTAATCATAGCGGCAGTAAATGAAGCCTTAAGGGCTGCAGAAGATATGGTTAACAGAGAAATGGGTAAAATAACTGGAGGTCTTAATATACCAGGAATGTAATGGTAGGAGGATATAAATAATGGATTATTACGCATTACCCATAGCTGATTTAATAGAGCAGTTTTCTAAACTACCTGGGATTGGCAGAAAAACAGCCCAAAGGCTTGCCTTTTATATATTAGAAATGGATAAACTAGATTCAGAGAGGCTCGCAAATGCCATAATAAATGCTAAAGAAAAGATAGAATTATGTAGCATTTGTTGTGATTTAACAGATGAAGACCCATGCTATCTATGTAAAAATGAAAGCAGAGATAAATCCATGATCTGTGTAGTAGAAAGTGCAAAGGACAAAATAGCTATGGAAAGGTCAAGAGAATATAAAGGACACTACCATATCCTCCATGGAGTTATTTCCCCAATGGATAATATTGGGCCAGGGGACATAAAAATTAAGGAGTTATTAAATAGATTAGAAGATGATACAGTAAAAGAGGTAATCTTGGCAACTAATCCTACAGTAGAGGGAGAGGCAACAGCTCTCTACCTATCAAAGCTTATAAAACCATTAGGAGTAAAAGTTACAAGAATTGCCCACGGTATTCCAGTAGGAGCTGATCTTGAATTTTTTGATGAAATTACCTTAGCAAAAGCCATGGACAACCGTAGAGAAATGTAGATCTTAGAAATTTATATTACATCATGAATAAGGTTCTATAAAAGCAGGAAAAATCTTAGATTAAATTCTAAGAAATCTCCTGCTTTTTTATATTTTTTTAAACAGGCAATATAAATTTAATACCAGCCTCTAATTTTCATAATTTCAGCAATTCTTTTTATAGAGTGGATATAAGCTGCTTCTCTTAAAGTGATATTGAAGTCTTCTTTGATTTTCCAGATAATATCAAATGATTTAATCATTTGCTTCTTTTCCTTATCTAAGACTTCATTTTGAGACCAATATAATCCAAGTTGATTTTGTACCCATTCATAATGTGATACTATAACTCCTCCAGCATTTGTTAGTATATCAGGGGTTATTATTATATTTTTTTGATTTAATATACTATCAGCTGCAGGAGTTATAGGGCCATTGGCTCCTTCGCAGATTATTTTTGCATTGATCTTCTCAGCTATAGTAGCAGTTATGGCATTTTCTAGTGCTGCAGGAACTATCATATCTACATCTAAGCTCCAAAACTTATCAAGGGAGATTTTCTCCGTGTTTGGGAAACTTAGGATATCCTTGTTTTCGCTTGTGTGCATCATCAGGTCATCAATATCAATACCTCTATTATCATAAATTGCATAATCTCTTTTAGCAATTGCTACTACCCTTGCACCTAAATCCTGTAAGTGTTTTGCCGCATGGCTGCCTACATTACCAAAGCCTTGAATAGCAACTTTTGCATTTTTAATATCTAGACCAATTTTCTTACTTACTTCACTAGCTATTAAGGAAACACCATATCCTGTAGCAGTATGCCTTCCATTAGAACCACCCAATTCTATAGGTTTACCACTTATAACTCCTATATTGTAATTACCTGTTAACTTAATGTATTCATCGGTCATCCAAGCCATAATCTGACCATTAGTGTTTGCATCTGGTCCAGGTATATCTAGTTTTTCACCTAAATACTTGTAAAGCCCTTGTATATATCCTCTTGAAAGCCTTTCTAGTTCACCTACTGACAATAACTGAGGGTCTACCTTTATTCCACCCTTGGCACCTCCCATTGGAAGATTTACTACTGAGCATTTCATTGCCATCCAACCAGACAGAGCAGCAATCTCATTTTTGCTTATATCTGGATGATATCTTACTCCCCCTTTACCAGGTCCAGCAGCATCGTTATATAAAGACCTATATCCCTTAAAAACTTGTATATTTCCATTATCCATCTTAACTGGTATATTAATTTCTATTATTCTTTTTGGTTCTTTTAGTAATTCATAGACTGAAGAATCTAATTTTAACCTTTCACATCCTAATTTTATTTGTTGTTGTAAACTATGTAACGGATTTAAATTTTCCTTTTTCACTTGTATGCCTCCTATATTAGTCAAAAGTATTTAAATACCATCCTAATACATAAATGACTATTAGTAAAGTTCATATATTAAATAATATATATTCCTTCAAGGAATACTGCCAAAAATATTATTTTGCCTGGATATAATTAATTGCTTTAAGTGTTTTATTCGTTGATTTTCTATATTTAATCCTATATACTTATACTCAAAATAGCTTTAATCTATAATATTAAATAGGAGGGGAGACATGATGGAAAGAGAGAAGTTTTATATTAGTTTTTCACAGACGATGAGCCTTATAACCCTCGTTATCTCTGTTTACTTACTGCTTACTAACCCTGACAGATCTAAAATAAGGACTATACTTCTAATTCTCTGGATTGCTTTATATATTATCGACAACCTTAAAACAATAAAAGCACATTTTGGAAAAAATCAAGAGTCACAAGTAGCTAATAAAACTATTGTAGAGAATATGTCAACTGTAAACTATTTTATTAGTCTATTAGTTGTTACCTTAATAAAAATATTAGTGCCTTTTATAATTAATGGATAATTGGTGATAATTTCTTTTTAAGAA
>JAAYNS010000050.1 GCA_012520755.1 Tissierellia bacterium
AAGGTAATAAATTTAAATGCAATAAATGCGGACGCCATTGAGATTATAGAAGATATTGATTATAAGAATAGGCTACTTGAAGAAGTTACAGGGGATATATTAGAGTCCTTAGTAGATAAAAATTATATTAATGATGAAGAAATAATGCTTGTTTCAGTCTACAATAAAAACTTGGATAAAAGCAAGAAACAGGCAACAGAACTTAATGATATAATTCATAACAAACTTTTAAATATCAAAAAGAATCCTGTTTTATTAACTCAATCTCTTGATAAAAGCAATACAGTTGATGATTATGCTCAAAAATATGGAGTATCTGTAGGAAAGATGACTTTTATAAGAAATATGATAATATTAAACCCTGAGCTAAAAACAGAGGAGCTTGTAAACCTATCTCTGGCTGAACTAATTGAAATATCAAGGAATACAGGAATAGATATTGAAAGGATTTTAAATAGTGCTGATGAAAGAGTAACCGATTCAGGACATAAATCTCCATTAGAAGATGATCAAGTCCATGATGATTTTGATGACGATTACGATGATGAAGATGATTTCATTGACAATGATGACGATTTTGATGATGACAAATACGATGACAACGACGATGACGACCACGATGATGATTATGACGATGACTATGATTACGATGATGATTACGAAAGGAAAAGTAGTGAGACAAAAATTCCTTCAAAAAAACAACTAATAGGATATGAAAAAGCAAAACAAATAGCGCTAGCTTTAGTTAATGGGCAAATAGTTGACTATGATGAAGATGACCATGAATATGAGTTCAAAATAGTTTCAAATGGTTATGAATATGAAATTGAAATAGACGGATTTACTGGGAAAGTAACAAGCTTTGATAAGGATGAAATAGATGATGATTAAAATAAATTCAAGAAATTTAAAAATACATGCAATAAAATCAAAGCCATTTGCGTTAACTTAGTATAAAGGTAAAAACAAAGGCCTATAAACTAAATCAAATGGAGGTATTAATAATGACAAGAAATAAAAGAATAGGACTAATGATGGTAGTAGCTTTGCTAGCAGTTGTATTTATAGGATTAAGACTTACACTACCTGCATATTCAGTTACAATGGATGTAAACCCAAGTATAGAGATAATATCTAATAAACTAAATCATGTAGTAGCTGTAAATCCATTAAATGAAGATGCTAAAGAACTTTTAAAAGATTTTAAACTAAAGGACAGAAAACTGAAGGAGACAGTAGAAGACTTAGCGGATTTAATGGTATTAAAAGGTTATATCTCTGGTGGGAAAGATAATCTTGTTATGATTACTGTAAGTGATAATGAAGTAAAGCAAAAGGTTGTTGATAATCTAAATAAAGCTATTGCAGCATATTTGGAAAACAAACAAATAGAAGCAACAATAGTTAACCAAGCAATTTCTAAAAAAATGAGTGATAAAACAGGTAAGGACTTAGTAGCTAGAAGGATTAGTGAGCTAGATAATGATATCAATCTTGACCATCTTTCAAATATGTCCCTAAGAGAATTAGTGGATTTAGCAAAGACAAGAAGTATTGAACCAGAAAAGTTGTTCTCAAAAATTCTGAAAAATATGGAGACAACAAGTTCAAAAACAAAGCTGATTTCGGAAGCAAAAGCAAAAGAAATAGCCTTAGGATTAGTAAATGGAAAGATAATTGACTTTGAATTAGATGAAGATGACGGCAGGTTAGAATATGAAATAGAAATCTTGGCAAATGGATATAAATATGAAATTGAAATGGATGCATATACAGGGGACATTCTGGATTTTGATAAAGATGACGATTAAACAAAATTAGTTAATATAAACCTATAAAAACAGTAATAGATGCCAACAGGACCATAATGTTCTTGTTGGCATTTTTTAGCGATTTACTAAAAAGATAATGACAATTTCCAATATGCTTATTAATCTTGTAACTTGTTGTTAGAAAAACATGGTATAGTGATATATATATATATATCACTATACATTTGAAAAACTTAGCATTTATTTGTAATGATTTCTAGACTAATGATATAAAGCATGTATGCAGAAAGGCGGTGCTTATAAGAAGGATGAGAAGTAATAATAAGAATAAGACTTATACTATTACTGCAATTATTATTTTGTTAATTTTATTTTTGCCTTTCAATGGATTTGCTATGAATTCAGATAATGGTGATACTCTAATTTTACTGGGAAATAATAAATTGGCCCCTATAGTGTATATGGATAAGGGAACTGCTAATGGACTTCTTCACATCAATCCATATCCAGAAAGGATTAAACAATATGACTTCTCAAATCCTATCTTAAGATCTGAATTTTCTATGTTCGTGCATAGTGGCAATACAAGCTTAAGGACTATAGATGATCTAAGAGGTAAACTTGTCGGGGTTGAAGCTGGCGGTTATCCGAGTGCTTTACTTGGAGAATATGACGAAATATATATTGAAATTATATATGATTGGGAAGCTTCCTTCAGAGACATAATAAATGGAGATTTAGATGCGATTATTGTGGACCGATGGATAGGCGAATACGAACTAGCTCAAAGCAGGATAGCTGGTATTAAGATAGTAGAGAACCCCATTGAAACTCAATATTCAAGAATT
The DNA here is from genome assembly GCA_012520755.1 of Tissierellia bacterium. Taxonomy (GTDB): domain Bacteria; phylum Bacillota; class Clostridia; order Tissierellales; family Tissierellaceae; genus UBA3583. The sequence goes on from JAAYNS010000050.1 coordinate 2,621, forward strand.
GCGGTAAGAAAAGGCGATGTGGAAACACTATCTTTGATTAACTCAGGTCTTACAGAAATTACTGAAGATGGTACCCTTGATAAAATAATGGAAGAGTGGCAAGGCAAGAGGGTAATATATGTTACTGAGGACTACTATCAGACCTTTTTTCTACACTCAGCTATTCTTTTTCTATCCCTGACAACATTAGTCGCAATACTCTTGGTAACAAAATATCGAAGATTAAGTAAAAAGCTTGAAGCAAACATAAAAGAAAGAACTGAAGAACTCCATCATACAAATAAAATGTTAAAAATCGCCAACCATAAGCTTGAACAAATATCAAAGATAGATTCTCTAACCTCCATCGAGAATAGAAGAGCTTTTGATATTGTATTTAATAGAGCCTATAGATTATGTTCGAGGCAAGGTATACCTCTGGCTCTGATAATGATAGATATTGATAATTTCAAGATCTTCAATGATACATATGGCCATCTAGTAGGTGACCAGGCATTGATAAGAATTGCAGAGCTAATAAAAGGTGTAATTAAAAGACCAGGTGATCTTGCAGCCCGTTACGGTGGTGAGGAATTTGTCGTAATGCTTATGAATACAACTGAAGAAGGAGCCTTAGTTGTTGCTGAGGAAATTCGAAGAAGAGTTGAACAATTAGGAATAGAAAATGAGCAAATACAAGCTCTTATTACTGTCAGTCTAGGCCTAACATCTCTTGTCCCTCATGATAATATGGAAGCTAAAGAACTAATTGACAGAGCAGATAGAGCATTATACAAGTCAAAGGAAAATGGCCGCAACAAAGTTACAGTTTGGAAAGATCAACCTTAGTTAGAAAGTAAAGAGTAGTGTATAATGATTAGCTCCTTGACTAATTATTATACAAAACTTAGAATAAATTTAATACTATATGTGTAGAAAAAGGATGATTATATGACTAAACATAAGATTTATGAAATGAGTGTTTCAAGAGTTTATCCTCATTATATTACAAAGGCGGAGAAAAAAGGGCGCACAAAGTCAGAAGTTGATGAGATTATACGTTGGTTGACAGGGTATAGTCAAGAGGAGTTGGAAACACATTTGGAAAAAGGAACGAATTTTGAGACCTTTTTTGAAGAAGCTCCACTGTTAAATCCTTCTCGAACTTTGATAAAGGGTCTTATCTGTGGTGTTCGTGTGGAAGAAATAGAGGAAGCAACTATGCGTGAGATTCGCTATATGGATAAGCTTATAGATGAATTAGCAAAGGGGAAAAAGATGGAGAAGATTCTACGTAAATAATGAGGAGGATAGAGCCAGGCTATATAGTCATGTTTACAATAAAAAAGTGAAAAATGATAAATCAAATAAAATCGGTAGCTTCATACATGTGAAGCTACCGATTTTATTTGATTTAGTCTTTACTAAATTAGAAAAGCGTGGTATATTTAATTAAGTAAACACTAAATCAAATATGATGAAAGAAGGTTATAAGATGGATAAGATTCTTGTACT
>JAAYNS010000051.1 GCA_012520755.1 Tissierellia bacterium
ATGTAGGGAAAAATCCTAAAGGTTTATACGTAACATGGATAACAAACTGGCTTATTAAACCTTTTACTATGTATGCAATAGCTTCATTTTTCTTATTTATAGTTTTTAAAAATTTTATAGCACCTGAACTTGCAAGAGAATATCTAGCAGGAGCAGTCTTACTGGGAGCAGCACCATGTACAGCAATGGTATTTGTATGGAGTACATTAACAAAAGGCAGCCCAGCTTATACAGTGGTTCAAGTAGCAACAAATAATTTGATCATATTAGTAGCATTTATTCCAATAGTTAAGTTTTTACTAGGTGTGGGTAATGTAGTAGTTCCATGGGATACTTTAATATTATCTGTAGTATTATTTGTAGTAATTCCATTAGCTGGTGGTATATTTACGAGACTTCAAGTAACAAAGAAAAAAGGATTGGATTATTTTGAAAATGAATTTTTACCTAAATTCGATGGTGCAACCACTACAGGGTTATTATTAATGCTGGTATTATTATTCTCTTTCCAAGGTGAAACAATATTGAATAATCCTTTGCACATCTTGCTTATAGCAGTTCCACTAACTATTCAGACATTTTTAATCTTCTTTATAGCATATGGAGCAGCTAGATGGCTTAAACTACCTTTTGATGTAGCAGCACCTTCAGGTATGATAGGTGCTTCTAATTTCTTTGAACTAGCCGTTGCAGTTGCCATAGCATTATTTGGTATGGATTCCCCTGCTGCACTTGCAACAACTGTAGGGGTTTTGACAGAAGTACCATTAATGTTGTTACTTGTGAAGATAGCAAACAGCACCAAGCATTGGTTTCCAGTTTCGGGATAATTAGATAAAGAGGAGGCTCATAATGAAAAAAACAGCTGCTTTTATATGTGTTCACAACTCATGTCGTTCACAAATGGCAGAAGGTTGGGCTAAAAAATTAGGTAGTGATGTACTAGAGGTTTATTCTGCTGGAACAGAAGAATATCCTGAGGTTAAACCTTTAGCTGTTCAAGTTATGGATGAAGCTGGGGTTGATATGAGGGACCAACGTCCTAAACTATTAAATGAGATCCCTGAAGAAGTAGATATATTAATTACCATGGGTTGTAATGTAGTTTGTCCTTTTGTTCCTAATAGTCTTAGTGAGGACTGGGGTCTTGATGATCCATCAGGTGGTCCAATTGAAGATTACAGAGAGACAAGAGATTTGATTAAGAAAAAGGTAGAGGTTTTAGTAAGTAGAGTAAGGAAAGAAGTAATTAAATAGACTTTAAATTGTAATGAACAAAGTCCTCAAGCAAAATTGTGTTTGAGGACTTTGTTGCTTGCAATTTTAATATAAAAAAACTATTGAGTATATTAGCAAGAAACAGATGTGGAATTATCCAGATAATTCTTGCCAAGGTGCAGCAAGCAATGTAGTATTAGATTTATAATTCTTTAAAATCTGTGGAAGAATCGGAGATATTCAAAAATACAGCCTTCCACCAAGGGGATACTAGATACTTGCGACATCTTTATTGTCACCTCAAGGCACGTTGAGACCATTTGCTTGATGTCTAAGAAATAAAGCTCGGGAAGCATTGAAAATACTGGATTTCATAAAATAAAAGTAAACCTGTCAACTTGACTTATACCCTCGATATGTGTTCATGGAAACATATCGAGGGTGTTTTTTGGACAAAATTTATGACTGAAATTAGGTAGGGTGGAAAAATCTCTGCAAGCTGTCGGTGTCGCCCTTTAGCAATGAAAGACAGTAAACCACAAAGCACTAAATACAGGATTTAACAAGCTTCTCATACTAAAGTATGAGGGCTTTTTTTGCAAATTCATCCTTTTGAAGGATGCTTTTTAGAGACCCATTCCATACAATTTATACAGGAAGAGGTGTGATACAAGTTAAATTAATTCGCAATTATAAAAATGCTAAAGGGGGATTATCAATGGGGAAATTCTGTACAAATTGTGGAGCACAGCTGAAGGATAAAGTCGCATTCTGCAGCAACTGTGGTAGTGCTGTGACAGCCCAAAGCCACAGCAGCGGCTTTTTGTCAAGCAATAGTATGCCGGGATTAGTTGGCTTTTCCAGATGTATAAACGACCCAGAGGTCATAAAGGAGATAGAGGACAGCAATAAAAAAGGACGTGGTTGCATATTCATCGGTATTCCACTGCCATTTATCATTTTTCTGATTGTCAGCTTTGTTTCCGATGAGGTAGATACATTGGATGCTCTTGTTTTTGGGGGTGGAATATCCGTTGCGTTTTTACTGATTTACTTATTTGCCGAATATCTTAGCAATCCTAAGCGCAGCTGGGATGGCATTGTAGGGGATAAGGAACTTAAAAACAAGACCAGGCGCTTTCGCGACGGCGATGTTGAGCATTATATTGAATGCACCGTCAGTTTTCGTACCGACAGCGGAAAGAAGCATTTTAGCGTAAGCACCTCCAATGGTAACCCTGAGTTTAAAGAATATTATGATTATCTGAATGTCGGCGATCGTGTACGGTATCATCCTCAGCTGCCATTTAAATATGAAAAGTATGACAAATCACATGAAAGTGAAATTCCATGTATGTTTTGCAAAACAATGAATGATATACAGAATGACCGTTGTGAAGTTTGCCATTGTTTGCTGTTCAAATGATACTTTTAATTATTCCTTCATTCAGAAAAACACTAAAATGCTTTGAATTCAAAGGTTTCCAGACTTTCGGTTTTAATTATAAACTGTAAAGTACACGCTATCAATGTATTATATATTACATACAACTGCAAATATATTTTTGATTAGGTTCATTAACATTGAAAAGAGGGCTAAGGAAATAAAATCACTTGATTTAAGATCTGAAAAATCTACGAAACCTAAAAAACCCCCTATACCAACGACAATTATTGTGACAACAGGAAAAGTTGCTATTGACACCATATACCATTTGCCGTTTTGCCTAATATTCGGTTTAAGTCCTATGTCTTTTTTATCCTTACTAATTATACGTAGAACTATTGCGGTTAAAAAAGGCAGTATTAGCCATACACCCATGCCAAGGGAATCCCCCTCTGGTTGTTCTGTTAAAACGCTATCAACGAGAACGCCTATCCAACCGCTTGCTAAAGTAACGGCAATAAAAAAGATCAAATTTCTTTTTGTAGATTTTACCCTTGATTCTTTTTCAAAGTTAAATGTAGTATTATCGCTCATTTTCCACCTCAACTAATTTCATAAGCCATCCCACGTCCGGAAGCGGCGTGTGTGGAATTCGTACTTTTTCTTGTGCAATTCCTTTTACAGCTCCAAATAATGCCACACACATTGCATGTGGATTACCCTTGTGAAAGCTGTTCATTTCTTGCCCTTTTTGGATTATGGGTATCCATTGCTTTACAATGTCTGCTTTTTCTAGTAAAGTCTGAACTTCTGGAATGTCGATATTTGTGTAGTGTGCATCATCCATAAAGACGAACATTTTTCCGAAAAAAGGATTGCTTTCAAGTTGTTCAAAGATACTATGCAATAATTGAAATAAATATTCCTTAGGCGATTTCATTGCTTCAGTAGTATTTACGTACATTTTTTCAACACCTATCTTAATCAATTCAAGATAAATACTTTCTTTATTGGGAAAATAATAAAAAAGCAAACTGGAGCTGATATTCGCTTTACGGCAAATTTCACGTGTAGTAGTTCCATAAAATCCTTTTGAAATAAATTCATCTAAAGCAATATTTAAAAGTTGGGTTTTTCTTTCTTTACCTTTTTCCATAAACACACCTCATCTAAAATAGAGCAACTGCTCAATTTCATTTTAGAAATATTACTGTTTTTTGTCAAGTTGAATTGAGATTAATTTGATTTTTTTGAAAATGGGGCATTTACAGACGATTCCCCATATCGGCGTTATTGCCGGATGTATCAAATGAGCAAAGAGCAGGCAAAAGCGGTGGTGGAAAAGCTGTTTCCACAGGAGAAATGCAGATCACCATACCATAAGACAAAAACTTGACTGTAAAGGGGCCAGGTACCCTTAAGGTTAATAGTGAAAATGAAAATATTCTTACAATATTCCTTGAAGGTGGATTAAAACTTATTGAAGCTAGTAGGTTGGAAACAAGTAATAATGGAAAGATATATGTAAAAGAAGGTGGGAAAATTGAAAGTTTAGGCTCCAGTATATCCTTATTGAATAATACAGATAATGATTTTGCTGCCATAACAATGGAGGATGGCGGTAGCTCAGGTGGTTCAGGAGGCAGTGGAGGTGGAGCTTCTGAAACTCCAACAAAGGTACAATATACTACATCCAATGGAGAAGCATCAATCTCAATAAACAATAGCAAGATAAATGAAATCATAAGCAAGGCTAAGGACGGAGAAGTGGTATTGGACCTTCAATCAGCAAGAAATACACAAGCAATAAAGATACCAAAGAATGCACTAAACTCCTTTGAAAAAGCTGATTTAGACTTAGTGGTAAAATTACCAGAAGGTAATGCAACCATAGATAATAAGGCATTAGCCTCCATTTTAGAACAGTTTACTGGAAGCGATGATGTGAAGCTAGAATTAACACAAATATCATCAAACAATCTATCAGCTGCTCAAGAAGAATCCGTCAAAAATGGAGTAGTCAGCTTTGTTTTAAATCACTTATCCCTATATATAGTAGGGGAAGATGAGAGCAAAGAAGAGACTGAAGTAAAATGGACTAATCCTTTCCTAGATATAAAAGAAGATAGCTAGTTCTATGAAGCTGTAAAGTATGTATATGAAAATGGCTTAATGAAAGGCACAAGTGAATATGAATTCAAACCTAATGAGGTGACTACAAGAGGAATGATAGTAACCATTATTCATAGATTAGAAGGCTCAACATCTGCAGGAGCAAGTCCAATTTAGTGATGTTGAAGGGGATAAATACTATAGAGATGCAGTAGTTTGGGCATCAGAGAACAAAATAGTAAGTGGATATGGCAATAACAAATTTGGTCCAGAAGATTCTATTACTCGTGAGCAATTAGCAGTAATATTAATGAACTACGCCAAGTTCAATGGCTATGATATAAGTACTAAGTCCGATTTATCAAAGTATAAAGATTCAAAGAATATTTCAAATTGGGTAATAGATGCTGTCTCCTGGACAAATGCTCGACTGTATTTTTAGTCGAGCATTTGTTAAGCAAGGGCATATCAGGGTAAAATCATAAAAGAATCATTTTTCTATCTATGCAGGGTTGAGTGGATAGATAAGGTATGATAAGATAAGATCAGTAGGGTTGAGGAGATAGAATGGATCTAGATGTTTTCAATAGGAGGTAAAAAATGCACCATTGCGTGCAGTTTTAAATGGAAAGTTAACTTCTGTACCAGAAAATTTTTATGATTTCATTATCATGAATAATCTGCCTGATAATGAATTTATTATGGCTAGATTTATCGGAAAGCTCTTAGGAGAATATAAACTGGGTATTAGCGATAGTTGGTATGCTTTACGTATTGAAAAAATGATTGAAGAAAATAAACTAATTACTGTTGAAAATAAGGATTCTTCACATCCATATGGAAAAGTTCTAAGAAAAGTATAAGCCTGCTTCGCTTTTTATATTAAGAGCTAAAGCAAAAAACACTTTTGTCTATTTAGGAATGATATGCTTAAGGTGTAGATTGGAGGAGTGCAAATGAGAAAGTTAGATTATAAAAAGAAATATAAGGAACTGTATCAGCCAAAGCTGGTGCCATCAGTGGTAGATGTACCACTAATGCAGTTTATCGCAATAGACGGCAAAGGTAACCCCAATGATGAAAATGGAGAATATCAAGGAGCAGTTGAAATCTTGTATGCCTTATCTTATGCTATTAAAATGATGCCAAAAAGCGGAAACACTCCATCCGGTTACTTTGAATACGTAGTGCCGCCATTAGAGGGACTTTGGTGGCTAGCTGAGAGTAAGGAGTTTGATTATAACAGCAAGTCCGAGTTGTTTTGGACATCAATGATTCGCCAGCCGGAGTTTGTGACAGACGAGTTATTCACTACTGCCTGCGAAGTTACAGCAAAGAAAAAACCACATCTTGACCTTGGGGGAGCAAGGCTTATAGCTTTTACAGAAGGACTTTGCGTGCAGTGTATGCATCAAGGCAGCTTCGATGATGAGCCTGCAACACTTAAAAATATGGAAGCATTTATGGCAGAGCATGGTTTGCAAAGTGATTTGTCAGACACTCGCCGTCACCACGAAATTTACCTTTCAGACCCACGAAAAGTTGATGTCTTAAAAATGAAAACTGTGCTGCGTATTCCTGTAAGAGAAAACGAAGGATAGAAAAATCTTAGTTTAAGTGTAGATGATGTTGTTTTATGGTGCAAAGAGAGGATCCTTTCTGCTAATTGTCAGATTACAAGAAAAGGTAAAAATTGGTATGCCGAAGTAGAGGGTTGCATTATTACTGTAAATGCATATAGCTATACAATCATAACAGCACACAAATCAAAGAAATAAATTCTAGGATGTTTGATTATCATAATGAAAGATTAAAAGAAAATCAATTGTAACTTGAATTAACTATTTATGGTAATAAAGTCATGACAATGGTTAATGATAATAGACCAGCTATTAGCAATGAAAATATTAGCAGCAAGACCGGAACCTGCAAAGGATTTTATAGATGCATCTATATTATGTAGGGATCTAAATATTAGGACAATAGACAAAATAATAATTCAGGCTGTTATTTTAAATAAATTTACAAAAAGACTTGACAATTATCTCTAACTAGAGTAATATTATATCTAGTTAGAGATAATATGCATAAGCAAATTATTCAAAAAGGGTGAGATTATGAATAAGGTAGAACTTAAGATATTTATAGGAATGAGTAGGGCCTTAAACAAAATAAATAGGGCCACTAATAAGATATATAAAAAATATGGATTAACTAGTGGTCAATTTGCTGTATTAGAGGCACTCTACCATAAGGGAGACTTGTCTGTAGGAGAGGTTCAAGAAAAAGTATTGAGTACCAGTGGAACCATCCCTGTCATAGTGAGAAATCTAGAGAATGAAGGTTTGTTAGAGAAAGCTATTGACGAGAAAGACAAGAGAAGATTTATACTTCATATTACGAAAAAAGGCAGAGACCTTATGGAACTTGTATATCCGGAAAATGAAGCACTTATCATTTCTATGATGAATATATGGAGCAAAGAAGAACAGGAACAAATATTGAAATATATGAAAAAATTTGGAGGTATTGAAAAGCAAAAGAATAGTAAAGATAAGCTTAGATGATTTTGAAGGAAAAGGCAAAAGAGGACATCTCGAAAAGAGTTAAGCTAGCAGCAAAATAAAAAATATTAAAAGAATTAAAATCTTATAAAGGTGGGAAATATTATGTTAAGAAAAATAGATAATACTAAAATGGGAAGTAGTGATTTAGGCTGGTTAAAGAGCAAGTTCCACTTTTCATTTGCAGAATACTTTAATCCAGACAATCTTAGTTTTGGAACTTTAAGAGTAATCAATGATGATTTGGTAGAACCGGGGACAGGCTTTGATACCCATCCACATAAGCATATGGAGATTATTAGCTATGTTGTCGATGGGGAGTTGACCCATGGAGATAGCATGGGGAATAAACGCACCCTATCCCGTGGCCATGTCCAGTATATGAGTGCAGGGACAGGAGTATACCATAGTGAGCACAATCTTGGTGAAGAAACATTAAGATTTCTTCAAATATGGATTATCCCTGATAAAAATGCCTATGGACCTAACTACGGGGATTACAAGTTTGAATGGAATGATAGAAAAAACAAATGGTTAAATATTGTTTCCTCAAAAGAAGGAAATGCACCAATAAAAATAAATCAAGATTCAAACATATTTGTATTTGACTTGGATAAGGATAAAGAAATTGAATTTAAAGTAGGAGAAGGAAGACAGGCATATTTAGTACAAATAGAAGGAACTTCAGACATCAATAGTATAACTCTCAATATGAGGGATGGGCTAGAGATAATAGAAGAGGATATTAAAATAAAGGCAATAGAGACATCACACTTTCTTGTTATTGAGATGAATAAACAATAGTGAATAAAGAAGAAACAGAGACGCTAAAAGATAATTTATCTTTTAGTATCTCTGTTTTGTTATTTTTTCTTAAATTTCACATAAATAATCATAGCTAGGAATTATACAGTAGCCTGAAATATAAAGGAGCCATCCTTGACCGAGAATTGGAATACACCGCCATGCTTTTCTACGATATGAGCCATGCTCTTTGTCCCAAAGCCATGCTCCTGCTCTTGTGATACAGGAAGTCCCTGATGGAATATTGGCTCTAGCTGATAGCTATTGTGTAGATCAATGCACAGCTTATTATTCTTGGAATACATACGCAAGCGGATGATACGCTTGCTACTGTCAGCAATCTGTTCACAGGCATGAATGGCATTTTCCAAG
>JAAYNS010000052.1 GCA_012520755.1 Tissierellia bacterium
GAGTGGGAATAAGAAAAAGGTGGCTGTATCATAGCTTCTTTAGAAGTTATGATACAGCCACCTCTTCTTCATATATCTAGCAACTCATTTATAGATTTGTTATGTAACCATTTATTCATTAATCCTTCTAAAAGAACCCAATACCTTTAGCCCTTCATCATATATCTTCTTATATGAATCTACCGTTTCAGGATAAAATTGAAAATCACTTCCAAATAAAGCCTCAATATATTTTCCATCACTATAGTCAAGGACATAATTATCTGAGTAAGTTAGCCCAGCGGTTAATGAATAGTCACTAAGTCTTACTTCAAATACTGGTCCATAACTTTCGTATCCATCTTCCATAAATCTCCCTGCTGACTTCTTATCGTAGACATATAGGGTCCCATCTTTTGTCTCGATAATAGCTTCGTCCTTCCATGAATTTGGAAAGCTCAAAGTGTATCCATATTCTTCATTGAAATAAGTAAATGTATCTTCAATACTCGCTTCTTGATTGAATTCTCCAATCAATATATTATAATTACGTCCATCCCAAATAACATCCTCTCCCATACTTTCTGCTACAAACCTAAGTGGAACAAAGAAATTATTATCTATTAGCAAGGGCTTAACATCCAATTCTAATTCTTCATCATTCACCGTAACCATATTAGAGTTAATAGTTAATAATATATTAGCATTATTATTTATTATACAAATCTGATCGTCATCATACTCTACTTTAAAGTCCAACTTCTCACTCAGAGCTTCAAGGGGTACCAAGCTTCTATCATTTACTAAGATAGTCTCCATATCCACACCAGCCCCATATAATATTACATTTACCTTGTATCCTTGGGCATTCACTGGAATGCTTAACAAAACAACTAATAACAAGACAAGACTCAAGTACTTTCCTATAATTTTCACACTCATCACCTCCTAAATATTATTCTATCATGATTATAAAAATTATAAGCCATTTCCGATAATTGTAATAATATTGTAAATAATTACCTATGCAAGATAAATATTTACCTAATATATTTTTAGGGTGTTTCCTTTATTACTAATTGTGAAGATAAGCCAATTATGATAATATTATCATATCACTTAAAGAGGAGACTACTAAATGAAAAGAAATGATTTTATATTGGCATTATTGGTTGTAATAGTATGGGGTGCAAACTTTACCGTTATAAGATTAGGTTTAAATGGTGTACCTTCTATGCTATTAGTTGCATTTAGATATATTCTTGTTGCATTTCCTGCTGTATTTTTTATTAAAAAACCAAATATTGAATTAAAGTATATATTAGCCTATGGTTTAACAGTTGGGGTAGGACAATTTGCCTGTATGTTTTATTCAATGGAAATTGGCATGCCAGCTGGTCTTGCTTCTATAATTGCGCAATTGCAAGCATTTATTACACCTTTTTTCGCTGCTGTAATTTTTAAAGAAAAAATAAAGCCTAAACAATTCATTGGATTTGCAATTGCAGCTATAGGCCTTATCTTAATTGGTATTGCTTCTGTTTCCGATGGAGTTTCATCTATTCCTTTGAAGGCACTATTATTAATTATATGTGCGCCAATTTTTTGGTCTATTTCGAATATAGTTATACGTTTAGCTTCTGACAAGTTAATTTCAAGGGGCGACAAACTCAATATGTTAAGTATGATTGTGTGGTCTAGCCTAGTAC
>JAAYNS010000053.1 GCA_012520755.1 Tissierellia bacterium
ATGTAGACATGGATTAGGATATACTGTAATAGAGAGTAAAAAAGATGGACTAAATAGTAAATTAATATGTTTTGTACCCTTAGGAGAAGATTGTGAAATACATAATCTGACTTTGACAAATAAGTCTTCATCGAAAAAGAATATTAAGCTTCATAGTTTCGTTGAATGGTGTCTATGGGATGCAGTAGATGATAGTCAAAATTTTCAACGTAATTTAAATATTGGAGAAGTAGAAGTAGAAGATGGAGTTATTTATCATAAGACGGAATATAGGGAACGAAGAAATCATTATGCTTACTTTGGAGTAAATGAAAAAACAACAGGCTTTGATACAGATAGAGATCAGTTTCTTGGTAAAATGAGAGGCTTTGATAACCCTATAGTTATAGAAGAAGGAAGCAGTAAAGACTCCATAGCACATGGATGGTATCCAATAGGGAGTCATCAACTAGACTTGGTCCTAAATCCTGGAGAGAGCAAGGATTTAATATTTGTATTAGGTTATGTGGAAAACGAAGTTGAAAACAAATGGGAAGGCGACAATATAATCAATAAATCAGAAGCAAAAAGAGTAATGGAGAAATTTAAGACTATAGAATCAGTAGAAACGGAACTAAAAAGACTTGCCGACTATTGGGACAACTTATTATCTAAGTATAATGTAGAGAGCAATAATGAAAAAATAGATAGAATGGTAAATATCTGGAATCAATATCAATGTATGACAACATTCAATTTAAGTAGGAGTGCAAGCTATTTCGAAAGTGGAATAGGTAGAGGGATGGGCTTTAGAGACAGCTGTCAAGACATCTTAGGTTTTGTCCATCTTATACCAGAAAGAGCTAGGGAGCGAATCCTTGATTTAGCATCAATTCAACTTGAAGATGGCAGCACCTATCATCAATACCAACCACTAACAAAACTTGGGAATCACAATATAGGATCAGGTTTTAATGATGATCCATTATGGTTAATTGGGTCAACAGTTGCTTATATCAAAGAAACAGGAGATATAAGCATATTAGATGAAGAAATTCCATTTGATAATAAAGCCAATAGTGAAAAACCATTGTTTGAACACTTAAGAAGAAGCATCAACTATACTTTAAATAATCTGGGACCCCACGGATTGCCTTTAATAGGTAGGGCCGATTGGAATGATTGTCTGAATTTAAATAGTTTTTCCACTGAACCAGGCGAGAGTTTTCAAACAGCCTCTAGTTTTGAAAGTGGAGTTGCAGAAAGCATTTTTATTGCTGGAATGTTTGTAATGTACGGTTCAGGTTATGCAGAGCTTTGCTATAGATTTGGAGATTCTGATGAAGGAGATAAAATCATAAGCAATGTAAATAATATGAAAGAAGCAATATATAAGTATGGTTGGGATGGTAATTGGTTTTTACGTGCCTATGATGCCTTAGGACATAAGGTAGGTAGTAAGACTTGCCAAGAAGGAAAAATATTCATTGAGCCTCAGGGAATATGTGTAATGGCTGGTTTAGGCATAGACAATTCCTACGCAGAGAAGGCGCTTAACTCAGTTCATGAGAAATTAGTAAATGACTATGGAGTAGAACTACTTTCTCCTTGTTATACAAAATATTACAAGGAGCTAGGAGAGATTTCAAGTTATCCTCCTGGCTATAAAGAAAATGGCTCTGTTTTTTGTCACAATAACCCATGGATAAGTATTGCAGAAACAAAGCTAGGCAGGGGAGATAAGGCCTTTGATATATATAAAAGGATAAGCCCTGCTTATGTTGAAGACTTCAGTGAGATTCGTAAGACAGAACCCTATGTTTATAGCCAAACAGTAGCTGGTCGTGAAAGCTTCTCATATGGGGAAGCAAAAAATAGTTGGCTAACAGGAACAGCTGCTTGGTCTTTTGTGAACATAAGCCAATCAATTCTTGGAGTTATTCCAGATTATGAAGGGCTTAGAATAGTGCCTTGCCTACCAAGTGAAATTAAATCATATAAGGTCAAGAGGTTTTTCAGAGATTGTCTCTATATAATAAATGTTGAAAATAAAGGCACAGGCAAAATTGAACTACTAGTAGAAGGAGAAGTTTTAGAAGATAATTTAGTTCCAATACAAGAAAAAGAAATATGTAATGTGGTGGTAAGAGTTTAGGGATAATGCAGTATAATATCAAAAATATGAATTCAAAATATCTATAATCAGTTAACTAGGTTAGCATTAGCTAGCCTTTTTTGTTTTTAAGAACTCATTTCTTTACATTATTATTACAATTAACAGATATTGGATAAGTATAATGTATTACATGTTATACTGATTTCATATAGGTAAAATATTATGTAACAAGAATCATTTGTAAAAGAGGGGATTAGATAAATGAATAAAATAAAAATAGATAAAGACAAGAAAGAAGAAATGAGAAAGATAATAGTAAATTACTTTTATGATGAAAGAGATGAGGATTTAGGGGATTTAGCATCTCAGTTAATATTAGAATTCTTTTTAGAGGAATTAGGTCCATATATATATAATCAGGGAGTTGAAGATGCTTATGCTTATACAAAGGATATAACTGAAGATATATTAGCTTTACAGATATATAGGAGAGATTAGTTTATGAAAAGATACATAGATATTCAAGGTCTTAATGAAAGTATTGGATTTATTGGAATGGATGATGAAGGTAATCCAATAGAATTAATTCAAGCTGGAACGACTATTACCTTAATCGATCACTTCAAGGAGGAGATACAAGGTGAAAAAGACTAAATTATTATACATAGTAATTACAACACTTGCAGTGTCACAAGTTTATTCAATATCTCAAATTAATAGTTTAAAAACAAAGGTGGAACAAACAGAAAACAGCTTAACTTATGCTGAAGAAGGCTTAGGCAGAAATATTAGTGAAATTTATTCTAATGTGGATAGAAAACTCCAAGAATATACAAGTCTTGTAACAAGCTGTGGATATGAAATCGGTGAATTCAACCTCCAAACAATGAAAGTGCCTGTAACTTTTAAACTACAGCCAAAAACACTTACTGAAACAACTGTAGTATTCCTAAAATTCGGTGAGGAAAAAATTCAAATGGAAAAGCAAGGCACCGAATTTGTATTGACTAAGGCTTTTACAATCAAGGACGAAATTTTCCCCACAATTATAATAGAAGATATGGGTATTTTACAGTTTGAAGACCACTATGACCTAAGAGTGTATAAGATCAAAGATGAGGTCTTTTCATCTCTTACACCTCGTTTTGAGGGGGAAAGTGGATATAGCGCGCAAGAACCTTATAATTACCGAATGAAGGGTAAAATTATAATGGGTTCTTCTTTCCCCAGCAGTGGCAATAGTTTTAAAGACATAAAGTATATGGTTACATTAGATGATGAAGTTATTAAAACCTACCAAGCTGACTTTGTAGGTGTAGGGAATATCGAAATCAATGATAATTTTATAATGGAAGGCGGACAGGAACTTATAGGAAAAGTGGTAGCAACAGATAAACTAAACTTTACCCACGAATATTTGATTATGCACTATGTTGCCGGAGTGAGAGAACACAGCGGACACTATTATGAAAACGAAAAAATAATTGCGCCTAACGGCACATCAATCTATGATTTTTATGAAAGATAATATTGATAATAAATTATTGAACAGAAGAAACTATTAAAACTCTATAAAATAAGTGGACATTTTTATTGAATGTGTCCTTATTGTTGATTTATGTGGAACAATAATACAAATTATAGGGAGTGAAAGTATTGGCTAGAGAAAAAAATAAAACAAGGTTGTTACAATTATATGCAAGTATGTTTTTAGCTATTGTATTAGGAGTATATGCTCAAGACATTGCCTATTTCTTACATAATAATTTAACCATACCTTTACTGCTAGGATTAACTCTTGCAACAATTCTGAGCATACTTTTATTTTTAATTCCACCAATATTATTGTCCAAGTTATGTAAAGTAGGAAAGAAAGAAATCAAAATATACTTAGGGATTAATACTTTAATAGGTGTGGTCATATCTTTATTTTCATTAATTGTTTTGGCAGCGTGGTGGGGTTGATACATTGTATTGTTATAGTAATATTATAAAAATATTAGATACATAAATTGTGGAGGGATTGCATGTATACTGAAATCAATAAGGAGATATATGAGCTTACAGAGAGAATTAGAGCTAAAGAAAAACTAGTTTCACATAAGGATATACTACTTGATGAATTGAAAAGAAAAAGAAGTAAAAGGGACTATTTATATAATCAATTAATGAAGGAAAAGCAGGATGTGGAAAAACTTGAGAGGCTAAGTTTTAGTGCGATTTTTTTATCGATGATAGGAAAAAAGGAAGATAGATTAGATAAGGAAAAAGAAGAATTTCTAGCTGCTGAATTACGGTATGAAGAATCCCTAGAATCAATAAAAGAATTACAAAAGAAAATAAAAGAAATAGATAGTGAATTGATAAGTTTCACAGGTGTAAAAGATAGATATACTACACTTATAAAAGAGAAGGAAATACTTTTACTAAAAGATAATAGCCCAGAAGGTAGGAGACTTAGAGAAAGCTTAGATAGGATAAATGAATTGAAATTAGATATAAAGGAAGTACATGAGGCCATATATTCCGGTGAAAGGGCTATTACTTCCCTTGAAGAAATGAAAAACCATCTAGAATCAGCTAGAGGATGGGGCACGTGGGATATATTGGGTGGTGGATTAATATCTGATATGGCTAAGCACTCTGCAATAGATAGAGCAAACAATTCAGCCCATGAGGTTCAATATTTACTTAAATCCTTTGAAAAGGAGTTATCTGATGTTAATAATTTTACAGATATAAAGGTCAATGTTTCTGGCTTTACAACTTTTGCTGATTTTTTCTTTGATGGATTCTTTGTGGACTGGTTTGTTCAATCTAAAATAAAGGATTCTTTAAGAAATGTAGAAAGTACTTTATCTAGGATCAAACGTATTTTAATAGATTTAAGAAGTAACCATGATCTATTGAATAATCAATTAAAGGAAAGAGAAGAAGAGGTAAGGGATATATTGCAAGGGTAGCTAAGATAATAAGATGTGCCTTTGGGATATATTTGTAGAATTATTCAAATAGTCTGGTGATGCTAGTATATAAACTAGATTTTTAATTTAGGGTTATTTAGGTGAAATGTGAACTAGGGGGGAGATAAAAATTATATATAAATATAATCTTAAAAGAAGTTTTAATATGATTTATTCTATTCTGTTTTTTATTGGTGTTTTATTAACAATTGGAAGATGGTTCAGTGTTTATGATAACAATTTTATAATGATAAACAAAACATTTCACTATAGTGTATCAAATGTATCTTTAAGCCTACTCCTTTATTTAGGTGTAGGCCGTTTGTGGCTAATAACTGGTACAAAGTTTAGTCGCATTATAATTCTAGGGCTGTTTATAATTATAAGTAACTTTATTTGTGAAACTGTAATGGGGTTTATGAATACAACAGATATTATGGATGCTATCTATGGAACAATGGGTACATCCATAGCATTTATCTTTCTTTATTTAACAAACAAATATGGGCTCATTCCAATTAACTCCTAGAGACCGATATCTCTTATGGATATGCATTAAACGAATGAAATTAGGATTATTTGAAATGTATAAACAACTTAAGTTAATGGCACATATTTTAATAAAATGTGTAACAAGGATTATATTAAGAATTTATTCTAATAG
>JAAYNS010000054.1 GCA_012520755.1 Tissierellia bacterium
ATGGTTTATCGCAGTCTCGCATCACAAATTTATTTGCTCGTTTACACTCGCATAAATTTGGTGCTCGTTGCGAATGACCTACCATCAATTTGCAAAACCCGCAAATTGGGTTAGGTCAACTTCAAAGCATCTCACACTATTTAATTATCTAGGTTCATGCTTACACATAGGATTTAATTTATTCATCCATGAAGTATGCTTTATCTTTTTCTCTTTATTAATAATTCATCTATCATTAATAAAAAGATTAGCTATTTTTGTCACTATATTCTTAGTGCGACTCTATTATATTAACATAACACTTATGATTTGTCAATAAGTATTAATGAAATATAAAGGTCTAAACACCTGGTTTAATAGTCGACTTTTTAAATATTAACACTTATCATTAATACTGTCAAGTAATATTTTATTATTAATTAAATTCTCAAAGTAAATTTTAATTGTTTTCTAATTGTCTTTTTATCTGTATTACATTTTCATCATTGGGATTCATTTCATAGGCTGTATTAATATCAGTAATAGCTGGTAAATATTCTCCTAACTTGATAAAGGTAAGTCCTCGATTATAATACAGTTTATAATCTGTAGGCGAATATTCAATGCCATTATTGAATACTTCTAATGCGTCTAGAAGATTATCTTGTAGATAGTAAATAATTCCTAATTCATTATAGATATCCGCTTCTTCTTTATTAAGATCTATAGCATGGTTTAAAAATTTTATTGCATACTCATATTCTTCAAGACCACTATAACATAATCCAATCAAATAATTAACATTCCAATTCTTTTTATTTGTTGGCAAAAGCTTTAAGAATGAATCTAATGCTTTTTCAAAATCATTATGTGATAAATATGTCAATCCGATTTCTAAGTTTGTTTTATCTTCTATAAGATCAATTTGTTCCCTTATTTCTTGTAGCCGATTTTCATCTTTATCTAACATTATAAACTTGTCCCAAGTAAGTTTTGCCTTTAAGTATTGCTCATTATGGCTATAGTGATATCCTAATTTATAGTATGCTAATGAGTATTTATCATCAATTTCTAATATGGATTCAAACTCGCTTGTTGATTTGTTTAAAAAACACAATCCATATTCATCGTTGTTTTTCTCAAAATAATCTTTACTAAACTCCTCTAATATTAAACCATAATTTAATCTTGCATTTACGTTAGTAGTATTCAATGCAAGATTTGCCCTAAAAAATATTCCACCATTAATTAAATCTTTATTCTCTAATGCCTTCATTCCCTTGTAAAATATATATTCTTCTATTTTATCGTCATATTTATATAGAAGGTCCTTGTATATGTTGATAAATGGAAATCCACTATCTATGCCTAAAAGAAAAATAATACCTTCTATTACTTGCACTAGATTTATTTCATTACTTAGGTCATTATATTGCAATTCTTTTATTAAATTATCTGTTAAAACGGGAAGTGGAGTCCCACCAGATATTGTAAAACCTTTAATATTTAAAGATGCATCTTCTTTCAATTCAATAAATGAAATCTCTTTAGTCTTTTCTTTAAATGTTTTTTCAATAATATCCATATTATTTCTCCTCTAAAGTCTATTCATAAACATTCTTTTTCTTATAGTAGAAGTACTCAATAATTTGTACATATGTCCTCTGTATAACATCATGACAGTAAAAATAGTTTGACCTAATATATATCTTAGTATATAAATTAGTGAAAAGTTAAAACGAAAACTTATATTAATGTTAAATAATTCTGTCAAGATCTGTCCACTTACTAAATAGATAATACAAGTAAATATTCCAATAGTAATTAGCCAGTTCAACCAATTTTCTTTAATAAAATTAAAAGAATAAGCAAATGTGTCTGGAGCTGAATATCCTTTTTGATAAATAGTTTCAGGTATTGAATTAAACAACACTAGAATAAGAACTTGAATAATCATTATTAATATATAAGCATTTAAACCTAATATGTTATTTAATAAATCTAATAGAATGTTTCCTAAATATAATATGAATAATACTCCATATATATTAAATAAATAATAGGTAAATCCTTGTTTAATATCTTTTATATTAAAACGATTATAATATATCACATTGAATAAAAAATATAAGTAACTTGATATTAAAGCGCTCCTAACTAAATACAATAATATTCCACTTAGTATAGCAAAAGGTCCTGATATTATAATACTAATTATATAGGAAGCTATCATACTAATAATTGAATAAACTATCCCAGTGAAAACTAATAAATAATTTTTCTTTAGGCTTTCAACTGTTTTTGATAAGGAATACTTATTTACATAAATGAAATCCTTTATATAATTCACTTAATCAACTCCTCACGAATTTTGTAACATCAAATACTTTACATTTATTAATTACATTATTTTCATAATAGAATAACAAATATTTTTCCTCATATCTATCCAAGGCTACATACTTACTATTTATCATTGTAAGTACATCTTTATTGAAACCTTCAATTATAACATCTTTAATTAACACTTTAGTAGGTATATTTACTTTCTCAGGCAAACAATTGTTTAAGAACTCTCTTTCTTTTAATAGCTCATGGATTTTTCCTTTAGGAATGGTTTCTAATCTTTTTATTCCCACTGGCAAAGTGATCTTTTTATTATTGAATAAATAATCAAATTTTAATAGTTCTTTAAAACTATCGATATTATCAAATTCCTTATAGTTGTAATAATCTAACAATATTTGATATTGACTATTTCTACTATGTGATATGTTATTCAAACTCATATTATTCCAATATTGAGCATAGTCTTCATAAAAATCAAATGGACTATCGAAAAAGTTACCGATTATAAACTGAATACTATGAGCAAAATATCCCTCATTATAGTATTTCTCAACTATATCCTCTATCCCTTTTAATTTATAAATATCTGAATAACTCATATAGTTACTTGATAACACTTCATAAGGCGGCTTGTTTAAATACTTAAACCCGTACTCTTTAGCCTTCTCTCGAAGATCAGATCCCTTTAATAACTTTAAAAAGCCTAGTTGAAGTTTTTCTGGCTTTATAGAGTATACATCATTAAATGACTTTTTGAAGCTTGTGTAGTCTTCATACGGTAACCCTGCAATCAAATCTAGATGCTGATGGATGTTTCTATTGTTTTTTATTTGCGTAGTTACTCTTTTTAGTTTTTCAAAATCAGTTACACGACTTATTGCATTAATAGTCATTGGATTCGTGGATTGAACTCCTATTTCGAACTGAAACAAACCTTCTTTTGGAGTTTTTAAAAACTCTAGAATTGCATCATCTATTAAGTGAGCTGTTATCTCAAAATGGAAATTTATATCTTTTGGATCTAAATTCATTATGTACTTCATAATTTCCATAGAATATAATTTGTTTGCATTAAATGTTCTATCAACAAATTTCACTTGACTGACACCAGCTTTAATCAAGTTGAGTATGTCCTTCTTTACTCTATCTATTGGAAAATATCTAACACCTTTAATAGTTGATGACAAACAAAATTTACAACTAAATGGGCAACCCCTTGAACTTTCGTAGTATGCAATTTTATTTTCAAATTCCTTGCCAATATTTTCATAGGGTGAAGGGATTCTTTCTAATTTATCTATCAATTTCCTAGGTGAATTTATTGTTATTTCTTCTCCATCTCTATATATTAGTCCATCAATTTCACTTAATTTGTTATTATTAATAAGCTCTCTAAATGTTTCTTCTCCTTCTCCATAGATTATATAGTCAATAAATTTATGCTCTTTAAGTAATTTAACACTATCAAATGAAACCTCAGGTCCTCCTAATAGTATCTTTGTGTTTGGTAATATGATTTTAATTGTTTCGGCTATTTTTAGTGTTTGTTCAACATTCCAAATATAGGTTGAAAACCCTAAAACAGTTGGTTTTCTTTTATATATTTCGCCTACTATATCGTCCATAGTTTGATTTATTGTAAACTCCATTATGTCAACAGATGCTAGGTCCTTGACATATTCCTTTAAATACCTAATAGCTAGATTGGTATGGATATATTTTGAATTCAATGTTGTTAAAATAATTTTCATAATACACCTTCTTAAGTAATTATATATATACTATATTACCCTATTGTTAATAAAACTCAAAATATATTTAATAAGTATATCCGCTTATCTATTGAATCTTTATGTCAAAAGATATAAAATGAATTAGAATACATAAGAAAGGGGAAGCAAAATGAGAGAATTTGATAAAATTTCCATTGAGGAGATGTCTAAAGATAATATGCTTCTAATTCTAGAAGCTTTAGAGTATACTGGTAAAAATACAAATATTATAGAGTTTATTCAATTGAGAAACAATATATTACAAGAACTATCATCCTTAGCTGAAATAAGTGAGGAAGAATTTTTAGAGTATTTAAAAGAAGAAACCCTTTCTAGTTAGAAAGGGATTTTGTTTATTACATTTTATTGGGTGCTTCTATTCCTAATAAAGCTAAACCTGTTTTTATCACAATTTTTGTTGCATATACTAAGGATAATCTTGCTTTTTTAATTTCCTCGTCCTCTACAATAATTGAAGTGCTGTTATAATACTTATTAAATTCTTTAGCAATTTCGACTATATGCCTTGTAATAAAATAGGGTTCATTTTTAGCACATGAATCAAGTATAACTCCTGGGAAATTATACAGAAGTCTACAAATATTTATTTCTTCTTCATTGTCTAACAAACTATATTGGACTTTATCATTCATATCAAACTCTCCCTTTTCTAGAAGGGATGATGCTCTAGCATGTGTATATTGTACATAAGGTCCCGTTTCTCCTTCAAAACTTAGTGTTCTATCCCAATTAAATACATAATCTTTAATTCTTTGATTAAATAATTCCTGGAAAATTACAGCTCCGATACCCACTTGCTTTGCAATTTCTTCTTTGTTTTCTAAATCTGGATGTCTCTCATCAATTATTTCTTTAGTTGATTCAATAGCCTTTTTAAGAACATCCTCTAGAAACACAACTCTCCCTTTTCTAGTTGATAAGGTGCCATCTTCAAGACTTACCATACCAAAAGGTACATGGATACAGTCTTCAGCCCAATCGTATCCCATTAATTCTACAACTTTTATCCATGATTTAAAGTGTAAATTTTGTTGAGATGCAACTACGTATATATTCTTATAAAAATTATATTGTTCTTTTCTATAAATTGCCGCAGCTATATCTCTAGTTGTGTATAATGTTGAACCATCACTCTTTTGTATAAGTGCAGGTGGCATACTATACGGTTCTAAATCAACAATTTGTGCACCATTTGATTCCTGCATTAATTCTTTTTCTTCTAATTCCTTTATTACCCTTGGCATCTTATCTGAATAAAATGACTCACCAGCAAAAGAGTCAAATTCAATATTTAACAAGTTATACACTCTGTTGAACTCTTTTAGACTTATATCTCTAATCCACTGCCACAATTCTATTGCTTCTGGATTTTTGTTTTCTAACTCTTTAAACCAATACCTAGCTTCATCTTTTAAAGCTGGGTTCTCATCTGCTTCAGTATTAAATCTAACATATAACTTTAGTAACTCTTGTATTGGGTTAGATTCAATAATTTCTTTATCTCCCCATTTTTTATAAGCAGAAATAAGCATACCAAATTGTGTTCCATAATCACCTAAATGATTTATTGAAATTGTATTGTATCCTAAAAACTTGTATATTTTTTTGAGGGAGTTACCTATAACCGTAGTTCGAATATGGCCTATATGGAATGGTTTTGCTATATTAGGGGAAGAAAATTCTACTATAACTGTCTTTCCCATACCTATATTAGATGAACCATACTCATTATTTTTATTAATTATTTCATTAAGAACAGTTTCTATAAGTTTTTGTTTATTAATAAAAAAGTTTACATATGGACCTGCACTTTCAACTTTTTCAAAATTATCATTTCCTGAAAATCTTCCTGCTAATTCTTCTGCTATAATATTAGGAGATTTTTTTTGTTCTTTCGCCAGTCTAAATGTGGGAAATGCATAATCCCCCATATCATATGAAGGCGGAACTTCTACTAATAATTTTATTTCATCTTCACTAAGAAATTCAATTTGATCTTTCAATAAATATACTACTTCATCTCTAAAATCTATCATTTTATCCTCCCATGTTACTTATTTAATTTCTACTACCGTAACCCCATCTCCACCTTCACCATATTTTCCTGTTCTAAAACTTTTTACATGTTTATGGCCTCTTAAGTAATTCTTTACCCCATCCCTCAGAGCACCAGTACCTTTACCATGGATAATAAATATTTCATTTAGCCCAGCAATATATGAATCATCTAAGTACTTATCAATATCAAGAGTAGCTTCTTCGATGTTTTTACCTCGTAGGTCAATCTCATTTTTTATAGTTTTGGATTTATTGCTAATAATTCTTTTGTTTTGTATAAGAGATTTATCTTTTATTTCATCCTTTGTCCTTCTCAAAGTAGTAATATTTATATTTACTTTCATTATACCTACTTGGACATCTAGATTGCCTTTTTCATCAGGCTCAGTTAATACAGTACCAACTTGATTTAGTGATAGAACTTCGACAGTTTCACCAATTTTTAATTTTTTTGGTATTTTAGTAGATCTTACATTTAAAACATTTTTAGTTAGAGAGCTTTCAACATCTTCTAGCTTATTCTTAAGCATAGCCTGTGCTTCATGAATTCTTTTGTTTCTTTCTTTATCAATTTGGAAAGAAATATCTTTCAATTCATTAACAATTAAGTCAGCTTCTTCTTTTGCCTCTTTTAGTATTTCATGTGCTTCCTCTCTAGATTTTTGTAAAATTTTATCTCTTGTTTCATTAGTTTTTTCTTTTTCTAATGATAGATGTTTCTTTAAGTCTTCTATTTCTAATTTTAATCGCATCGTTTCAGCTTTATCTTCTTCAATTTGTTTACGATCACTTTCCATAGCTTGAAGTACATCTTCAAATTCTATATTTTCTTTAGAAATCAAATCTTTTGCATAATCAATAATATATGATTGCAAACCAAGTCTCTTAGATACTTCAAAAGCATTAGACTTCCCAGGAACACCTATCAGCAATCTATAAGTAGGACTCAATGTTTCAACACTAAACTCAACTGATGCATTTTTTACCCCTTCTGTAGTAAGAGCATACAGTTTTAATTGACTATAATGAGTTGTAGCTATGGTCCTAATTCGCTTTTTCAGCAAATAATCTAATATTGACATAGCTAAGGCTGCTCCTTCTGTTGGGTCAGTACCAGCTCCTAATTCATCAAGTAACACTAGACTATTGTAATCTACATTGTTTAATATATCAACGATATTTGTCATATGTGAAGAAAAAGTAGATAAACTTTGTTCAATGCTCTGTTCATCTCCTATATCGGCAAATACTTGATTAAATACAGCTAGCTCAGAATTATAATCAGCTGGAATATGTAGTCCCGCTTGTGCCATTAAAGTAAATAGGCCAACTGTTTTCAAAGTAACTGTTTTACCACCAGTATTTGGGCCGGTTATTATTAGAGAAGTAAATTCCTTGCCTATATATATATCTATTGGAACAACATCATTTGCACTTAACAAAGGATGTCTTGCTTTTTTAATATTTATATAGCCCTTATTGTTAAGAATAGGTTTAGTAGCATTTAAATCTAAAGCAAGTTTACCTTTAGCAAATATAAAATCTAGCCTTCTTAAAATATCCTCATTATTTAATATTTCCACGCTTTCAGTAGCTACAAGATTTGATAATTCCATCAAGATTCTTTCAATTTCTTCCTTTTCTTTAATCTCCAATTCTCTAAGCTGATTATTTAGTTCAACTATTGCCATAGGTTCAATAAAAACAGTTGCTCCACTTGATGACATATCATGAATTAAACCAGGTACACTACTGCGATTTTCTTGTTTGACAGGTATTACATATCTTCCTTCTCTAATTGTAACAATACTGTCTTGTAGATGTTTTTTGTAGCTTTGTGAACTAATAATTGAATTCAACTTATTTTTGATAGAATCATTTTTACTTTTAATTTGATTCCTTATATTTCTTAAAGTTTGACTTGCATTATCAGATATTTCTTCTTCACTTATTATTGCACTATTTATTTCATCTTCTATATTTTTAAAAACACTCAGTTCACTAACCATTTTTTCAATAATAGGGTAACTTGAAAATTTATCTTGTTTGCTATCTTTAATGTAGGATTTTAGTCCTCTAGACACTCTTAACATATCAGAAATCTTTAATAAGCTGCTAGGAGTCAACACCCCACCTTTCTCAACTCTTTTGATTTCTAAAAATATACTCTTAATTCCATATAAAGGAGGATTTCCTCTTTTAATTAATAAACTTAAAGCTTCATCCGTTTCTTCTTGTAGTTTATTAATTTCATTGATATCTCTTAGTGGTTCAATTTTATTAGCTAAATCTTTACCAAGTCTAGATTCTGCTTTGCTAATTAAGAGTTCTTTTATTTTGTTAAACTCTAGTGTTTTTAAACTTTTCTCGTTCATAATTCACCTCATTAAAACTAAGATAAAATGCCCCTAAAATAATGACCATTAGTTATAGATCTCTTTTTTTTAAATTCATCCATAAACACCTTAATGCTATTTATATCCATATTATTA
>JAAYNS010000055.1 GCA_012520755.1 Tissierellia bacterium
TTAACCACTCTTACAGATTTACCAGTTTTTTTAGTCAATGCAACCATTAAGCCATCTTTTGGCCCTGCTCCCAATCCTACAGATAGATAAATCCAGACACCTATTCCTTCTATTAATAAGCCTAGTAAAAGCATGATAAATCTTGGAACTACATCAATAAAAGTAGGTATTATATTGTTAAGCATTAAAATATCTACAAATGTTCCAGTCAATACCATATCTATTAAAGTTGCCCATCCTATATTTTGGCCAAAGGCTATATCTATTAAGACCACCACAAAACCTGAAAAAATAATAGCCATCCCCATAGTTATGGCTACTGTTTTTGATAATCCTTCATGAAAAACATCCCAAGGGGACAAGCCAAGATTTGCGTTAATTGTCATTACAACTCCTATAGCAAATATAAATAAGCCAAAAATAATTTTTATAATCTTGTATAATCTCTTTATTTTGGATTCTTTATCATCCATATCTTATCCCCTCTTGTCTAATCCATATCTTTTTAATAAACTATATAATATTAAAGCAATAATAAAGCCCTACATTCTTATGAAGGGTTTACTCTTCTTTATTTGATTTTGCTTTTTCCTTTAGATAATTTATATCGTCTATAATATACCTATTTTCAATATTATTAACGTCAAACTTAGCAATTTTAAATACAAATTGAAAGATATTCCCTCCAAAAAAGGCCATTATTATGGTTCCTATCCCAATACTTCCACCAAGTAGATACCCAGTCACTGTTGCTAATACTTCAACAGACCCCTTTGTAAACCTCACAGGTTTACCAGTTCTCTTAGTCAGTATAACCATCAATCCATCTCTTGGACCAGCACCCAATCCCACAGACAAGTAGATCCAACAGCCTGTCCCTTGAATTAAAAGTCCAAGTAATATCATTAACAAATTAGGAAATAGGCCAGTAAAAGTAGGTATCAAATTATTAAGCATTAAAATATCTACAAATGTTCCTATTAGCAACATATTCATTATTGTTGCCCATCCAACATTTTCACCAGTTACAATTTCTAATATTATAATTATTAATCCTAGTAGAATATTAGCTAGTCCTATTGTTATACCGAATGTTTTTGACAGGCCCTGATGTAATATATCCCAAGGAGCTAATCCTAAATTTGCGTTAATTGTCATTACAATTCCAAGAGCAAATAAGAATAAGCCTAAAACAAGCTTTAATAATCTATATATTATATTATTCATTTTACTTCACCACTAACTTTTAGTTTCCTGAATGCAAAAATATCTCCATCAAAGATATTAAAATCATTCATGAAATTTCTTTCTAAAAGTGTCCTAATTCCATTTGCATCCCATGAAACTAATTCTAAATTGCTCATATAAACCTCCCTAGCTTATTTATTCAAATCAAAAAGTCTTAGTAATTATAGTATCAAAAGGGATTAATCTTTGCAAGAATCATCTTAACTAAAAAAGGTAATAAAGTGACAAGACCTTATTACCTTAACAAAACAGCTATAAATTAAATCTCAAATTTTCCTTTCATAACTATCTTCTCATCAACCATTGCAATTTTCCCTTTGGCAATAACATCAGTAACCTTTAGATCTACATCCAAAACAACAAGGTCTGCATCTGCATTCTCACTAATAGTTCCCTTAATACCTTCTAAAGCTAATACACGGGAAGGGTTGACTGTAAAAAATTGTAGAGCTTGCCCTAATGGCATTCCTTTTGTAACTAAAGCCTTGAGTAGTTGCATTAGGGTATCAGATGTTGAATAGGTCAATCCAATAGTATTACCTTTATCATCAAATCGAGGTTGACTTCCAAAGGCATCACTAGATACAGTAATTAAACTTTCATCTACTCCCTTATCTAGTATTTGCACAATTTTTTCTGCTTCTTTCTCATTATCTTCAGGATTGAAACCAGCTGTAAAATCCATAGTCCCACCAATTTTAGCAAATTCTACACAGTCATCCAACAAGTCTGGAGAACGCATATTAATATGCGTTGGAATAAATGTCTTTATAGGCAAATCAGATTCTTTTAATGCCTCTAGAACTGGAAGTAGACCTTTCTTCCCACTACCCATGTGCATAGTTATGATTCCAGCCTTTCCAGAAATCATTCCACCTCTTCTTGCCTCAGTTGCAAGGCGGATTAGCTCCTCAGATGTAATATTTGAACTACGATGATCAGATACAGCTATTTTTGCACCTATGCAGAGGTCTATTAAATAAATATCCCGTTCAACAGACCCAGTTAAGGTAGGAGAGGGATATGCATATGAGCCAGTTTCAATATAGCAAGT
Source organism: Tissierellia bacterium (assembly GCA_012520755.1). GTDB lineage: Bacteria > Bacillota > Clostridia > Tissierellales > Tissierellaceae > UBA3583. Next base: position 2,303 of record JAAYNS010000055.1, read on the forward strand.
AATACCATCCTCATTTAAAGCTTTTGCCTTAGCATAAAGATTTTCTAGGCTACGGCTTATGCCATCTGTACCTAAGATGCCTAATACAGTAGTTACACCAGAACTTATAAAATCACTTAAATTTGATTCTGGTACACGTGTACTTGGCCCACCTTCCCCACCACCGCCAGTAATATGAACATGTTGATCTATTATGCCAGGTATTAAAATCTTATCCTCCATATTAATAGTTTGAACAAATTCATCAGCTTGATTGATTTGGATATTATCAGAAATCTTTCTAATCTTTGTACCTTCAACTAAGACATCTTTTTTTCCCAAATATTTTGGAGCATATACATCAGCATTTTTTAATAAAATCATATTAATCTCCTCTTATATTCATTTTGTTCTTTAAGCATTCAGATCTTTTATATTCTTTCATGCCTATTTCAGGAACTAAACAAGTAAATTCATTATTAGCATGGCTACTAAGGCATTCAAAATACTAGTAGCAAACAATAGTCCTTTATGTTTAACGTCAACTACTGCTAACAAACGTCCAGAATACTGCACCAAGGATCCCATTAGGAATATTGCCGGGCTTATAATAGCAAGTTGAGCTCCATTTAGAACTCCTTCTTCAAATAATGCTCCTGCTACGCCTACACCACCACCCATAGAAAGCACACTTGCTAATAATACTGTGGCAGATTGTCCTGGTAATCCAAATATGCCCATTACTGGTGCAAGTAGTCTACCGATAATATCCATTAATCCAGTGACATTTAATACTTTTATTAAAACATAAGCCATAAGTACATTTGGAATTATACTTTTAAATCCTATAGAAAGTCCACGACTAGCCCCATCAACAAAAACAGATGTAGGATTTAACTCTTCCTTCACTTCCTGATTTTTTATAACAGCTTCATCCACCTTTTTAGCACTATCAACTTCAGCCTTTTTATCTACTTCATAACCGGCTTTACCCTTGCTATTGAGATAGAAGCGGACAATATTGGCTCCAAAGAACTTCATGAGCAGTTGTAAAACAAAAGGGATCATCATTGATATTCTAATAGCTGGACTTCCATCTATATTGGTAAGGGCCCACAGGGCTGCACCTGATGAAAAGAAATTTGTAATGGTAGCATCTGAAGAAAACATCCAAGCACTAAATACAGTGGCTTGATCTTCATTTAGTTCTCTATCATCTTTTAAAACCTTAGTCATCGTAGCACTTGCATCAGTACTTTGGAGAGATGTTATCATTGCAAGTCCTGCACTTCCTGGTATTCCTAATAATGGTCTTAAAAGAGGAGTCAATAATTTTTGTGAAGCCCTAATTGCTCCATAATACTCAGCAACTGCAACAGCTCCTATGGCCATCATTACTCCAGGTATTAGACTAAAGGCAAACATAAATCCACCCTTGGCTCCATCTCCACCTGCACCTTGAAAATTTGCACCTGTTCCCCCTATTTCTCCAAATGCACCAGATAGTGTGGTGTAATCAAAAAATGACAGCCAGTTATCAAATCTACCCATTATCCCTGAAAAGAATAAAATTATAAGAACTAATGAGATATATGCACTTGGTCCAAGTTTATCTTGATCCTTTTCAACTCTTTTTTTTGAATTCCCCATTATAGACACATCCTTTCAATTTTTGGTAAAAGAAAAACACAAATACCATTTATAGTATTTGTGTTTTTATATTTTTTATTACATACCAAATCTTACTACAATAAAAAGTGCAACCATAACAAGAATTAGAAATACTACAACCAGTGGTATGATAAATCTTAGCCACTTGTTAAATGATACACCTGCAAGACCAAGGACTGCCATTGTTGTTCCAGAAGTTGGATTAAATAAATTTGTCAAGAAATCTCCCCATTGATAAGCACATACCGCTACCTGGCGATCCATACCCACAATATCAGAAAGAGGTGCCATTAAAGGCATAACTACTGCTGCTTGCCCTGATCCAGATGGAATCAAAAAATTAAGTATCATATTAATTCCAAGCATTAACCAGCTAGAAACAGTATTACCTACAGAACTAAGAGGTTGAGAAAGAGTATATACTATTGTGTGAATTATCTTCCCTTGGTTTAAAATATAGGAAATTCCTGAAGCAAATCCTGTAATCAAACCAGCATAAACTACACCCTTGCATCCAGAAATAAAGGATTTGACCATTTGATTAGGACTGATATTCCCAATAATTGCAGCTATTATTGCAATCGCAAACATAATGCCACTCATATATTCAGTACCCCAGCTATATTTCATGGTCCCATATGCATAAAAGCCAAAACCACCAAATAGGACTAGAACTATAATAATATCTTTTAGAGTTAATTCTCCTTCTTCATCTTCAGCACTGTTACTAAAAGCATTTTCACTAAATCCAGCTATACTCTTTGAAGGATCCTTGCTTATTCGTCTAGCATATCTCATAGTATACAATATTAATATAAGAGTTGTTACTGTAGTCATAGCCGAACGAAAAGCAAATCCTGATAAAACTGGTACCTCAGCTATTTTTTGTGCAAGTTGAACAGTAGTTGGGTATATTGGTGAAGTTCCAAATCCAGTATATGTAGCTACGAAAATAATAGCAATGGCTACCATACCATCCATTCCAAGTTTTGTAGCAATCAATAAACCTAATGGAACAAAGGCAACTACGCCGTTAACAACTGCACCTACAGAACCTAAAACTGACATCATTATAATAATAATTGGAATCACCAAAAGGGATTTATCCTTTAGCTTTTGGATAATTGCTTTAACCAATCTATCAATTGCACCAGTATCATTAACAATCTGAAGAAATCCACTTACTAGAAAAAGCATATTAATAATACTTGCACTATTGTTCATACCTATAGGTATTGCTAGTAAAACATTTTCTAAAGAAACAGGATTTTGCTCAATCCTATGGAAACTTGTTGGATCAGCAACCATAAGGCCTGTTTGTGGATTCTCTACCATACTATATTCGCCAGCTGGTACAAGAAAAGTCATAACTGCAGCAATAACAATAAAGATAGTTACCAAAACATAGGTATCAGGAATCCTAAGTTTTACTCTTTTTTTGGAATTCAATTTTTCACCTCCACTCGACTTAGTCCATATATCATGTAAAAGTTTACTTCAATATTATATGGAGATGAAAAATTTCTATCCAAATTTAAATTTTGTTTAATATAAAACCCATAGAATCTAAATTATTAATTAGATCACTAAAACCAGCTTGATAGTCCTGAACACTGTGACAATCTGAGCCTAGACTAATGTATCTTCCACCTAATTGTTTATATCGTAAAATTACTTCATCCTTAGGAAAGGTTACATTAAGCTCTCCCCTTAAACCAGATGTATTTACTTCTATGGCTTTATTATTATCAATAATTGTTATAAGTATTTCATCTATTATATCCTTATAGTCGTCGTAGTCATAATGTTTATCTTCATATGGACCATAACGAGTAATATAGTCTAAGTGACCTACAACATCATAGCTTTTAAAGTTTTTTACCATATCAAGAACTATATTGAAATATTCTGTGTAAGCCTCATATTTAGTCTTTCCCGTAAAAAAATCACCTAAATAAAAATCTAATCCATTTCCATAATGAATTGAAGCTATTACAAA
>JAAYNS010000056.1 GCA_012520755.1 Tissierellia bacterium
AAAGGATCTCCAAAATAGTATTCCATAGCTTAAACTTTCAATATCTGGGATAATTGTGGCTCCTGTAGCAGTAAAACATGACACCATCTCAAAAAATCCATCTACAAGAGTTTGTGTAGTTTCTGTTAAATATAATGGTATTGCCCCAAACAGGGATATGCATATCCAGCTTAAAGACACTATAGTAAGACCTTCTCTTATTGATATAGTACTATTGCCCTTCTTAATTCTAGATAGTAGGAAACCAAGAAAAAGTGTTAATAATATGGTTATAGCAAATGCTCCAGCATTTCCTTCTCCAGTGTACAATTCTATTAAAAAGGAAGGAAGTAAAAGCAAGGATTCAATCATTAATATATATCCTATTACTTTTATAATTATCCTATAATTCATAATATCTCCTCCATCAAGCTTAATAATTATTTTTTCTTGTTTAGATGTAATATATCCTTAAATATATTCCCTTTACTAGGTCTTATTAAGCTTCTTAATGTTGGAAGATCATCAGTCAAGCAAAATACGATTATTCTATCACCTTCATGAATTACAGATTTACCATTTGGTATAATCACTTCATTTTTGTGCACCATTGCTCCTATAATAAATCCAGGTGGTAGTTTAAGCTCTTCTAATGATTTATTTATTATAGGAGTGTCCTTCCCTACAATTAGCTCAGTTACCTCTCCTTTTCCTCCAATAAGCAAGGATACAGATATAACTTTACCACCTCTTATTATCTTTAATATACTACTAGCAGTTATAAAAACTGGATTAAAGGCTGCATCTATACTAAGTCTGTCAATTATTTTATTATAATTAGGTCTGCTAATCTTTCCTATGGCCTTTGGAACTCCCATATGTTTTGCCATTAAACTCATTAGTAGATTTTCTTCATCAAATCCAGAAAGTCCAATAAAAGCATCCATTGTATTTAATTTTTCTTCCTCAAGCAAATGAATATCCGTACCATCTCCATGAATAATTAAAGCATCATCTAAGACTTCTGTTAGCTCTTGACATCGATTTATATCAATCTCTACAATAGTAACATGAATGCCTAATTCTTGAAGACTTTTTGCTAAATATAATGTAGTATTACTGCCACCCATTATCATAACTCTTTCAACTTTACGATTACTTGCATTATCTTTTAAAATATTTCCTAGCTTCGAAATATCATTACTTTTACCTATTACATAAATTGTATCCCATGGAAGAAGTTCTGTATCTCCATTAGGAATAATGATCTCACCATCCCTAGATATTGATGTAATAAGCAAACCTTTAAAATTTTCTAATTCTTTAAGTTTTTTTCCCTCAAATTCATCGGCAGTTCCAATGTTAAAATCCACCATTTGTATCCTTCCATCTGCAAAATCTCCAGAATAGAAACTATAGCTCTTAAGCAAATATGTTTCTATAGCATTTGCAGTTGCTAAGTCAGGATTCACAACAACATCTATTCCCATTTCCCTTTTAATAAAGTCAAGTTGATCACTGTACTCAGGAGTTCTTATTCTTGCAATTGTACTATGACATCCTAATTTTTTTGCTAATGTACAAATAAGGGTGTTAGTATCGTCATTATCTGTACAAGCAATTAAATAATCATAAGTTTCAATTCCTATCTCTTTCAAGACCTTAATATCAATTCCATTTGCTATTATGGTCAAACAATCTATCTGTTCATTTAATCTATCAATTTTATTGGAATTATTATCTATTACAGTTACATCAATATCTTCTGCTACCATTGATTCGGCCAATTTAGACCCCAATTTACCAGCTCCAACAATTAAAGCTTTCAATTAATCTCACCTCTTACGCTTAATATAGCAGATAATTTTA
>JAAYNS010000057.1 GCA_012520755.1 Tissierellia bacterium
CAGCAGAGGCACCAGTAGAGACTCCAGTAGAGGAGAAAGATGAGTTTAAATCTCAGATTACATTTAGCGGTTCATCAACTTTGGCTCCTGTGATGTCAGCTATAGCTACAGAATTCATAGAAGACAATGGAACTTGGGATAATATAAACCCAGATTTTCCAGACAAAGACGTAATTATCTATGTTTCAGCAGGTGGTTCTGGAGCTGGTGCTAAAGCAGTAATAGAAGGCACTAGTGACTTTGGTATGTTGGCAAGGGAAATTAAATCTGAAGAAAAAGAAAAAATTGGTGATGTAAATGACTTTAAGCTTGGAGTAGACGCATTAACAATTTCTATTAATCCAGAAAACCCTTTATCAAGTATAAAGGATAATCTAAGTTCAGAAGAAATATTGAAAATATTTTCAGGAGAATATAAGTATTGGGATGAAGTAGATAGTAGCCTTGCACATGAAGAAATAGTAGTAGTTATAAGAGACTTAGGAGGCGGAGCTCACGGAGTATTCCAAAATGCAATAATGGGAGACACTCAAGTAAGAGAAGATGCTATACAATCTCCTTCAATGGGAGCTTTAGTAACTAAAATAATAGAAAATAAAAATGCCATAGGCTATGCTTCATTTGGTATGGTAAACCAAAATGAAGGAAAACTTATACCATTAAAAGTTGACGGAGTTGAACCAACAGTAGAAACTATAGTTGATGGATCATATAAAATATCTAGACCTCTAATTGTAGTTAAAAAAGGTGAATTAACCCCAACACAAAAAGAATTTATGGATTTTGTTACTTCAGAGAGAGGTTCACAAATTATTGAAGAAATGGGATATGTGCCAGCAAATTAGAATCAGGGGCTAAGGCCCTTGATTTTTTTGAGGTGATTATTATGAGAAGTCTAGGAGAAAAGATATTTGAGTCTATAATAAAAATAATAAGCCTATTTTCTGTATTGCTTCTTGTATTTATAGTTGTATTTATATTTAAGGAGAGTTTAATATTCTTCAACAGAGTATCAATAGTAGACTTTATTATAGGAAGGAAATGGAACCCGCTAGGAGCAGCAGAGGATTTATCCATATGGCCTATAATACTAGGGACTGTTTATGTATCTATAGTAGCCATTCTTATAGCAATGCCTATAGGTGTTGGAACAGCAATAGTCCTGTCAACCTATACAAGTAATAGAATTAAAAAGGCAATTAGGGGGGGCATAGATGTATTAGCTGGAATTCCATCGGTAGTCTATGGCTTTATTGGCTTATTAGTAGTGGTTAAATTTCTTGAAATCAATCTTTCCTTAGCAGCAGGAGAATCTGTATTGGCTGGGGGAATAGTCCTATCCGTAATGGTATTGCCATTTATAATATCCACATGTGACGAATCTATGGAAAAGATATATGAAAAATACTCCCAATCATCAAGTGCTTTAGGAGTATCTAAAAGCTACCTGATAAGGAATATTATATTGCCAGAAAGTAAAAGAAGCATACTAGCAAGTATGGTATTAGCCCTAGGAAGAGGAATGGGTGAAACTATGGCAGTTATGATGGTTATAGGTAATGCTCCTATAATGCCCAAGCTTCTAGGCAAAACTCAGACAATACCATCACTTATTACACTTGAAATGGGAATGGCAGAGGTTGGAAGCCTCCATTATCATGCTCTCTTTGCATCAGGATTTGTACTTATGTTAATCTTGCTTGGGATTAATGCTTTATTATACTTTATAAAAAGCAGAATAAATGTTTAGGATTGATAATTATGAATGAAAAAACAAAGAGTTTTCTATTTAAAGGGTGGATTTTGTTAAGTACATTAATAGTATTGGCAATAGTTTTTTATATTTTTGGCTACATCCTTTCTAATGGGATTGAATCTATAAATATGGAATTCTTATTGGATGGACCTTCAGGAATACCTGTTGGTTCACAAGGGGGAATATTTCCTGCAATTGTAGGAAGTCTACTTCTTATGCTCATATCATGTGTTTTTGCTTCAATTCTAGCGATTTCAACCTCTATCTATCTTGTTTTCTATTGTGAATCAGAAAGAATCAAGGGATTAATACACCTAATAACACAATGTATGTCAGGTGTTCCTTCCATAATATTAGGATTATTTGGATACACATTTTTAGTACTCTATCTTAATCTAGGAAGGTCTGTATTGGCAGGTGGACTAACACTAGGATTTATGATATATCCTTTTATTCAAGTCAGAGTAGAAAAGACACTACTTGAAGTGGACAAGTCCATAATAAACTCATCTTATGCCCTTGGTATATCTAGAACCTATACCCTATTTAAATTAATACTACCAATATGTAAATCTGATATAGTATCAGCAATAACATTAGCAGGAGGTTTTGCAATGGGAGCAGCTTCTCCTATTATATTAACTGCAGCAGTAACATTTGCCCCTATACCTAGTTCATTATCTTCACCAGTAATGGCCCTGCCATTTCATCTTTATATTCTAACAGGTGAAGGAATTTCCTTAGAAAAAGCATATGGAACTGCCTTAGTCCTAATCTTGCTATTGCTAATAATTAATATAATATCAACAATTATTAATATTACCAGAAAGGAGCATAAGTAGATGAGTATATTAAAAATAAATAACCTATCAGTAAGCTATGGAAACAAGCAGGTAATAAAGGATTTATCTATGAATATAGCAAGAAACAAAATTACAGCCATAATTGGACCCTCTGGTTGTGGGAAATCTACTTTGCTTACAAGTTTAAACCTCATGATTGAAGAAAATGGAGGGAGTATTTCTGGAGAGATATTGTTTAAAGATAAGGCTAGTATTTCCTATGAAAAGGCTGATATAAGAAGGATGATAGGAATGGTCTTTCAAACTCCAACACCCTTTCCCTTTTCAATATACAAAAACTTAACCTATGCTCCTAAATATTACGGTATCAAGGATAAAAAGGAATTAAATCGAATAGTTGAAGATACACTTAAAGAAGTAGGCTTGTATGATGAAATAGATGATTTAAATATGCTGGCAACCAAACTATCTGGAGGACAGCAGCAAAGACTATGCATAGGAAGAGCACTTACTGTAGAACCTGAGATATTGCTATTAGATGAACCTTGTTCAGCACTTGATATTAGAAACACTGAAAATATAGAAAAATTGCTCTTAGACCTTTCAGATGAGTATACAATAGTAATAGTAACTCATAATCTATCTCAAGCTAAGAGGATTTCAGATTATACAGCCTTTATCCTAGATGGTGAGTTAATAGAGTATGATACAACAGACAAGGTATTCACTAATCCAAAAGACAATAGAACCAGAGAATATATAGAAGGTATATATGGATAAAAGAATTTAGACATAGACAATATTATTTACAAATTAAATAAAAACTATTGGCTAAAAAAAGTGATGGATTTTACCCCATCACTTTTTCTTAATTATTCTATTGCAGTTAAGGGCTTGTTTATAATGTAATGGCCCATTAATGATTCTTCTATCTCACCATCAATTAAAAATTGTACACTATCAACTGAATCAAGTTCAATAAGGCTTGCAACTATTTGATTAATTGTAAGGCCTTCTTGTAAAGAACCGCCATACATCCCATCACGTGCAAAGTCTACAAAGGCAGTACCATCAATTATTTCTACCCCATTAAGAGTAGAAGTTGAAGGGATAGCAGTTTGTGCTTTTTCTGATTCGGTTCCTTCCATTAATGCCCTTACTATAGCTTCTCCTAGTTTGTCTTCTCTAGTCTCAATTTCTCTTCTTTCAGGAATTAATATTTCCAAGGATTCATCGCCAGTTTCAATATAGTCTTCATTTGCAAAATATAGTGTAACCTCAATAGATTCTGGTTCATCTTCATTTCCTTCATCTTCATTTGGCTCATTAATTGGCTCTTCTATTATAGGATCTTCATTTGCTGGAGTTTCCTTATTTGATTTGCATGCCACAATACTTATTGACAAAGCAAATATCAGCAATATTGCTAAGAATTTTTTCATAATATTCACTCCTTTTTATTATGTCTCTTATAATTCTATCATATTCTTAGTAGAGTGTACAAATCCATATTCTAGATAATTTTTCCAGAGGAGAATTAGGATTTCCACTTATAGAAATATTACCAGAAAAGCTAGGAAGAGAGGTCAAAACTGACCCCTTTTAGCCTTACATTTTGTTTAAGTCTTTTAACTCTTCTAACTTTTCCTGATACTTCATATCCAAGTCTATCTTTCTATCTTCATTTTTCTCCAAGGAAATCTCACCAATTAATGCTGATATTTCCGTCTTTAAAAGCATCTTCTTTTCCTCAATTTCTTTTTCTTCTATGTCCAACTTTTCTTTCTTTTTATTTTCAAGATATTCTTTATAATTACCTTGGAAGTGCTTAATCTTTTTATTTTCAATTATCAATAAATCATTTGCAACCTTCTCTATAAATCTTCTATCATGGGAAACTATTAATATTGTTCCATTATAGTTTACAAGTAATTCTTCTATAACTTCTAGGCTGCTAATATCTAGATAATTTGTTGGTTCATCTAGAATAAGTAAATTGATATCCTTTAGTATCATCTTGGCAAAGGAAAGCTTAACCCTCTCGCCACCACTAAGAAGATCAACCTTATCATAGACCTTATCTCCTTTAAATAAAAGTCTTGCTAAAATAAGCCTGGCAAAGTTCTCATCATGGATACTATCTTCCATTACATTAGCCAATATGCTTTTGTTTCCATCCAAAATATCTAGAGATTGACTAAAATAACCTATTCTAACATTCTTACTTACCTTAATGTTTTCTTCATTCAATATCATATTAATAAGGGTAGTCTTACCACTGCCATTTGGTCCTATTAATGCAACTTTTTTACCATTAAAAATATTGAAATTTGCATCTTCAAATATTACATTATCCCCATAAGATTTATAAATCTTATGGCCTGATATCAAAATCTTGCCATGAGCTTTAGTAGATTCCGATATTTTTATCTTAATTACATCTTCTTCTATGGGCTTTTCTTTGACTTCTAAGTGATTAATTCTACTTTCAATGGACTTTGCAAAGTTGTCTAATTTTTTCTTTGCACCTTGACCACCCATTTTGTGAAGTCTAGCCTCAGAATTACCCATTCTTTTAGGGGGGCCTTTTAGGCTTGAGGACTTGCTCTCAATACTAGCTTTCAAGTTCGTAAGCCTCTTCTTTTCCTTAATATATTCCTCATATTCAAATTCTCTTCTACTCATTTCTTCTTCTTTGATTTCCACATATTTACTATAATTTCCACGATATAGTTTCACTTTTCCATTTTCTATTTCTAAAATCTTATTACAAGTAGAATCCAACAAACTCCTATCATGAGATACTACTAGATAGGTCTCACCATAGTCTTTAAAGTTATTTATTATCAGATTTATTCCATCTATATCTAAATTGCTGGTAGGTTCATCAATTAACATTAAGGATCCTTGATTTTCAAAGCCTTCTGCCAGTTTAAATCTAGTTTTCTCGCCACCACTCATCTTATCATTCCATTGATTATCAACATCAAATATTGAAGCGTACTTTCCACTAATTGTTTTATTATTAGGTTTTTCTAATTGGGAGATATATTTAATAGTTACATCTGAATTGATAGATAAATTTCCACTATCAAAGTCAATTAATCCAGCTAAGATCTCTAAGAAGGTGGTTTTGCCAACTCCATTTACACCTACGACTCCAATTCTGTCCCCACTATTAATTTTTAACTCATCAATATCTAAGATCAATCTTGAACCATAGTATTTTTTTAAATCCTTTATATTTATTATTTGCATAAAAAAATCCTCCTTTTGTAAAAAGAGAGGATAGTTTAACAATTAAAAAAACACACAAGGGTATTAAACATTGATATTACAACTATCCACTCACTAAAAATAGGCACAAATATATTAGGTAAATTTCTCAAGCTAATATATTTTGTTTTTATATTTAATAATGGATTAGTTGCGCATGGTAATAAATAGTTCACCCTTTACATATCATTTTTTTCATAATAACATTTATATAAGAGATTTGTCAAATTTATATCTCCATAATCAATCTACCGTAGGCTAATAGGGAACCGACCCTTTTAGTATTAGCTTAGGATTTTTTGCAAAAATTAACTTTGAACTTTTCACATTGTTAGATACTCTTATAAGAGAAGGTGGTGGTGGGGTGAATACAATAGACCTGGTAAAAGAAGCTAAAAATGGTGATAAAGAGGCTTTGTTAGCATTAATTATGGCCCAGCAAGTGGAATTCTATAAATTAGCCTTTGTATATATGAAGAATGAAGATGATGCAATGGATGTCCTACAGGATATGATAGTCATTCTTTATGAGAGTATATCTAGACTAAAGAAGGATGAAGCTTTTTACTCTTGGAGTAAGACAATTTTAGTCAATACATGTAAGTCTAAATTAAAGAAGAATAAGAAGCTAATATCAATTGATGAGATAAGAGAAGAATCATATGAGGATTATTCTGAGAATCCTGTGGATAAAATCCTTCTAGAAAAATATTTATCCACACTAAGCATAAAACACCAGGAAGTTATCAAACTTAGGTATTATTTGGATTATGATTATGACACAATTAGTAAAGTTCTAAAAATACCACTTGGTACAGTAAAGTCAAGGTTAAATGCTGGAATGAATAAGTTGAAGGAAGCCCTTGGAGGTGAATATATTGAGTAAGTTAGATCTGCTATTAAATGAAGAGAAAGGGGAATTTGACAATATAAAGTTACCTAATGATATGGAAAATAGATTAAGAAGTGCATTAGATGAAGTTCCTGAAAAGAAGAAAAAAAGACTTAGAAGTAGGGTTGCAGCAATCATTATTGTTGTTCTATTGTTAGGATATAATATAGATACCCTAGCCTATTATGGTAAGCAACTTATAGGTTATGAAAATCTTATGACCGGAACCTTGCAGGAATTAAATGAAATGGGTAAGGGACAATTGATTAACAAATCCTATACCTTTACAGATGGAGTAAGCCTTGTGTTGGATGGAGTCATGCTTGATGATAATCAACTTATACTATTTTATACAATAAAGGATCCTGAAGGAGATGTAGAAAATAAAGATGTAAATATTTATATAGAAGGGTCCTTTGGTAGACCATTTTCTCATGGTGGGCAAGGTCAAATTAGTGAAGATGGAACTACAATTAATTGGGTTATGTCTACTAATGAAGCACTAAAGTTTTTTGAAAAAACCATAACCCTTGATTTAAACTACAGACATGATAATGGAGACTATGAATACGGAGAGATTAAGTTTAAGCTAGATAGAAATCAAGCTGTAGGAAAGAGCCTAAGGATGGATATAAATAAGAAAATTGATTTAGGCAATAGAAGTTTAAAGGTTGATACAATGGTAGCATCTCCAACTTCAACTATAGTCAGAGGGAAGGTTCAGAACATATTTGAACTTGGAATCGACTATCTTACAAAACATAGAATAAGACCCCAGGAAATCCAAATGGAACTTATAGCAGATGGGGAAAAAGTTGATAATCAAGCTAGTGGTGTGTCAACGGATAATAAGGGTATTAGCTTCTATACAAGATTTGATGCCTTGCCAACAGATACAAAGAATATAGAATTACGACTCATAAAATTTAGTGGAGACCATGATGTTAAAGAGCTATTTGAAATCAATAGGGATGGACTTACAGACCTAAATGTCTTAGATCAAGATATAAGAATTAATGAGGTCTATGAAAAGGAAGGCAAGACGTATATTAATTTTACAACAGAGGATACTACCCTTTTAAGTAGGGTTTATTTAATTATAGATGGCCAAAGATTTGAATTAGAAGAAACCATTCCTGGACAAGAAGAGAAAATAGTAGAAGGAGATTCTGCAAAAATCCTATACACAAGAACCATGAGCTTCAAGGGTAGAGGGAGTAAGTTACAACTGGATATTCAGAGAATTAGCTATAGCAAAGTCTACGATGAATTGATATACTCATATAGATTAGATTAATTCGACTCCTCTTTTGCCCTCTTTAATTTTCTAATCAAATTTTAATCTTTGATTAAGTTTTCTTTAACCCAAAGGGTTTAATATATAAGTAAGAAATAAACTAATGGAGGTGTCTTTATGGGAATTACTCTTGAACAAATCGACATTATAAGAAAAAGAGCTAATGTAAATTACAAAGAAGCTAAAGAAGCTTTAGAAAAATTTGACGGAAATATAGTTGAGGCCTTGGCATATCTTGAAGAACAAGAAAAGATAAAACCGGAAAGAGCAATTGAAAATTCATCCATATTCAAAAGCTTTAAGGAAGTTATCGGAAAATTGAACGATATTAATTTTATCATTTATAAGGATGATAAAACTGTATTAAACATTTCCTCTTTATTTGCTTTAATAATCGGAATTTTAACCCTACCTTTTTCTATATTGTTGATACTTATACTAGTAATAAGCCATCATAAGATAAAATTAGAAAAAAACAACGGTGAGGAATGTAGTGTAAACGAAAAGATTGATAAGATTTCAAGTGAGGTCACTTCTGCTACGGAAAAAATAGTGAAGGAATTCAAAGAATAACCATAAAGTCTGCTGAAAAAAACGGCAGGCTTTATTTATGCTATTTTTAATATGACAAAAATAGTATAATCCTATGTAGGGGTGATCTTATGAATAATAAAACAATCTTAATTATCGAAGATGAAGTTAAAATTAGTAGATTTATTCAATTAGAGCTTGAACATGAAGGTTATAGAGTAGATGTTGAACACAATGGTAGAACTGGATTGGACAAGGCTCTCCATGGAAACTATGATCTAATCCTATTGGATATAATGCTTCCATCTCTAAATGGAATGGAAGTCCTTAGAAGATTAAGAGCAAGCTCTCAAGTCCCTGTGATTATGCTTACGGCCAAAGATGAAGTAATGGATAAGGTAATGGGTCTTGATTTAGGTGCAGACGATTATATCACTAAGCCTTTTGCCATAGAAGAATTATTGGCAAGAATAAGAGTCATTTTTAAACATAATCGAATTTCCTCTACTGAATCAAATATTTATAAGGTAAATGGTTTAATACTAGATGCAAATAAGTATTCCTTGACTTATTGTAATGACCCCATTGAATTAACAAAAAAGGAATTTGATTTACTTAAATATCTTATGATGAATAAGGGACTGGTTCTAACACGAGACAATATCCTAGAAAATGTATGGGGTTATGATTATTTTGGTGATACTAATATTGTAGATGTATATATTAGCTATTTGAGAAATAAAATCGATGACAAATACAATAAAAAATTTATATACACAGTTCGTGGAGTGGGGTATCAATTAAAAGATGAGTAAAGGAGATATAAAGCCACTATTAGGCCTTTTATTTAAGATTAGTAAAAAGATTTTTATAATTTCCATTGGTATAATCAAGTTCCTATTTACTCTACTGGATAAGGGTGTAGATGAAATAAGAAATAATATTAGGTTTTCTTTGACGAAAAAACTAACATTGAGCTATGTCTTCATCTTCATACTTGTCTCCCTTATAACTGACATTATTACATTGCTAGGCTTCTACTATTTCGTAGGTAAAAATGCCTACAGTGATTATTCTACAATTCTAATAACCATACTACTAATTTCCAACATCTCAGGTTTTTGTCTCATTATATTTATAGGGTCAAAGTCCAGTAAAAAGATTCTAGCTCCTATAGGAACAATGACAAATATGGTCCAGGAAATATCTATTAATGATTTAAACAAGAGACTGGATATAAAGGGGTCTAAAAACGAATTAAAGGATCTTGCTATAACCTTTAATGAAACCTTAAACAGACTTCAAGAGTCCATTGAAAAACAAAATCAGTTCGTTTCTGATGCTTCCCATGAGCTTAGAACTCCTATTGCAGTAATACAAGGATATATAAATATGCTTGATAGATGGGGGAAAAATGATGAAAATGTCCTAGATGAATCCATTGAGGCAATAAAGATTGAATCTCAAAATATGAAACACTTGGTTGAAAACCTATTATTCCTTGCTAGGGGAGATAAATATACTCAAAAAGTAGATAAAAGGGAATTTCCACTAGATTTGCTTATGGAAGAAGTATTTACTGAAACCAAATTAATTGATGATAAGCATACCATAGTTATGGATAGGAATGATAAGATAATATTATATGCAGACAGGGACCTAATCAAACAAGCCTTGAGGATATTCCTTGATAATAGTATAAAATATACTCACCAAGGGGGAACTATACGCTTAAATTCCCTTTTGGAAAATAATAAGGCTACAATTATAATAGAAGATACTGGTATGGGTATTGCCGAAGACCATCTTCCCCATATTTTCGATAGATTTTACAGAACTGATAAATCAAGAACAAGAGAAAGTGGCGGTACAGGTCTTGGCCTATCTATTGCAAAATGGATTATAGATAATCATTCAGCCACTATTTCCATTGAAAGTAAATTATATGAAGGAACTAAAATTACTGTAAAATTTGACCCAGCTTAAAGCTTTTTCTCCAAGGCTAGAACTTCTTTAATTATTCCTTGCATTAATCATATAAAAATGATAAATTAATATGGTCTTAAATATTAAGAGTGTTTCCTTGGGACCCACTAAAAAAATCAAGGGAGTGATATTTTGATTAGATACAGTAGGATTTTAGAAAAAAATCCTCGTGAAATTGTCCTATTAAAATCGCGCCCATGTAAATGGGGGCGATGTTCTTTTTGTGATTATATTGATGATAATTGTAATGACGAACTAGCTATTATTGAATTTAATTATAACCTTTTGCAAAATATAAGTGGTGAGTTTAAAAAACTAGAAATTATTAATTCCGCTAGTGTATTTGAATTGCCTAAGAAAAGCTTGCAAGATATAAAAGACATAGTATCAATAAAAGCTATAGAAGACTTATATTTTGAAAGCCATTATAATTATAGGCATAGGCTTGAAGAGATAAGGAGTTATTTCCCAGGAGTTAATGTAAAGTTTAAATGTGGTATAGAAACATTTGATGATGATTTTAGAAATAAGTATTTGAAAAAGGGTGTTAGCTTTGATAATCCTAAAGAAGTAGCTGGGTATTTTGATACTATTTGTTTATTAGTTGGAATAA
>JAAYNS010000058.1 GCA_012520755.1 Tissierellia bacterium
AAAATGAAAGATACATTGGAAGTAATGAAAATTTCTGCAACTGAAGCTTTAGATAAGAAAATCCCTTCAGTGTCTGGATTGACAGGTGGGAACTCTGTAAAAGTTGAAAAATACAAAAACAATAAAACATTTTCTGGTTCCTTTATAAATGGAGCAATGGCTAAAGCATTTTCTACTTCAGAAGTAAATGCATCTATGGGTAAAATATGCGCATCTCCCACTGCAGGAGCCTCTGGAATACTTCCAAGTGCCCTATTATCAGCTCAAGAAAAAATGGGGTTTTCAGATGAAACCCTAATAAATGGTCTGTTTACCGCATCTGGAATTGGGGGAATCATAGCCAAAAATGCTACTGTGTCTGGAGCTGAAGGAGGATGTCAAGCTGAATGTGGAGTTGCAGCAGCTATGGCAGCAAGTGCATTGGTGGAAATGTCCAATGGTTCACCTGAACAGGCACTAAATGCAGCTAGTTTTGCTCTTACTAATATAATGGGGCTAGTATGTGATCCTATCGCTGGATTAGTAGAATATCCTTGTAACCTTAGGAACGCTTCAGGAGTTGTTAATGCTCTTATTTCTGCTGATCTAGCTTTAGCTAATGTAGATTCATTAATCCCTTTTGATGAAGTCGTTGAAGCAATGTACAAGGTAGGCAAAGCATTACCTGAATCTTTAAGAGAAACTGCCCTAGGAGGACTAGCGGCTACTCCTACAGGAAAAGAGCTTGAAAGAGAGTTATTAGATAAGTAAAGCCTTCAGATTAGAAGGCTTTACATATATATACTTACTTTACTTCTTCCATTTTAGTTCTTACTGTACTTTCAATTAAATCGATTTTTCTAAAGGATTCAACTTTAGTTTCCCCAACAGAATACATATAGAGTTTGATTTTTGGCTCAGTCCCTGATGGTCTTATAGCGTACCACGATCCATCATTTAGATAGTATTTTAATACGTTGGATTTGCCAGCATCCGTTTCATCATTTAAATAATCAATAGTCTTTACTAATTTTAAATCTTGAATTTCTCCAATTGGATTATGCCTTATTTCTTCCATAATCCTTTTTATTTTTTCTTGACCTTCTACCCCTTCAAGAACTATTGATATAAGTTTTTCGCTGTAGTAGCCATACTCTTCATACACTTCTTCTAAGACTTCTAATAAATTCTTCCCTTGCTTTTTATAATAAGCTGCCATTTCTGCAATAATCATTGTAGTAATAACTGCATCTTTATCTCTGACAAGGTTACCATATAAGTATCCAATGCTCTCTTCATATCCTAGTATAAATTCATATTCTTTAGTCCTTTCCCATTCATTAGGTAAAGCACATATATTTTTAAAACCAGTCAATGTTTCGAATGTCTTGACTCCATATTTATCTGCTATTACCTTACCTAAGTCTCCAGTAACTATACTCTTTACAATTGCAGGATTTTCTGGTAAATCATTTTTTGAATATCTACTGCTTAATACATAGTTAACAATTAAAGCACCTGTCTGGTTGCCATTTAAAAATGTATATCCATCACCATTCTTAACTTCTATAGCAACCCTATCACAATCAGGGTCTGTAGCTATCAATAATTCAGCTCCAATTTCATAAGCTAGTTTTTCAGCATATGCAAATGCCTTTGGGTCCTCAGGATTTGGATATCCAACAGTTGTAAAATTTGAATCTGGTTTCTCCTGTTCTGATACCACTGTAACATTAGTAAATCCTCTATCCTTTAATATTCTTCTAACTGGAATATTACCAGTTCCATTTAATGGGCTATAAATAATAGCTATCTCTTTATCGATATCTTCATTAATTGCCATTTTTAACAGCTTTGCATTATAGTCATCGTCAATCTCTTGACCGATTATTTTAATTAAACCATTTTTGGTAGCAGTATCTTTGTCCATTAATTTTACTTCATTAAAACTATTTATTCTAGCTATTTCACCAAGAATCTCTTCTGCAATATTATCTAGTATTTGAGATCCTTCCTCCCAATAGACTTTGTATCCATTATAATCTTTAGGATTATGACTTGCAGTAACTACTACCCCTGATATACAACCTAGTTTTCTTACAGTATAAGACAGTATAGGTGTTGCTCTTAAATCATCAAAAAGATATGCTTTAATCCCATTTGCAGCTAGGACCCTTGCAGTAATTTCAGCAAACTCCTTGGAATATTTTCTTACATCATAAGCAATTGCAACTCCTCTATCCATTGCTTCTTTTCCTTTATTAACTATGGTATAAGCAAGTCCTTGTGTTGCTAGAGAAACAGTATATTTATTCATTCTGTTAGTTCCAGCACCTATTTTGCCTCTTAAGCCTGCAGTTCCAAATTTAAGGTCTGTGTAGAATCTATCTTCAATTTCTTTTTCATCACTTATAGCCCTTAGTTCATTTTTTGTTTCTTCATCAAAGTATTCATTACTTAACCATTGCTTGTATTTTTCAATGTACTCCACAATTAACGCCCCCCACTAGATTCATTTTTTCATTATACTAGCCAAATTAACTCACAAATTATAGTTATTATCCTATGACACAATCTACTTTGCTTATCCATAAATTTATTATTTGTATCTGTATTTAAGCTAGACAATTACCATACTATTTCAGTAATCTTAATAATAGTACTTTTATTTATAACATTTACATAATCGCCCATACTTTTATAAGTAAGTTAAATAATGTGTCTATGGTTTTATTTTTTTATAGCTTTTTTTCTTTTGTTTTTCTTTCCTCCTCTCTCTCTTCTATGGGCTTTAATATCCTTACTTTGTGACTTTATATTTTGCTTTATTTTTCTTTCAATAAGAGCTAGTTGGTTTTGTTCTTTAGGAGTTACTAATGTTATAGCAATGCCAGTATTGCCTATCCGTCCAGTTCTACCTATTCGATGAATATAATTGTCCACATCTCTTGGTACATCATAATTTATTACATGAGTTACTCCTTCTACATCTAAACCTCTAGCAGCAATATCTGTAGCTATTAATAATTGTAACTTTAAATCTCTCAACTTTTTCATTACTCTTTCTCGTTTAGCTTGTGACAAGTCTCCATGTAGCTCATCAGAATTATATCCTTTAGCTAATAGTCTGTTATTTAATTCAATTACATTTTGTTTTGTCCTACAAAAAACTATAGCTATATAGGGTCTATGTTCATCAATAATTTTGCAAAGAGTATCAAATTTATTGTCTTGTGTAGTTTCAACAACAACTTGATCTATTTCATCTAAAATAACATTTTTACTCTCTATTTGAATATGAATTGGATTTTTCATAAATCTCTTTCCAAGACTTCTAACTTCATTTGGCATAGTAGCAGAGAATAACATGGTTTGCCTTATTTTTGGTGTTTTCCTAATTATTTCTTCCATATCATCAAGAAAGCCCATCTTAAGTATTTCATCAGCTTCATCTAATATCAACACTCTTAATTTCCCCAAATCAATATTGCCTCTTCTAATATGATCTAACAATCTACCCGGTGTCCCGATTACTAGATGAACTCCACTTTTTAATCTATATAATTGCCTCTCTACATCTTGACCACCATAGACTGTAAGTATTTTTATGTTCTTTACCTCAGCTAGTTTTTTTGCTACATCTGAAATTTGTAAGGCTAACTCTCTTGTTGGCGTAATTATGAGACCCTGAATTGAATTTTTTTGTACATTAATTCTTTCTATTAATGGTAATAGAAAAGCTAAGGTTTTACCCGTCCCAGTCTGTGCTTGAGCTACCAAATCTGCTCCATTTATCAATCCAGGAATTGATTTTTCTTGTATTGGTGTAGGTTCTTTTATTCCATTATTATTTAATACTTTTACTATTTCTTTTGAAATTCCTAATTTTATAAACTTATCTCCCATTTATTATCTACTCCTCTTTCACTATTAATGTTATTATACCAATTTTTTGTGAATATTACAGAATTAATATGATTTAAATATATAAGTTTTAGGTATAGAATGTTATAATAAGTAAAAGCAAATATTCTTGTTAGGCTTGCTCCTTAATAAAAAATATTGGAGGAATTCTTATGAATGGTTATGTATGTGTCGTTGGAGCCGTAAACATTGATATATTTGGTACCCCATATTCTGAACTCAAAGAATATGACTCTAACCCTGGGAAAATATCTACATCCTTAGGTGGTGTAGGTAGAAACATTGCTGAAAATTTGAGCAGAATGGGTATAAAAGTAGAACTAATATCAGTATTAGGTAAAGATAATAATGCTAAAGCTATAGTAGAAAACTCTAGAAAGCTTAATATTGGTCTATCTTATAGTGAAATGATGGAAAATGAGAATACTTCTACTTATCTATGTATCAATAACGTGAAAGGCGAAATGCAAGTAGCTCTGTCAGATATGAAAATATATGAAAATATGACTCCAAACTTCTTAAGTAAAAGACTCAATATTATCAACAAATCTAAAGCATGCATTGTTGACACGAATATACCAAGTCTTTCTTTGAAATACTTAATGAGTAATGTAGAAGTTCCTATATTTTTAGATACCGTATCTACTACTAAAACAGAAAAAATAAAAGATTTTATTCATAATGTACATGCAATCAAGGCTAATATATATGAGGCAGAAATACTTTCAGGAGTAGTGATTAAATCCGAAGAAGATTATGAAATTGCAACAAATAACATTTTAAAAAAGGGTGTTAAAGAAATTTACCTAACATTAGGTGCTAAAGGAGTTTATTATACTGATGGTGTGGATTTTGGTAAGCTTCCTGTAATTTCTAAAGAAATAGTGAATTCAACTGGTGCTGGTGACAGTTTCCTAGCAGGTGTAGTGTGGGGATATTTAAATAATATGGGTCTTGTATCAAGTGCGCAAGCAGGTCTTGCCGCTTCATATATAACTGTAAATTCACCTAAGACTGTTAGTGAAAGCATGACAGAAAACCACTTAAAACAAGTTATTAAAAAAATTGGAGGTATTTAGTATGAAAGAATATTTAGTAGTATCAAAAGAGATAAAAGATGCAATTGAAAACAACAAACCTGTAGTAGCACTTGAATCTACTATTATTTCCCATGGCATGCCTTATCCTAAAAATGTTGAAACTGCTTTAAAAGTAGAAGAAATTATTAGGGAAAATGGTGCAATTCCTGCAACAATTGCAATTATTAATGGCAAATTATCGGTAGGTATTAGCCCTGAACAAATCGATTATTTAGGTAAAAAGGGATTAGCTGTAGCTAAATCAAGTAGAAGGGACCTTCCAATCTTAGTCGCTCGTGGAGAAGATGGAGCTACAACTGTTGCCACAACCATGATAATAGCTAATTTAGCTGGAATTAAATTGTTTGCTACTGGTGGTGTAGGAGGTGTCCATAGGGGAGGAGAAACAACTATGGATATATCTGCAGACTTAGAAGAACTGTCTAATACTAATGTATCAGTCGTTTGTGCTGGTGCTAAATCAATATTGGATTTAGGCCTTACACTAGAGTATTTAGAAACAAAAGGAGTTCCAGTAATCGGTTACAAGACTGAAGAGTTTCCTGCTTTCTATACTAGAGAAAGTGGGTTTAAAGTTAATTATAAAATGGATAGCCCACTAGAAATAGCTAAAGCTCTCAAAGTCAAGGATGAGTTAAGATTAAAAGGTGCAGTCCTTATAGCAAACCCTATTCCAGAAGAATATTCAATGG
The DNA here is from genome assembly GCA_012520755.1 of Tissierellia bacterium. Classification (GTDB taxonomy): domain Bacteria; phylum Bacillota; class Clostridia; order Tissierellales; family Tissierellaceae; genus UBA3583. The sequence goes on from JAAYNS010000058.1 coordinate 5,696, forward strand.
ATAAAACTGAAATAGATAAGGTTATTGAGGACGCAGTTGAAGAAGCTAACAGTTTAGGCGTAAAAGGAAAAGATATTACACCATTTTTGCTAGACAAAATTCAAAAAATAACTGAAGGAAGAAGCCTAGAATCCAATATTCAATTAGTTTACAACAATGCAAAACTAGGAGCACAAATTGCAAGAGAATTAAGTAGTTTGTAATAAATAAGGGGTGGACTTAACTTTAAGTACACCCCAATATTTTTTCTATAAGTTTGTATTGCTTGACCCAAGTACATTTTTAATTTTATGTTGTACCATTTCTTTTATTGCTAGTCGAGCTGGTCCTAAGTACTTTCTTGGGTCAAAATCTGATGGATTTTCTACAAGGTGTTTCCTTATAGCAGCTGTCATAGCTAATCTTAGATCTGTATCTATATTTATTTTACATACTCCTAAGCTGGCTGCTCTTCTTAACATTTCTTCTGGTACTCCTTGAGCACCTGGTATATCACCACCATATTTATTACACATATCAACAAATTCAGGTAATACTGTAGAAGCACCGTGTAACACTAGAGGAAAACCTTCTAATTTCTTACTTATAATTTCAAGTCTCTCAAAATCTAGCTTTGGTTCTCCTGCAAATTTATATGCACCATGACTTGTTCCAATAGCTATTGCCAAGGAATCTACTCCTGTTCTCTCAACAAATTCTACAGCTTCATCTGGATCCGTATATGTAGCATCTTCTTTACTAACATTAACTGCGTCCTCAACACCAGCTAATCTTCCAAGTTCTGCTTCTACTACTACTCCATGTGCATGAGCATATTCAACTACTTGTTTAGTTAGTTTAATATTCTCTTCAAATGGTAGGTAAGAAGCATCAATCATAACAGATGTAAAACCATCATCTACACATTTCTTACAGATTTCAAAATCTTCACCATGATCTAGATGCAAGACTATATCAAGGCCACTATCTTCAACTGCTGCTTCTACTAACTTCTTCAAATAAATTGGACTAGCATATTTTCTAGCACCTGCTGATACTTGAAGAATTAATTGTGATTTTTCTTCTTTTGCTGCTTCTACTATGCCTTGAATTATTTCCATATTGTTTACATTGAATGCACCAATTGCATAGCCACCTTCATAAGCTCTTTTAAACATTTCTGTTGAAGTAACTAAACCCATTATAAAACCCTCCTATAAATAATATACTTTTTATAATACCTCTATTATTAATATATACCCATATAGTATCATTAATCCTTATTATAAATAACATTTGATAAATTAGCAAATAGCTACAAGCTTATCTTCTAGCTATTAATTCCATTTCTCTGCCCACTTTTGAATTTCTTTCATTGCTTTTTCCAGATCATGTCCCTTGTCAGTCAACTCATACTCAATTTTCACAGGAGTCTCAGGGAACACATGTCTTGTAATTATTCCGTGATGTTCTAGTTCTTTAAGCCTTTCAGTAAGCATACGAGCACTAATATTCGGAATTGCCATTTCAATATCTGTAAATCTTTTTATTCCACTTAAAAGCGTTTGTATGATTAATCCAGTCCATCTTTTCCCTAATAGCTCAAAAGTTGTTTCAAACTTTGGACATAATTTATAGTTATCATAATTATTCATATATATCACCTAATACTATTATAGTCTATTAAGTTACTAATTGTAACTAACTATATTATTGTTTATCCTTTAAAACTTTAATATAATAATATTAATTAGTGATTTTCTGGAGGTTGATTTTATTGGAAAGATATGCTAAACAAATGCTTTATAATGAAATTGGTATTGAAGGCCAAAAACAGCTCCTGTCTAAAAAAGCTGTAATAATTGGCTGTGGTGCTTTAGGCACAGTTATTGCTAATAATCTTGCAAGAGCAGGTATAGGTTATATTAAAATAGTTGACCGAGACTATATTGAAATCTCTAATCTTAACAGACAAATTCTATATGATGAAGTAGATATTAGAAATAATCTTCCTAAAGCTGTTACCGCTGAGAAAAAACTCAAAAGAATAAATTCTACTATTGAAATTGAGAGTATTATAGCTGATGTAAATTCAAGAAATATTGAATCCATATGTGAAGGTATGGATATAATACTAGACGGTACAGACAATCTTCAAACTAGGTATTTAATTAACGATACAGCTATTAAGTTGAATATTCCATGGGTTTATGGAGCTGTAATTGGAAGCTCTGGAATGGTTCATAGTATTATTCCTAATCAAACCCCTTGCTTAAGATGTATGTTTCCTAATATACCAACAATTGGTTCTGTGGAAACATGTGATACAGCAGGAGTTCTGAATATGATAACATCTATAGTCGCATCTATGGAAGCTATGGAAGCTATAAAAATACTTTTGAAACGTAATGATGCTATTATTAAAGGATTACAATTTATCGATATTTGGACTAATGATTTTGAATACATCGATATGATTATGGATGAGAATTGCACAGCTTGTGGGAAAAAGGAATTCGAGTTTCTAGAAAGGAATAGCGAAGAAGCAGTTTACCTATGTGGCAAAAATAGTATACAAATAAATCCCCTACAAAGAATCATATCTGCAGAGGACATTATACAAAGATTAAAATCACTGAATATTGATGTTACATACAATGCTTATTTTATTAAGTTTTCAGTTGAAGATGTTCAAATTACTCTATTTTATGATGGTAGAGCAATTATTAAAAACACAAGTGATATAAAAAAAGCTACATCTTTATATTCAAAATACATTGGAAATTGACTAAAAATTTCTTATTGTATTAATATGCTTTTCTATATTATTGGATTTGTATTCTAAAGATATTACCGGATTAAGATTGTACTTATTAAGCAGACTATTAATTGCATTAATTTGAAACTCCGAAGGTTCACTATGTAAATCGTATAATCCATCATTAGAATGTAAATGAATATATACTAAATAGTCTTTTAGTTCTTTTATCCACTTCTCTAGACTTGCCGTTCCAAGACGAGCATGGCCAATGTCTAGGTTAACTTTAATTTTTGGTATATCAATAACACTAATTAACTCTTTAAGCATTTCAGGTGTTTTTTCAAAAACATTTTCCAATACAATATTTCCTTTAAAGTCATCAACTTCCATTAATAAGGATTCCCAGAACTCCCTTGTTTGCAAATAATTTAACTTTACAATGCTTGGTTCATTCAACCATGGAATTATTTTACTATGAAATATTACATAATCAACATCTAATTCAATAGCAATTTTCATTGTTCTGAGATACTTATTGAAGCTTACTCTTCTAATATCCAAATCTGGACTAGAAGGTTTCAAATCAAGAAAGGGTCCATGTAATGCTTTTGTATGTTTAAAGTCTTTAAACATCTTCTTATATCTATTAACCACTTCATTAATTTGTTCATTAGTTAAATTAGGTTCTGTAAAATCTTGTATTTCAACACCTATATTAAGTTTATTGAATTCGTCTATACTAAAGTCATCAATACTTTCTACACACTTTAGAATATTTCTTTCCATGGTCACACCTCAAGTATTTAATCTATTAAAGATAGTTAAGCTTCTTAATAAACTTATACCCATCTTCAACAGAAATAATGCTTAAGCTAGCATTATTAGCTTTGAACTTAAAAAAATAATATGGATTATCAAATACCCATGAACATATTATTTTAATTATTCCCTCGTGTGTAATCAATAATACATTCTCATCTTTCGAAACTATCTCTTCTAAAAAAACAACTACCCTTTTGTAGGCTGTTTTTATGCTTTCACCCTCTGGAATATCATAAGAGTAAGGATTCTCAATCCATTCTTTTGACTCAGAAGGATAGAGTTTAATTATTTCTTCATATTTTAGACCAGTAAATATTCCAAAGTTTACTTCTGCAATTCTTGAATCTTTTTTCCCCTTTAATCCCAAATGCTCTCTTGTTTGGTCTGTCCTAGTAAATGGACTATAATAAATACTAGCAAATTCATAATTCTTCAAATGGTTTTTTGCACTTAAGATTTGTTCAATTCCCTTATTAGTTAATGAAGTGTTAGGATCACTGAAAACTTTTCTAATATTATCTTCTGATTCTCCGTGACGTATCATTATAATATCCATGTGAAGACTCCTAAATAAGCCAATAAAGATATTAGCTCTCCTATTTCAACAAGTGCACCATAGGTATCACCAGTCATACCTCCTACTTTTTTATAGGACCAAACTGATAAGATTTCACCAAAAATAATTGTTATAATAAAAGGAATTATATAGATGATGTCTAATAGTAATAATATAACTATATATTGTGTCCAACAATATAATACAAGTTTTCCTGGATTACTTTTTTTGAATATGTCACCTAAACCATTTTGCCTAGCTACTTTTTTGGTAGAAATAATCCTAATTAAAACCACTCTGCTATTTATCATAGACAATATTAGAGCCAAAGGGAGTCTTGATGCAAAACTAGAAATAACTACATACTTTGATAATAAAAGCATAACTATAGATATAACACCAAATGTACCTATTCTACTATCTTTCATTATCTCTAAAGTCCTTTCCTTGTCATTAGCTGACAAGAATCCATCAAAGGTATCTGAAAGACCGTCAATATGAATTCCACCAGTTAAATATATCATCGTAAATAATGCACCTAGACTTGCTATACTGGTATTCATTGTTAAAAGGTGATAGTATACAAGTCCTGACAAAATCCCAATTAAGCCCCCTATCAGAGGATAAAATATTAAACTATATCTTATGTTCTCCTCATTAAACTCTACTTTTTTATTAATTGGAATTCTAGAAAAAAACTGAAATGCTAATATTAGTCCTTCTCTCATTTAATTCTCACCGGTATGCCACAACATACCAAGTAAACGCTATCGGTAATTAATGCAATCCTTTGATTTACCCTTCCCTGAATATCTCTGAACACTCTAGTTATATGATTATCCGGTACAGTTGAACTACCTACTTCATTTGTAACAATAATAAGATTTCCATCTTTTTCCTTAACTTTATCTATTAATGATTCTATTTCACCAGTTATTGTATCTTCTATTTCCTTTTGCATGTCATAATTAACAAACTCCACATCTTTTGAAATATCATACATGATATTTGACGATAATACTGTAATGCAATCCAAGATGTAATTCTGTTCATCGCCTACGGCTTCAACTAAGTTATAGTTCCCTTCAAATGTTCTCCATTGGGAAGGCCTACTATCTCTGTGTAAATTCACCCTTTCTTGCATCTCCTCATCACTTACTCTAGATGTCGCAATGTATACAACATCATTCTTTTCATTAAACAAACTTTCTGCAAATGTACTTTTTCCACTTCTGGCCCCGCCTGTAATTAAATAAATCATAAAACTCCCTTTCTATTTTTTCATTATTTATTCTAGCAAATATATTAAATGTAAATTAGCTTTCATATTATCAAAAAAGATTATCTTACAAATCATTATTCTATGCAAAACAAGACCCCTATAGATTACAATACATTTAATATCCTTGAATTGTCTAGAATTCAAATTCGAAATTTTTTCATAACTATAAAGTTAAACATATATATTTTATACTAACAATTATTTCATTGTATCTTTAATTACTCTTAATGCATTTTTGTAGGCAAATTTCTCAATTAGATCATCACTCCACCCATCTTTCTTTAAGGCATAAAATAAATTAGGGATTTTTTCAACGCTATTGATTTCTAAATTTCCACTAGTTCCATCAAAATCTGTTCCTAAAGCAATTACTTCTTCTCCACCTATATTTCTTGTATGATTTAGGTGTTTTACCATTAACTCAATTGTGCTATCCTTAAGCTTTATATTTTCATTTAAAAAGCTTGGCGCAAAGTTTAAACCTGTTACTCCACCCTTTTCTCCTAAAACCCTTATCATATCATCAGTTAAGTTTCTTTTATGAGGAGAAAGGGCTCTTGAATTTGAATGAGATGCTATAAATGGTTTCTTACTAATCTCAGCCACATCATAAAAGCCACCATCGGATAAATGTGAAACATCTATTATCATACCTAATTCGTTCATATATTCTACTGCTTCTCTCCCAAATTTCTTTAAGCCTTTACTCATTATCGTTGGATCATCTGAATTAGGATAACCAAAGCAATTTTCAAAATTCCATGTCAAACTTATTAGCCTTATACCTTTATCATAATACTGCTTAAGTTTATTAAAACTACCTTCTACACTTCTTCCATCTTCAATTGTAAGAATTGCCGACATTTTTTCTTCAGAATAGTTTCTTTCAATATCTTCAAAATTATATGCCATAGAAATAATATCACTATTTTCTATGATTTCATTTGTTAAGTAATCTATACATCTGTCTATGTATATGTCATCTTCTACATATTCCCTATTTGTTTCTGCAAACATGTCTTTTTGCAATAAGAATATTGCAAAAAGCTGGGTCATAGTTCCAGCTTTTTTCATTCTGGTAAAATCTATACTAGCAATGGTATTTGAATGCAATGATTGGCTACCACTTGAATCAGGGATTATCATAAGGGTATCACAATGTAAATCAATATATCTCATAACTTTCCTCCAACATTTTTTAATAATATAATTATACACTATTATATATTTATATGTAAAATATTTGATGGCTGGGTAAGTGTAGAATTATTATCAATAATCAAATATATTCATTTATTACTAATTAATTGATATAATTTAACTAAGGAGTGATTGTATGTCCATTGAAAAATTGAAATCAATGATAAATGAAAGTGATAATATTGTATTTTTTGGTGGTGCAGGTGTGTCCACAGAAAGTGGAATACCTGATTTTAGGTCAGAAACTGGATTATATGCTAACTCAAGCAAAAAGAAACGTGGTCCTAATCATATTTATACATTTAAATACTATGAAGAAAACAAAGAAAAATATCTATTACACTATAAAGAAAATATGATTAATACATTGAAAAACAGTATAAGAGAGCCGAATGACGCCCATATAGCACTAGCTGAACTTGAGAAGAGAGGAAAACTCAAAATTATCATAACACAAAATGTTGATGGCTTACACCAAAAAGCAGGTACTAAAAATATAATAGAAATACATGGTTCTACTAGTAGGTGTTTTTGTGAAGATTGCAAAACAAAATATAGTCTTGATTATTTCTTAAAGGCTACACATCTAGCTAAATGTGAAAAATGCGGTGGCTTTATTAGGCCAGATATAGTAATGTATGGTGAAAAGCTCAATGATAGCCTGTTAGAAGAGGCTAGAAATTACGTTTCAAATGCTGATTTGTTTATTGTAGGTGGAACATCTCTAGTTGTTTATCCAGCTGCAGGTTTATTAAGATATTATAAGGGAGATAAGCTTGTAATAATCAACAAAACAGAGACTAAATTTGATTGTAAGGCAAACTTGCTATTCCGTGATAGCATTGGAAAGGTACTAAGTAGTGTTATATAAAAATGAATTGCTATTGAATCAATAGCAATTCATTTTTATTTTACTCTATCGGTTCTATTACTGTGGATGGATCATCTGCAATTTTATAAGCAAACAATCCGACGAATCCGAATATTACAACTACTATAGGAGTCAGATAGTTAAAAAATGCAAACTTTGCATATTCCCATGTAGAAACTCCTAAAATCCCTGTAAGAAAAACGCCACAAGTATTCCATGGCACTAAGGCTGAAGTTACTGTACCTGACCCTTCTAGTGCATTAGATAGAAGTTTTGGATGTAGACCTTTGTCACGATAAGAATTAGCATACATTCTACCTGGTACTATAACTGATATATATTGTTCAGGCATTGTAGCATTACAGAAAAAACAAGTAAATACTGTTGTAGCTATTAAGCCGCCAGTTGATTTAACTCTTTTCAACAATCCATTTACTATTACTTCTAATTGCCCAGTTTCGTCCATTATACCACCAAACATCATAGCTATAATTGTTAATGATATTGAATACATCATACCCATTAAACCGCCTGCGGTTAAGAGTTCATCAATAACTTCTAATCCTGTTTCTGACACATATCCATCATGAGCTGCAGATATTAATGAACCTAAATCAGCTCCTTGCATTATTACTGCAAATATTGCTCCCAATACGATACCTAATGTTATTCCAGGTATTGCAGGAGTTTTAAATGCCATAGATGTTATTACAGCTAGTGGTGGAATTAATAGTAATGGTGATAAGTTAAAATTTGCTGCTAATCCTTCTCTGATTGAATTTATCGAGGATATATCACTACCTACACCACCATATTGTAATCCTGCAATTAAGAAGAGTACTAATGTAATTCCATATGATACTATGGTAGTTGGCAGCATTCCTTTAACATGAGTGAAAACATCAGTCCCTGAAACAGCTGGTGCTAAATTTGTTGTATCTGATAAGGGTGACATTTTATCTCCAAAGTAAGCACCTGATATAATTGCACCTGCAGCTATTGGAGCAGATATTCCTAAGCCTTTAGCCACACCCATTAATGCTATTCCAATTGTACCTGCAGTTCCCCAACTAGTTCCTGTTGCTAATGAAGTAATTGAACAAATCAGAACAGTTGCAATTAGAAAGTTGTTAGGTTTTAATAATGCTAGTCCATAATAAATCATAGTAGGTACTACTCCTGATACCAACCAAATGCCAATTAGCACTCCAATTATTACTAGAATAATTATTGCTTGTAAGGCTTGATAAATTCCATCAAACATTGACTTTTCAATATTGTCCCAAGTAAATCCAATTTTGTATGATATTAGTATGGCAAATAAAGTTCCAATTAACATTGGCACATGTGGATCTGAGCCATATTTAATAATACTAACTGCCATAACAACAATTAAAAATACAAATGATAATAATGCTTCCCATAAGTATGGCTTCCGTGCTGTTTTGTTTTCTTTCATCTTTACTATCGTCCTCCTAGAAAACTATATTATTTTACCACCATCATAACTTTCTCCATCAGCATCTGGCATTATTTTATATCTTTCTGTCCATAATGACTTATATTTCAAAGCTTGGGAGCGTATGTTCTCTATTTTCTCAGGTAAAGTTTTCTTTATTTTCCCTGGTATGCCTACTACTAAAGAATATGGTGGAACAATATCATTTTCTTTAACTACTGTTCCTGCCGCTATAATACTTCCCTTACCTATAACTGCTCCCGTTAGAATTATAGCGCCCATACCTATTAAACAGTAATCTTCAATAGTACATCCATGTAATATAGCTCCATGACCAACAGTTACATAATCTCCAATTATAGCTGGATAGTCATCTGCAACATGAACTACTGAATTGTCTTGAATGTTTGTGTATTTCCCAATTCTTATATAGTTTACATCTCCACGTACTACAGTATTATACCATAAACTTGAATAGTCTTCTAAAACCACATCGCCTATAACATAAGAACCATCAGCAATATAACACTTGTCACTTATACTAGGTAATACTCCATCAAATTCTTTTATCAATTATTATTCCTCCATAGTATATTATTTTACCAGATGATTTCATAAATTAGAAATAAAAAGTTCTTATCTAGATTTCGATTATTTCTCCACCTAATGAGTCTGCTGTATCTGGATTACACGTAGTGAATATAACCTGATGATTTGATGCAAATCTATTAATTAATTTTATAGCTGCTTCTTTTCTGTCGGGATCTAAATCTACAAGACAATCGTCAAGAATAAGGAAACCTTTATTGTCTCCTAGTATATGTTCTATAATTGACAATCTCAAAGCTAATGCAACTGAATCATAGGTTCCGCTAGACAGTAAATCTATTGGCATTGTAAATTTATCGCCTTTACTCAATCTTATATTGAAATCATTCCCAATTGTTGTTGACCTATAATTACCTTGAGTAAGAATATCAATATACTTTGAAAAAGTATCAATTACCGGTGTAAAGGAGTTTTCATCCATCTTTTCTCGAGTAACATTGAAATTTTCCCTTATTTTCAATAGCCTATTACCCTTTTGTATATTTTTATCTAACTCTTTTATTGCGATATTATAATCACTCTCAAGCTCTTCATAAGTTATATCTGGTAATTTTCTTTCACAATCATAATACTCTTCTCTTAAATCTTTAATCCTCTCTTGTTTAGCATCATACTCTCTTCTGATTTCTGATAGCGCTCTTCTAAAATCTTCTGCCGTTTTAAAGTCTTCTGGAAGAGGCTTTAATGAACTTAATTCTCCATTTACTCTATTTTTTTCAGACATAATATAAGCAACTCTTTCAAAGAGTTTTGAAGTATTGCCATAAATACTTTCCCAATCAGATATATTCTTATCACACAATCTTTTTTCAGATACCTTATCTAACTTTTTCTCAATTAAACAATTTATATCTGACTCAATAGTATTAAGATTACGAATAGTAGCTAAATCACCATATGAAGTTATTTTTTCCTTCAACTCATCATAAGTGTAATCTCCTAGTAAACTCTCAATTTTATCATTATAGGATTTAATTTTAGAATTTAATATTTCTAATTTCTCTTTATTTATCTCCGCTTCAGCAATTGTAGATACACCCAGTTTGGTTAAATACTCCATGTGATTTTTCTTATATTTCTCATAATCTAATCTTAAGGCATTAAAATCTTGCTCGCCTGTCTTAAGCTCTATTTGAAACAAATCTTTAGATTCTAACCTTACATAGCCATTTGCTTTAAACTCCTCACCTGACTCTATATAAACAACATCCTCTAAATCCTTAATTACCATTAAAGGAGTCTCGCCCTTGTAATAATTTAGTTGACCTATTATTATACCCGCATTTATCATTGCTTCAGTTTTTGTCATTTCATTAAAAGTATACTGCAATAAATCGATATCTTCCTTAGTAATTGGATTTATTTTTAATGCTTGTCCTTTTATTACTTCAATATCCTCTAATAAATTCTCTATTTTCTTTAGAACTTCAATTAATGAATTTTTCTCAGCTAAGAGTTTTGCCTCTTCCTTTTCTAAACTTAATTCTTCTATTTCCTTATCTATACTTTTTATCTCTTCTTCTAATTGTTTGATTCTCATCTTATTTTGTGGCCATTGTTCATTTACTTTAATTAAAGTATCCAACTCTTTTGATATATTGTCAAACTCAGGTTCAAGCACTAATCTTTTAGTGACATCTTCTTCCAACTCCTCCATGGATTCCTTCTTCACCTTTAGTTCCTTAATATCCTCTTCTGCAAGTATTAGTTTTTTTCTAGCCTTATCAAATTCATCTTCAGCAGCATTAGCCATATCCATATCTTGTTTTATTCTTTCTTTATTATAAAAACTCTCAAGAATTTTTCCAACTTCCCTTTTATATGGATTTGAAATCCCTCTTCCATTTTTCGGGCACTTTCTTACAATATCCCAGTTGCTAAAATATTCTTTTATCTCACTTTCGATTTTATTCTCTAGTTTCTCTATGGAAACTCCATCAAGTTCCATTATGGTTTTTCTTAATAATGTACTAACTTCGCTTGTTTCTTTCTCATTTTTCATTATTTTTTCTATTGAACTTTTTATATCTTCTTGCTTAGCAAAAAATAATGAACTATAGGTACCTTGTCCAAATTTTAAAATCAAATTCAATTCCTTCTGTATTTCATCTTCATTTTTAATAATATCTCCTGAGTACTTTATTAATTCAGTATAGGGTGACTCGCCCCACTCTTTTTTCAAAGTATACTCTTTTCCATTATGATCAATTATTATTGCACCATCTATACTATCTCCATCTGGTAAGGGCATAAATCTATCTTTAAAATCGCTATCTCTCTTCATAAGTCTGCTTTTCATGAATAATACTGAATGGATACCTTCAACAACAGTACTTTTTCCCGCTTCGTTTGGGCCTAAAATAATATTTAATCCGTCTTGAAATTCTAATTCTCTATCCTTTAAACCAGCAAACCGTCTACAAGCGTATTTTCTTATTATCATTCTCTCACCTCCATAATGAGTTCATAAGCTAATTGCAATGTGTCTTCATCATCAGCAAAGCTTAATAGAAACTCTTGAGGAAACGACTTTTCTGAGAATTCTTTATGAATCTTTTCCGTACTAACTTTAATGCCTAAATCGTTAAAATCTGTCATTAAATAGGCTAATTCTTTATTGAGTTTCTCAATGACACTATTGCAATAGTCCCTAGTCTCCTCATCTATTCTTCCAACTAAGGTAATCCTTGCTATGGTCATATCAGGGTTATCCATTAATACTTCATTATACATATTATCTAAATCATCTTGATCTTTTACTTCAAATACTTTGTCTATAAATTTATATGTCCCGGTAATTAATCTATTTGCTGATACATTTTTATCTATATCTACGTTGATTATCCAGGCATTACCTTTATGTTTACAATCAAGCCCATCTGGTTCATGGGTGCCAGGATTAAACACTTTAATATCATTGGTGTTTTCTTGTTGAGGATATGGTAGATGGGTATGGCCTAATAACCATAAATCTACAGGTATGTCATTAAGTTCTTGCAAAGTCATGCTATAATACTCATTCTTTAAATCAGGAGAGATATCTGTTATAGCACCATGTCCTATACCAATTATAATTCGGCTTTCATCAAACTTTTCTTCTCTAATCCAAGCTAAATTATTTTCCTTTGAATGCTTTGCATGACAGGGAGCAGGGTATACTGTAGCATCAATCCCATATTCATCTAATAAGTATGGCTTTTCTTCATTCAATAAGATTAGATTATCTAGCATATTATTTGTAAATTTAGTCCATAGATCAATCATCCCGTTGTCATAATCATGGTTTCCAGGCAATACTAAAATACACTGCCCAGTGAAATAGTTCAGAGCATCCAAAACTTCGTTAATCATTTTCTGGCTTATTCCATTAACTTTATCAAACAAATCTCCTGCAATTACAAATATATTACACTCTAAATGGTTTGCTGTTCTTACCATTCTATCTAGGGTCTTTATCCTAGCATTTCTTAAATCCTCTTTTATAAATTCTGGATACCTATTGAATAGCATCCCAATATGTAAATCTGCTGTTAGAAATATCTTTATTTCTTTATTAATCATTGTATACCTCCAAACTATAGCTTAGATTCTTTTAACTTAATTATAAATTATATCACCTACTTATTCAAATATAGATTAGACATTTACACAAAAATAGAACATTTATATCATAATAAATGTTCTATTTTATCTTTCTATTAAAATTTATGAACAAAAAGTCCGCTCATTAATTTAGGCTCAAACCAAGTGGATTTTGGTGGCATGACCTTGTTAAGATCACTTACTGCAGTTATCTCATTAATTTGAGTAGGATATAATAAAAATGCTACCTTCATATCATTACTCAAACGTTTAGTTATTATTTCAAACATATCTTCTCCGCCTAAAAATTCTATCCTATCATTAGTTCGTGGATCATCAATGCCTAAGATTGGTGCTAATATATTATTCTGTAATATTGAAGCATCTAGTGAATCAATTTCACCTGTAGTATTAATTATCCCCTTCTTAGGAACAATCTTATAGTATTTATCCTTAAATGCCATAGTAAATTCATTCTTGACTAATGGCTCCCTTAGAGACTTTAAGGGTGTAATATCGAAACTTATAGAAACCTTTTCTATAAATTCTTCTTCACTATTGCCATTTAAATCTTTTACTATTCTGTTGTAAGGCATAATGTAAAGCTCATCCCCTGGAAATACGACGGACATAAAATAATTGAACTCTTCTTTACCTGTATAATCAAGTTTTTCTTTCCTCATTCTTAATCCAACCTTATAAGATGAAGCTGTTCTGTGATGTCCATCTGCAATATATAAGCAATCAATTTCTTTAAATATATCTTGGATATAATGAATCCTTTCTTCATCATCAACTACCCAAAGAATCTGTTTAACTCCATCCTTAGATGCAAAATCATATACTGGTTGATTATTTGATGTCCAGTCTTCTATAAATTTACTAAGCTCCTCATTTTTTTTGTAAAATAAAAACACTGGTTCAGTATTTG
>JAAYNS010000059.1 GCA_012520755.1 Tissierellia bacterium
TATATCAACTTTACGAGTATATGAATCGCAGATTAGTTAGGGCTAATATTGATAAAGATGTGGAACCAATAAAAGAAGTCAGAAAATATCTGGAAGAGTTGAGAGATACATGGATGCAAATCTAAATTATGAGGAATTATTGGAGCAAAGAAGCAAATCTGTAGACAATATACTCAATAATTTAAAATCTTGGGATGGGGAATTGGATTCGGGGCTAGAAATTATAGGGCTGAATCAAGAGGAGATTGATAAGATAGACACATTAAATTTACAACTTAGCAGATTTCCCCATGCTCAAAATGAAGAATACATTGAGACAATAAAAGAAATTATTAAGGAACAGAAAAAATTTCAAGACACAATAAAAAAGCAAAAAGAGTTTTTGATTGAAAGTATGCAACAATTAAATAAAAAGGATAAGGTAATCAAGAACTATATTCATACAAGTAAGAACTCGCTTTTTATAGATAAGGATGTAAAATAAGTGAATAATATATTAATAGAAAAAACATAACCAAAATAATTTATGAGAAAATTATTTTGGTTTTTTTAATGTGGTATGAAAATATATGTTATACTGATATAAATGTTGAATATTGACAAAAGTTGTGGTATATTTTATTTTATTAGGGTAGTATTAGTATATATAGGGGTAAACTTGTCGAAAGATAAGGACAAGTTATAACATGAGTTAATATCATAAGTTTGTTTTTAATTATACTTTTCATAACGGTAGAATTTCATTTTAATAAAAATAGTACTGTTGGGAAAGTTTATTTAAATGAATTATGGAATAGGGGGGATTATATGAACGAATATAGTTACGAGTTGATAAAAAAAGGACTAGATATGTCTTCATTACGTCAGAGAACCACATCTAGTAATATTGCAAATGCAAACACTCCAAATTACAAGGTAAATAAAGTTGAGTTTGAAGAATTCCTAAAGGAAGCTGGAGATAAACTTGCATTGAAGACTACTCACGAAAGGCATATAGGACCCAAAAAAGATGTAGAAGCTGTAGTAAAAAAAAGGGAAAGCACAACCTTCAATGAAAATGGAAATAATGTAGATATTGATTATGAAATGACAGAACTGGCAGCAAACGAAATTTATTATAGCGTTTTAATATCACAACTTAATGCTAGATTAATGAATTTGAATTATGTAATAAACAAATAGAAATTGGATATAAAAAAGATTAATAGATATGAGGTGAAAAAATGTCTGTATTTTCTTCTATGCAAATTAATGCTAGTGGTCTTACTGTTGAAAGACTAAAAATGGACTTAATTTCAACAAATATAGCCAATGTTAATACTACAAGGACAGACGAGGGTGGACCTTATAGGAGAAAGACCCTTATATTTGAGGAGAATTTAGTAGCTGAAAGAAATCGATTATTAGATAATATAGCAAATAATAGCAAGGGTGTAAGGGCAGTTGCTATTGAAGAGGATGAAAATTTTAGGATAATTTATGAACCAGATCATCCTGATGCCAATGAAGATGGCTATGTGCAAATGCCAAATGTAAATATGGTAGATGAAATGATTGCATTAATAAATGCACAAAGGTCTTATGAAGCTAATGTAACAGCACTTAATGCAAGTAAGAGCATCCTGAAAAAGGCCTTAGAAATCTCAAAAGGATAGTAGCAGGAATCCTAGTCTTATTTATAGGGGGGAACACAATTGGATATATCGAGAATTACTGCTAGCTTAGCTAATACAGCTAACAATAGTCAAACCAATACTGAAAACAATATAGATTTCAAAGAAATCATCAATAGTGAACTAAAAAGAATAAATGACATGCATCTTCATGCCAATGAAATAACGGAAAAATTTATAAGTGGTGAAATTGATGATTTACACACTGTTATGATTGCAACTGAAGAAGCAAGATTGTCCTTAGAATTAGCAGTGCAAATAAGGAACAAGGTTGTAGAATCATATAAAGAGATAAATAATATGCAGCTATAAATCAAAAGGAGCTACATAGATAATGGAAAGTATTAAAAAGACTTTAGGTGGAGCAAAAAGTGGCTGGGACAAGCTAGATAAGAAAAAACAAATCACAATGATTTCTTCTATTATAGCTATTGTTGTTATTGTGTCTGCAATTGGCTACTATTTAAATAAAGTAGACTATGCTTTACTGTTTAAAGATTTAGAATTAAGTGATGCTGGCCTTATAGTTAGTGATTTGGAAAGCAATCGAATAAGCTATAAGCTAGAGAATAATGGTAGAAACATCTTAATAGATAAAAGAAAAGTTGATGAATATAGGCTACAACTTGCCATGAATGGGATGATGCCAGAAAGCTCAACTGGTTTCGAAATCTTTGATGATACAGGAATGATGGTCACAGAAGAAGACAGGCAAATAATGTACCAAAGGGCTTTAACTGGCGAGTTACAGAGATCTATTATGTCTCTTGACGCAGTTGAATCTGCTAAGGTACATCTTGTTATGCCCGAAAGAAGTATCTTTCAAACTGAGGACAAGAAGGCATCTGCATCAATTATATTGGCTATAAAACCTTCCCAAAATGTCACACCAGATATGATTAATGGAATTGTATCTTTAGTTTCTGGAGCAGTAGATAATCTGCCTAAAGAAAATGTTCAAGTAATAGATACAAAGGGTAATCTACTGAGTGGTTTCTTAGCTGAAAATGAAAGCAAGACTACTACAGACATAGTAAGTCGACATCAAAGTATCCGTGAAGACTTTGAAAGAAAAATTGAGTCTAAAGTTAAGGAGCTATTAGGTAGTAGCTTTGGATGGGATAAGGTCAACGTTTCTGTATTGGCTGATTTAGACTTTGATTCTGAGGAAAAAACCAGTATTACATATTCCAATGCAGTACCTAGAAGCCAGCAAATAGAAGCTAGTGGCGATAATATAGATATTCAACAAGTGACAGGTGGAAATATTGATGACAATATTAGCAATGTAATTGAAGGTGTAGAAGGAGCAGATTCTAATTATAGGAGTATTATTAATAATGAAATATCATCAGAAACAACCTATACAATACAAGCTCCTGGCAAAATAAGGAGATTAACTACATCTGTTGTGTATAAGGGGAATTTATCAGATGAGAATTTAATAAAGATGCAAAATATTGTGGCTGCAGCTACAGGATATGATGGTGATAGAGGAGATATTATTAGCGTAGAATCAATTAATCTAAGTGGGCTAGTAGATGATGTTGATGAAAGCTTAGTTGGTGAAGGTGAGGAATTGGTAGAAGAAGGAATTAAGAGATACTTACCAATTATATTAAGGGTAGCAGGAGGACTTGCACTAATTTTAATAGTCTTCTTGACTGTTAAAAACCTAAGAAAGAAGAAAAAGGCTGATAATCAGTTCCAAGAACAATTAGCTCTTGGATCTACTGTAGAGGAGACTCTTTCTGAGATTGAAGAGAGTTTTGATATAGAGGTACAAAGGGATCAAAAGGGAGAAACAGCAAAAAAATATGCTGCTGAAAATCCTGGATTAGTAGCAGATTTAATTAGATCATGGATAAAAGACCAAGGGTGATGCAATGAACAGAAATAAAAGTGGAGTAAGAAAAGCTGCTATTTTACTTATATCATTAGGCCCAGATACATCAGCCCAGATATTGAAGCTCTTACCTGAATTTATGATAGAGAAGGTTACTTATGAAATAGCAAATATAGAACAAGTATCCCCAGAGGAAAGGGAAAAGGTAATTGATGACTTTATAGATACAGCTTCTGCAAATAAGTATATTGTAGATGGTGGAATAGATTATGCCAGGGAACTACTGCAGAAGGCATTGGGTAGTCAAAGGGCCAAGGAAGTCATGGATGTCTTAACACAGATGAAGCAAAGTGAAAGGCCCTTTTCTATTGCTCGTAAGGCGGATACCCGTCAATTGACTAATTTATTGATAAATGAGCATCCACAGACAATTGCACTAATTATGTGCTATATGCAACCTGAAAAGGCTGCTACAGTCTTATCTCAATTTCCTGATGAATTACAAACTGAAGTTGCTGAGAGATTGGGTACTATAAGTACGGCATCTCCAACAGTTGTCAGAAAGATTGAGAGAATTATGGAAAACAAATTCTCCAATATTATTGAAAGCGAAACTGAGAATATTGGTGGCGTAAAAACTCTTGTTGAAATCCTTAATTCAGTTGACAGAAGTACAGAGAGAAATATATTAAGCAATTTAGAAGAGACTCAACCTGAATTGGCAGATACAGTAAAAGCTAGTCTATTTGTATTTGAAGATATTATCAATCTTGATAGAACCTCTATTCAAAGAACACTTCGTGAGGTTAGCAATGAGGACTTAGCACTAGCTTTAAAGGGAGCTTCCGAAGAAGTTGCCGACATTATTTACAGCAATATGTCCAAACGTGCTGCTGAATTGCTCAAAGATGATATCCAATTTATGGGCCCTGTTAGATTGTCAACAGTTGAGGAAGCACAACAAAGAATTGTTGCAATAATAAGAAGATTAGATGAAGCAGGAGAAATAATAATAACCAGAGGTGACCAAAATGAAGTCATCATTTAAGGTTATAAAGAACTCAAATGTCGAATTTTCAAATGAGAATATAGTTATTGCAAATGTAAAATTAAAAGAACCTATCATTGAAGAAGTATATGAGGAAGTATTTGAAGAAGAGATTATTGATGAATCAATAGATTCTAATATTAATATAAATCAACTAAAAATAGATCTAAGAAATGAATTAATAAGTGAAATGGAAGAAGAAAGACAAGCTCTTTTTGATAATACAGTTAATGAAGCAAAGAAGGAAATAGAGAATCTTAAAAAAGAGGCTATTAATAAGGGTTATGAAAAGGGCTATAGTAAAGGACATGATGATGGCTTTAAGGAAGGTGTGGAAAAGGCCTTTAAGGAATGTGAAGTCCAATGCAATGAAATCAAAGAAAAAGCTCTAGGACTGATAAGACAGGCTGAGGCTGAAGTAAGTGATTATATTGTAGAAAATAGGACTAATCTCATAAATCTTGCAGGAGAAATGGCTGAAAGTATTGTTCATAAGACCATAGACACGTCTTCAGAAAATGTATTGTCTCTTATTAAGCCTATTATTGAACAATATGAAGCTACAGAAAATATTATTTTAACTTGTCACCCAGACACTATGACTTTTTTAGAAGACAATATAGAAAAACTGAAGGAAGCTAATCAAGGGATCAGGTTTATCTTACTTAAAGATGAAAACCTTGAGAGAAATGGGTGTACCATTGAAAATGAAAGCCAAATAATTGATTTGCAAATAGGCAAGCAGATTAATTCCATTATTGAAGACTTAAGGAACATGGAGGTTTAAATTGTTAAATATTCCTTTTGCTGAATATACCAATTTAATAAAAAACAAGGATCATTATTCAATGCTTGGTAAAGTAACCCAAGTTATAGGCCTTCTAATACAAGTTGAGGGACTCCATGTTTTTGTTGAAGAAGTATGTGAAATATATATAAAATCTTCAGGGAAAATAGTATTAGCTGAAGTAGTTGGATTTAAGGACAAGTCTGTCCTCCTAATGCCTCTAGATGAAACTAGTGGAATTGGACCAGGCTGTCTAGTAAAACCTACAGGGAAATCCCTAAAAATTAGAATTAGCAACAAATTGTTGGGACAAACTTTAGATGGTTTGGGAAGACCAATTCAGATGGAAGCTCTCGCTGATGGAGATCTTTATGATGTGGATAGGGCACCTCCAAATCCTTTTGAGAGAAGAAGAATTGAAGATATAATGTCTACAGGTATAAAGGCAATAGATGGAATGCTTACTGTTGGTGAAGGGCAGAGAATTGGTATATTTGCAGGTTCTGGAGTTGGGAAAAGTACACTCCTTGGCATGATTGCCAGATATTGTGAAGCAGATGTAAATGTAATTAGCCTTGTAGGAGAGAGGGGCAGAGAAGTTAAAGAGTTTATTGAAAAAGACTTGGGGCCAGAGGGCTATAAAAAATCTGTAGTAGTATGTGCTACATCAGACCAACCCCCTTTAGTAAGGCTCAAGGGAGCATTTGTAGGAACAGCAATAGCAGAGTATTTTAGGGATCAAGGTAAAAAGGTAATGTTTATGATGGATTCAGTCACTCGTTTTGCAATGGCACAAAGGGAAATTGGGCTAGCTACTGGAGAACCACCAACTACAAGAGGATATACTCCTTCTGTATTTGCTAAGCTTCCTAAATTACTGGAGAGAAGTGGTATGTCAAAGGATGGGTCTATAACAGCCTTCTATACTGTGTTGGTAGAAGGGGACGATATGAATGAACCAATAGCCGATGCTGTTCGAGGAATTTTAGATGGTCATATAATCTTATCTAGAAAGATTGCGGCAAAGAACCATTATCCTTCAATAGATATTCAAAATAGTGTTAGTAGGATTATGAAGGAAATAGTGTCAGATGAACACTACAGATTAGCTGGTGAACTGAAAGAAAACCTTGCAGTATATGCAGAATCTGAAGACCTGATAAATGTAGGTGCCTATGTAAAAGGCAGCAATCCTAATATAGACAGGGCAATTGACCTAAATGGACCAATCAATGATTTCTTAAAACAAGATGTAGATGACCACTATATTTACGAAGAAAGCCTAGTTTTATTAAAAGAAACTTTGAATAATAAAAAGGCACAAAAACAGGAGGTTTAGTTAAATGGCGTACAAATTCTCCATGGAAAAGATTTTGGACTGGAGAGAGGACTTAGAAAAAGCTAGCATGGAAAGGTTCGCTCTTACCCAAAATGAATTGAATCAAGAAAAACTAAAATTATCTAATTTATATAAGGAATATGAAAGCTTGAAAGAAAGATTTGTAAAATATAAAAGTGCAAATGAGATAAAACAATATCAATTATATAAATCTGATTTAGAGAAAAAGATTGAGCTTCAAATACAAGTAGTAGAAGAAAAAACAAATGAACTTGAAGAGAGAAGATTGGAATTAGTTGATGCTCAAAAAGACAGAAAGATAATGGAAAAGCTTAAAGAAAAGGATTATGAAAACTATAAGGAAAAAGAAAACTTAGAAGAGCAGAAATTCTTAGATGAAATATCCGTTGTTAAATACAAAAAAGCTGTTAATTAAAATTAACATATAAAGAATATTGGAAGGAGGTGAAAGGATGCAAGTAGGCAGTGTACAATTGCCACAAGATACCTCAATGCCTAGCAAAGCAACCGATGCTAATCATGGAGAATTTTCTCTAGTCTTGTCTAAGACAATAGATGCAGAGGAGGCAAGTATGGTTCAAGCTGATAAAGATGAAGACAAGTCCGACCAATTGATGGAAATGATGATGGCTTATCTCAGCATAGACCTTCCAAATGATAATTCTAAGCAAATTCCTGTAATTGAGGACACCATAGCTGAACAAGTGACTTGTATTGAAGGTGAAGGTATTCTTGTCAATAAGTTTTCAATTGATACGCCCATAGGAAAAGACTTGTCAGAAGACTTTTCAGAGACTATTGAAAAGTTCGATAGGACTATAAAGGCTGAAGGGGTCTTATATCCTGAAGAGACTAAGACATTAGAAAGCATTGATAATGAATCAAAAGATTATCGAGAGTTAGAAATGAATTTGTCTGAATTATCAAAAGAGAGTCCCCTAGTTGAAGAAAAGTCTAGGCAAGTTATCAAGGAAGAGGATGTAAAAAGCTTTTTAGATGATAAGCCGAGAGAAATGTTTCCACTAGGAGACAGCAAATTAGAAGATGTGGAGAAAGTTCACCATCTTGAAGAAGGAGAGGATCTTGGGCATAGAAAGCTAGACAATGGAGAGTTTTTAAGCAAGTCCATTGATGCTGAAAAGAAGATTGATACTCTTGAAGTGAAAGAGACAAAAACAGATGGGAATCTTGAAGCAGGAGAAGATAATCTAGGTTTTAATGCAATTAACAACTCCCCTTTAAAAACTACAAACAATATTAGTAGACCTGCAGAAGACTTTGGAGATGTCAAATTATCAAATGAAAATACTCAAAAGATTAATGACACCATAATACAAATGGTGGAAACAACTAGAGAAGGGGATACAAGTGTAATAAAAGTCAAACTTTACCCAGAAAATTTAGGTACAGTTGATGTGGCAGTAAAACTAGAAGAAGGTAAATTATCAGCAACAATTCTAGTAGATAATAAGCATATTGAAGAAATCTTTAATAAGTCAATAAACGAATTAAGTGAGAGTCTATTGAAACAAAACATAGAGGTAGAAAAGATTAATATTGACTTAAAGGTGGACACAAATCCTAATTCCATGAATCAAAGCTTTAACAGTAGTTTTAATAATGGTCAGGATGAAGCTTTTAATCACAAGCAAAGCAATATGAGAAATAAAAATTTGGCCTACTATTACCAAAATACAGATTCCTTAGTTCTAGATGATTCAGATGTCTACAAATCAGGGGAACTGAGCATATTGGCTTAAAGGAGGTAGAAGAAGTGGAAGTAAATAAAAACACACCAGTTGATCGAAGCTATGGAACAATGGATAATAAGTCAAAAAGTAGTTTAGCGGTTGATGACTTTCTTCAAATAATGGCTGCTGAAATACAAAACCAAAGTCCCCTAGGAGATTCTTCAGGTGGTAGCAAAACAGATTATCTAACACAACTTGCTCAATTTACAATGTTAGACCAGATGACAGCCTTAGCTGATAGGGTAAATCAGTTGAGTATGTTAAACCAAGTAAACTTAATAGGTAAAAAAGTAACTATTTATAATCCTGAAGAAAATATAGTTGGAACAGTTGAAAGAGTAAAATTTTACAATTCACAAGTATACCTTCAAGTAAATGGTAAGGACTATGAAATTGGTTATTTAATGGAAGTATCAGATAAGTTAAATGAGGTGGAGACAGATGAGCTTTAGAATAGAAAGAGGACAAATAAATCCATCATCCAGTAATAAGACCCAGAGACAGATAAATAATGACTTTAAGTTTCAAAGGATATTTGATGAAACACTTCAAAAACAGGATGATAAGCTAAATATATCAGCCCATGCCCAACAAAGGATGCAAGAAAGAAATATAAAGCTAGAAGAAGCAGATATGAATGCCTTAAGAGATGCAATGAACAATCTAGAAGAAAAAGGAGCAAGAGAAAGCTTAATGCTATATAAGGACATGGCATTTATAGCAAGCATAAGAAATAGGACAATAATCACAACTATGAACAACAATGAAATGGATATTGTAACAAATATTGATAGTGCGATAATAGTAAAATAAATGGCTGGACCTTAAAGGAAGCCATAAACCACGGACTGACTGAAGTGGAGCAAATTTAAGGAGGATATTAAATGTTAAAATCATTATATTCAGGCGTAAGCGGAATGAAAGGTTTTCAAACCAAAATGGACGTTATAGCTAACAATATAGCTAATACAAATACAACAGCTTTCAAATCAGGCAGAGCAAGATTCCAAGATATGATAAGCCAAACAAACGCAAATGCATCAGGACCAACAGCAGCTGGGATGGGAGGAATAAACCCTCAACAAGTAGGACTAGGTGTAAAAGTAAGCGCCATAGACACAATAATGACAGGCGGTTCACTACAATCAACTGGTAGAGACTTAGACTTTGGTATAGAAAGAGAAGGGTTTTTTGCAGTGTCTAGTGATGTGGATGGCACAGGTGGTGCAGATGGTTCTGAAGAAATCATAGTAGGAAATAAGTATTATACTAGGGATGGTGCGTTTTTTAGGGATTATGAAGGGAATTTAGTTAATTCAAATGGAGAAAGGATTCTCGGGTATGTACCAATAGAAAATTATAGTTTAGATCCAAATAATCTTAATACTTATAATACTGTTGATGACCCGAATCTAAGTTTGCCTGGTTTTGATGATGATGGTAATGTTATCGGTGCTCCTGACGCAGATACTGAGTTGGCTAAATTAAAACCGCTTATAATTCCAGAGGTGATAGCTGGTGATTTAAAACTTCAAAGCTATTCTGTAGATGGCTCAGGAAAAATCATTGGTGTTTACAGTGATGGTAAAGCATACTTATTAGGACAGGTTGGTCTTGTTAAGTTTTCTAATCCAGAGGGACTAGAAAAAGTTGGAAACAACAACTATGCTTTTTCAAACAACTCAGGTGAACCAGTAGCAGGACAAGCTGGCGGAGATGGTTTTGGTACAATTCGTCAAAACTTCTTAGAGATGTCCAATGTAGACTTAGCAAATGAATTTACAGAAATGATAATAGCAAGCAGAGCCTACTCAGCAAACTCCAGAAGTATAACAACATCAGATGAAA
>JAAYNS010000060.1 GCA_012520755.1 Tissierellia bacterium
CTCATGTATCAAATAGAATAGCTGATCATACTGTTAGAAATAGGTTGAGCTTAGGTGGCAACATCTGTGGCAGGCTCTTTTACAGGGAAGCCATATTGCCTTTATTGCTTACGGAAGCTACTATAGTTGTAGCTGGAAAGGATGGAATAAAAAGAGTTCCAATATTAGAGCTCTTTGATAAGAGGATGAATTTACAAAAAGGTGAGATATTACTTCAGGTTGAAGTAGACAAGAAATATGTAGCTATGCCTTTTATTAATAAAAGAAAAGAAAAACAAGGCCAGATTGACTATCCACTCTTCCATTTGGCAATGTTAGAAGTTGATGGACATAAAAGAGTTGCATTTTCAGGAATTTGTCCTTATCCTTTTAGATCATTAGAGTTGGAAAATATATTAAATGATAGTTCAATGACTTATGAAGAAAGGGCAAATTATTCAGTGAAAAATCTACCAACTAGTATTGTAAACGACATATATGCATCTAATGACTTTAGAGAATTTCTATTGAAGGATGAAATAATTAATAGTCTAAGAGAACTGGAGGGAGATAAATAATGATAGCCTACAAAGATTATATATCCTTAATTTTCCATATAAACGGAGAAGAGAGAAGAACAATAATTAGACCTTCAGATACACTTCTTAGAGTATTAAGAGAAAATCTGGGACTTACAGGTGGAAAACCTGGCTGTGAAAATGGTGATTGTGGTGCATGTACTGTACTTTTGGAAGGTAAGCCTGTGAAGTCATGTATGATACTAGCCGTAGAAGTTGCAGAAAAGCACATAACTACTATTGAAGGGTTAAAAGGTACTGAGATTCAGGAGGCTTTTCTTGAAGAAGGAGGCTTCCAATGTGGATACTGTACATCTGGTTTTATTATTAACTCCTATGCCCTTTTGGAAAAACATCCAGATGCAGATGATGAAATAGCCAAGGAATGGTTAAAAAGCAACCTCTGTAGATGTACTGGATATGAAGGAATTAAGAATTCTATACATTCAGCAAAGGAAAAGATAAAGAAAAGATAAAGAAAAGATAACCGATCTTAGCAAAGCTATGCTTATTGTTCACATAAGTATAGCTTTTTTACTTACGAGGAATGTATTGATTTATCTTTATAATAAGTAAACATTTGATGCAATTATCAATTATTGTGGTATAATGTCTATTTAGGGGATAGATTATATTTATTTGTAAGAAATTCGTATAGTAATAATGGGGTGCAATTGATGAGAAGAATTCCAATAGAGTATGCAAGAGAAGGGGATATTTTAGGACAAACTTTATACAACAGTTATGGTGGCATGTTGTTAAGAAAAGAGACCCTCCTTACTGACTCTATTATTAGCAAATTAAAAAGACAGGGTTATTATAGCTTATATATTAAGGACAAGTATACTGATAAAGAAATAGAAGAAATTATTAAACCGCAAATGAGGTTAAGAATTCACCAATTGCATGAAGAAATGCAAGGTATTATAAGAGAATTTAATGATGGAAAGAAAGTAAATATTAATAGTGTAAATAAAAACATAATGGATTTAAATGAGATTGTAGAGGAAATTGTAAACGAAACCATACTTAATAAAGATGTATTACTTAATCTAGAGAATATATCTATATATGATGATTATACATTGACTCATAGTATAAATATGATGCTATTATCTATAGTTATTGCTTGTGATAGTGGATTTAATATGTATCAGATTAAAAAACTTGCCATAGGGTGTATATTTCATGATATTGGCAAGACATTTATTCCCATAGAAATAATTAATAAACCTGGATCTCTTACTAATGAAGAATTTGAATTTATGAAACTCCATTCTGAAAAAGGCTATGAATTTTTAAGTAATTATACAGATTTACATGCAGTATCAAGAAATATAGCACTAAGTCATCACGAAAGAGACGATGGTCTAGGATATCCTAGAGGTTTAAAAAAAGATGAGATTCATATATTCAGTAGAATAGCGGCTATATGCGATGTTTTTGACGCATTAACATCAGATAGACCCTACAGACGAGCATTATCTGTTCAAGAGTCCATGGAGTATATATTAGCATGCGGTGGTGGTCAGTTTAGTATTGAAATAATAAGGACTTTTTCTAATTCTATAAATATATATGCAAAAGACACCTTGGTTATGTTGAACGATGGAAGAGAAGGGCTTGTATATGAAACAAATGTTGGATTTAATACAAGACCTAAAATTAAAATCTATGGTGAAAATGGAAGAAAAGTGAATCCATATGTAGTAGATCTTATGGAAAATAATAATTTAATAATAGAAAGAACAATACACAAGTTTTCCTTTGACATAGATCATTCATATGAAGATATAAGATTTTAAGTTTATTAACTATTAGAATTATTAATAGTTAGAGATTGCAAGTCAGAGCTTGTCTAATATAGATAATAATATCTAGAGAGACAGCTCTTTTTTTATTATTTAAATTAGCAAATATTCTTATGTTTTACTATATAAAGACCAAAACAAAGCTGATAAGTTAATGGTTTTTTATTTTATAAAAGATGGAAATGGAAATACTTGACATATTTTAAGTGGTGAATTATATTGAATATATATAATAGTTTTATAATATAATGATTACAGCAAAGAAATAAACTAGACATTCTCCAAGGAGTATAATATCTTTTAATAAAAAATAGCAATTATATGAATAAATTAAGATATTAATCTTAATAGAATAATTAGATTTTTATTTATACTAAAGTAAATGACATAAAGTATTGTACTATCTAATAAGTAGAATTTTTCCAGGAGGAGGATATTATGAGGAAGGCTGTTGATATTGAATTTGCAGTTCACGGAGATGACCTACAATTTGTAGAAATCATGTTGGATCCATCAGAAAGTATTATCGCTGAGGCTGGAGCCATGATGTATATGGATGATGCTATTATGATGGATGCCATATTTGGTGATGGCTCAGGCAGAGATGAAGGAAAAGGCCTTATGGGCAAGATGTTAGGAGCAGGAAAGAGAGTTGTTACTGGTGAGAGTTTGTTTATGACGGAGTTTACCAATAGGGGATATGAGAAAAAAGCTGTTGCATTTGCAGGAACATATCCAGGTAAGATAATTCCATTAGACTTAGGAGATTACGGTGAAGAAATTATTTGTCAAAGAGATTCTTTTTTGTGTGCAGCTAAGGGTATAGCAATAGAAATCGCTTTTCAGAAAAACATAGGGGCAGGCCTCTTCGGTGGTGAAGGATTTATCATGCAGAGACTTGTAGGTGACGGTCTAACATTCTTACATGCAGGTGGTACTATAATTCAAAAAGATTTAAAAGCTGGCGAAGTATTCAAACTTGATACTGGATGTTTAGTAGCTATGACAAAGACAATAAATTATGATGTAGAAATGGTTGGAAATATAAAATCTGCTATATTTGGAGGAGAAGGACTATTCCTTGCAACATTAAAAGGGCCAGGAACAGTTTGGATGCAATCACTTCCATTTAGTAGATTGGCAAGAAAAATATTCTCCGTAGGTGCTAAGGGTAAATCAAGTGGTAAGGGTGAAGGAAGTTTATTAGGTGGAATAGGAATAGGAGATTTGTTTGGGAATGACTAAAGAGTCTGATTTACTTCAAAACAAACAAGTACATGAAAGATGTTTGTAAGAATTGTGCTAGAATGTATAAAAGATATGTAGACTAATAATTAATCCTCTAATTCAGATAAGAATTAGAGGATTTTCTAATTCTATTGAATCCTTTTAGGATTTAGTATTGTAGCTTTAATTAATTTGTTTAGCAATTTAATAGGGGCTAAAGCATAAAAATATGTAATGATTACAAAAATGTAATATAAATATACTTAACATTATTACAACAATGTGTTATAATGTTTATAAATGATAATGAATATCATTAGTTACAAGAATATTAATAGAAAGAATAGGAGATGAAGTATATGTCATTGATTGGTAAAGAAGTACTACCATTTAAAGCTAATGCTTATAGAAATGGAGAATTCATTGAAGTAACAGAAGAAGATTTTAAAGGAAAGTGGAGCATAGTTTGTTTTTATCCTGCAGACTTTACATTTGTATGTCCAACTGAACTAGAAGACTTACAAGATAATTATGAAAAATTCAAGGAATTAGACACGGAAGTTTATTCTGTTTCTACAGATACACATTTTACTCATAAGGCGTGGCATGATAGTTCAGAAGCTATTAATAGAATAACATATACTATGATTGGTGACCCTGCTCATGTTTTATCACGCAATTTTGATGTGTTAATTGAAGAAGAGGGCCAGGCTGATCGTGGTACATTTATCATAGATCCAGATGGTATTATTCAATCAGTTGAAATCAATGCAGGTAATATTGGACGGGATGCTAGTGTACTAGTTAAAAAGCTTAAAGCAGCTCAATATGTAAGAAAATTTCCAACTCAAGTTTGTCCAGCAAAATGGGATGAAGGATCAGAGACTTTAACTCCAGGCATTGACCTTGTAGGGAAAATCTAATATTATTAATAGGGAAGGTGGGGCAATTGGCCCCACTTTTTATTTTTAATTCAACATAATACACAGATCATTAAATATGTATCATATTTTAGGCGCAACTTTAATCATAAAATACTTGTGTTTTATGGCAAAATATAATAATCCTTGTAATTATAGTTTTATATAAGTTATAATGGTCTATATTAAAAAATAATAATATGTAGAACAAGAAATAATTAACAGAATAGGAGAAAGAAGATGCCGTTAAATATACCAGACAATCTACCTGCAGCGGAGACATTATTGGAAGAAAATATTTTCATTATGAAAGAGAGCAGGGCTATATCCCAAGATATAAGACCTTTAAAAATAGGGATTTTAAATTTAATGCCAACAAAGATGGTAACAGAGATTCAATTACTTAGGTTATTGGGTAATACTCCATTACAAGTAGATATTACGTTTTTACATTCACAAACATACAAGTCGAAGAATGTATCTAGCGAGTATCTGAATAAGTTTTATAATACTTTTGATGAAATAAAACACGAAAAATTTGATGGTTTTATTATAACTGGTGCCCCAGTTGAGAATATGGAGTTTGAAGAAGTAGCATATTGGA
>JAAYNS010000061.1 GCA_012520755.1 Tissierellia bacterium
CGGAATGACAAACACAGGGGCCTAGACTTCCTAGTTTATGATAATAGAAATATAGTGAACATTTGCAGGACTTGATTAGAATTCTTAGCCAATGTAGATGAAAAATCTGTTAAGCAGCTTTCACGTCCCATAAGATAGACCTCAGAGAGAATTGAAAGCTGTAGGGTTTTTTATCGGAATGAGCTTTAGAATTCTTCGAGTCCGAAACAGTGAACGGATTTCTATTGTCATAAAGGGCAATGATAGAAAGGGTGGATTCCTTTTTATCATTGAACGACAAAAAATAAACCTCTCATCTACAACAAGAGACGAAAGGTCAAATTTCCGCGGTACCACTCTAATAAACCCATTATTGGGTTCGCCTTGAAAGTTATAACGTTACTATCGTTTAAATATACTATCTTTCCACTTAAAAGCTCCAGGACTGGTTCATTAAAAAGCGGGTCAGAAGCTTCTCAGCAAACAACTTCCTCTCTGTCACCATTCTTAATTACTATTTCCTATCTAAGCCTGTATTAATATCCTCTTGTGTATCAGTTTTAGTCTCCATAATGATTTATGATAATAATACTAAAGAGATTATTTATTGTCAATTGTTTTTAATAAGCATACGCATGTAGCAGAGATACCTTCTTGTCTTCCTTCGAAGCCAAGTTTTTCTGTTGTCGTTGCTTTAATACTTATATTATCAATAGAAGTCCTCAAGGTCTCACTAATATTTTTTCTCATTTCATTGATATAAGGTGCTAATCTAGGTTTCTGTGCTGCAATTGTTGCATCAATATTGCCAATTTCATATCCATTTTCAGTCATTATGCCATAAACATTTTCTAATAAAATCATACTATTTATGTCCTTATATTTCATATCCGTATCAGGAAAATGCTTACCGATGTCTCCTAGGGCTAATGCGCCTAAGATGCTGTCCATAATCGAATGAACTAATACATCTGCATCAGAGTGACCTAATAGGCCAGTAGTATGCTGGATATCTACTCCCCCAATTATCAATCTTCTGTTCTCTACTAATTGATGTACATCATATCCAAATCCAATCCGCAAATCATACACCCCTTATGCCTATAAAATTCCACTTTTTTTATAAATTTTTGTTTTGTCTTTCAACAATGAGTCTGCAACAATTAAATCTTCTGGAGTGGTGATTTTTATATTGTCATAACTTCCCATAATCATCTTTATTGGTTGACCAATTTTCTCTACTAAGGAACTATCGTCAGTGCCTATAATTCCTTCATCAGCTGCCATTTCGTAGCCTTTCTTCAGCAAATGTGACCAAAAGCATTGTGGTGTCTGAGCAGCCCATAGTAAAGATCTTTTTGGTGTATGGTGTACAACATTTTCAGGATCAATAACCTTAACAGTGTCCTTCACTGGAACTCCTACTACACATGCACCATATTTTACTACCCCTTTTATACCTTCTTCTATAGATTCAATTCTTACAAAAGGTCTTGCTCCATCATGAGTTAAAACTATTTCAGCCTTTTCATTTAAGGCTAAAATTCCATTATAGATAGAGTCTTGTCTTTCTTTGCCGCCTCTAACAATATTTGTTACTTTCCTAAAACCATATTTCTTAACAATTTCTTTTTTACAATAGTCAACTTCACCTTCTTTAGAAACAACAATTATCTCATCAACTAATTTACATTTCTCAAACTTTTCTAAAGTGTGGGCTAGTATAGGCTTGTTATCAATGGCAATAAATTGTTTATTTATACTACTACCCATTCTGTTACTCATACCTGCAGCAGCTACAATAACAGATACAAAGTACTCTTTGTACATAAATTTCACCTCAAGGTCTATTATAGCATAATACTTTCAACTTTTAAAACAAATAAAAAAAGACCCAATAATGGGTCTAACCTGCTTTATCAACTAATGACTTGGGCTTTGCAAATATCATTCTCCCAGCAGAAGTTTGTAATACACTAGTAACAAGAACGTCTATAGTTTCACCTATAAACTTGCGTCCAGATTCAACTACTATCATAGTCCCATCATCTAAATATGCTAATCCCTGACCCGCTTCCTTACCATCTTTTACTACTTGAACAATCATTTCTTCCCCTGGTAAAACAACAGGTTTTACAGCATTAGCAAGCTCATTAATATTTAAAACATCAATGCTTTGAACTTCCGCTACCTTATTCAAGTTATAATCATTAGTAATTATCTTACCCTTTACCATTTGTGTTAGCTTTAATAATTTAGAATCAACCTCTTGAATATCATCGAATTTTTTTTCATAAATTATAACTTCAATTTCTAATTCTTTTTGTATTTTATTAAGTATATCTAATCCTCTTCTTCCCCTATTTCTTTTCAAACCATCTGAAGAATCTGCTATGTGTTGTAATTCTTCTAAAACAAAAGTTGGAATTATAAGAGGTCCTTCGATGAAACCTGTTTTACAGATATCAGCAATTCTACCATCAATGATAACGCTAGTGTCCAAAACTTTAGGACAAGATTTATAAGTAAGTTTCAATTTTTCTTTACTAGTTCTTCTTATTATATTAGTGTTACTAAAAACATTTGGAAAATCTTCAGATTTCCTTGTAGCAACCTTGATTCCTAAGTATCCTAAAATACCATACAATAAAACTGAACCAGCAACACCAATGAATGGAATGCCAAATGCTAAAAGTGGCTGGCTTAATAAATAAGCAATTATTAATCCAATTATTAGTCCTATTGTTCCTAAGATAATATCATTAGTGGGAACTTTTTGCAGTTCAACCTCAATCGTGCTAATTAATTTATTAATAGTTTTAATAATTCGGGGGGATATAATATAAAATATAATTCCAAATAATAAAGAAAAACCTATAGTTATGATAATTCCTGGCCAGCCTTCTAAAGAATTTCTTACAACACTGATAAGATTCAATAAAGAGCAAATTCCTAATCCTAAAAGAACACCAATTATAGAAATTCCTATCTTGGCAATTTTAGTTACCATTTGTCTCACCTCCAATCTTATTATTACCTTTATATCATATTAGTATAACACTAAAACTTAAATTGTTGTACTATTTTCTTTTTCCCCATTTGTAAATTCTTCTGTAACCTCTTCTTCATCCACAGAATCTTCTTCGTCAAAAATTTCGACAGATTCAGCTATTAAACTTTCAGTTTCTTCTACTTCCATTGAACATACTAAAACCATCTCAGAAACTAACATTTGTTTTGCACTGTTTAGCATCTTTCTTTCACCAGTGGAAAGTCCCTTTTCCTTGTCTAGTATCATCAAGTTCCTAACTACAGCAGCAATTTCAAATATATCTCCAGACCTTATTCTATCCATATTCGCTCTGTATCTTCTGTTCCAGTTTTGTGGCATAGCAGTCTTGCTTCCTCTTAGTATCTTTATGACCCTCGGCATTGCATCCTCATCAACTACTTGTCTAACTCCAACTTCTTCTATTGAATCCACAGGAACCATTACCTTCATATCACCTATAGGCATCTTCATAACAAAATACTCTTTTTTATCACCTAATATTTCTATCTTCTCTATATCTTTAATCACACCTGCACCATGCATTGGATACACTATTCTATCACCTATACTAAACATCCAAAAACCTCCCCATACTTATACTTTTTTGCGTATAAGTATATTATACCTTAAAGAGTCTAATAAGTAAAGTTTATATTCTATCATATGTAGTTTTACCTTGTCAATGTTTTATATGCAAATATATAAATTAAATAATTATTAGAATTATTTGACAACAACTTGTCCCTATAAGTATAATAAATATATCAAGATAAAATTCTTTGGGAGGAAATTATGGACAGAAATAATAATACTAGCGACATTAATAAAAAAATATCAATTTGTGATGATTTTCAAGATCAGGTTTCTGAAGTTCTTATAAGACATAAAAGTATTTTAGATATAATGACAAAATTAGATGAGTATAATGCAAGAATAAATCGTGCTGTTGCTAAATCAGTTACTAATTGCGGTTGCATATCAATAAATGCAACAAAACAAGACTTTAGCAATATCACTTTTGAAGAAATGGTTTCTAAAGCAAAGACCCATGTAGAAGGACATTTATGCGACAATTGTCAAGAAATAATTGAAGAAGAAATAGGTTCATACTTGTTTTACCTAGCTGCTTTATCTAATACTTTAAATATAAATATATCTGGAATTATAAATAAAGAAAATGATAGAATAAAAACCTTAGGAATATATAATTTAACATAAAAAGCTAAGCGAGTTTAACTCCTTAGCTTTTTTCTTATTTAAAGACACTCTGAATAACATCCTTTAGATTTTTCTTTTCTATTATTTCTATGTTTTTTACATTTATATTCTTTCCGTATCCTTCGGCAATGAATGCCTTTTTAAATCCCATCCTATCTACTTCCTTAAGTCTTGTCTCTAAGGAAGGCACTTTTTTTAGTTCCCCTGTAAGACCTACATCTGATATGAACACATAGTCATTGGGTATTCCTATATCCAAAACAGAAGACACCATACTCATGATGGTAGCTAGATTGGAGGCTTGTTCTTTAAGCCTGATTCCACCTGTAGTTTTTATTACAACATTTTTATCATATAATTTTATTCCGCCTCTTTGTTCTAAGATTGATACAAGAGTATTTAGCTGTTCCCTCTTCATAGATTCTCCAATTCTAAGTGGATAGGGAGTAAAGGAATCCGAAACCAATGATTCTATTTCTAATATAATAGGTCTTGTCCCTTCTCTCACAACAGTTAGGGCACTGCCCGATACCAAATCATTGCCCATCCTTTTTGTCATGAAATATTCTGAAGGATTGTCTATAGAAATCATTCCTTCTTCAGACATATTAAAAAAACCCATTTCCCCAGTAGAACCATATCTATTCTTGGTAGCAAGAAGGGTTCTTAATTCTTCCCCACTTTCTCCTTCAATTATAAGAACGGTATCTACTAAATGCTCTAAAGCTCTAACTCCTGCGATTTCATCTTCTTTAGTCATTTGACCAATAATAAAAATCACACGAGGCCTATTGGCATTTTTAGCAATATTGACTAATTCATGGGCACATTCCATAGTTTGGGTTGGAGATCCAGCTCTTGAGTTAGGGAAAGCTTCTAATGTGAATGTTTGAATACTATCAACAATTATCATATCAGAATCTATCTTTTCAATATCATCTAATACATTATCTAAACTATTATCAGAAACAACCCATAAATTTGATGAAATATCTTTTAAAATTCTATTAGCCCTGGATTTTATCTGAGACTCTGACTCCTCACCAGAAGCATATAGGACCTTATATCCATTTCTAGCTAATTCATTAGCAACTTGTAATAGCAAGGTAGACTTTCCAGCCCCTGGCTTTGCTGCAACAATAGTTACCGAATCCCTTACTATACCGCCACCCATTACCCTATTAAACTCTTCTATTTCTGTGATAATCCTATCGCTATTGGTGGTTTCTATTTCTTTTAATCTTCTAGAAGGCTTACCACTAGATTTCTTTGATGTTTTTATATTCTTCTTAGTTTCTTCTTCTTTTTCAATAAATGTACCCCACTGACCACATTCAGGACATTTACCAAGACGCCCAAATATCTCATATCCGCAGTTACTACATACATACATAGAGTTTTTTTTCATCTTTTATCCTTCCTCATAGAAAAAGCCTGTAGGAACTACAGGCTCTTATTAAATGATAGTTTATCTCCTATACAGTCGATAAGAATTTTATCTTCTTTGTCTACAGCGCCTTTTAATATTTCTTCCGCCAATTGATCTTCTATTGTTCTTCTTATGGTTCTTTCTAAAGGCCTTGCTCCATAGGTTGAATCAAAACCTTGTCTAGAAATATATTCCTTTGCCTTTTCTGAAACACTAATACTTATGCCTATTTTTTCAAGCCTGTCTTCAAGGTCTTTTATCATTATACTTACTATTTGCTTTACTTGTTCTTCTCTTAATGAGTGGAATACTATTACATCGTCAAGCCTATTTAGGAATTCTGGCCTAAAGGTACGCTTTAATTCCTCTGTAATAGTCGCTTTCATTTTTTCATATTCTTCTTTTTCTTCTTTAGTGTTTTGAGTAAAACCTATTACATTTTGTTTTTTCAATGATGTTGCACCAACATTTGAAGTCATAATAATCACTGTGTTTTTAAAATCAACAGTTTTGCCCTTAGAATCCGTTAGCCTTCCATCATCTAATATTTGTAACAATACATTAAAGACATCAGGATGAGCCTTTTCAATCTCATCGAACAATACTACAGAATAAGGCTTTCTCCTTACGGCCTCTGTCAGTTGTCCCCCTTCATCATAACCTACATATCCTGGAGGAGAACCTATTAATCTTGACACCGAGTGTTTTTCCATATACTCACTCATATCTATTCTAGTCATTGCATCTTCTTCACCAAATAAACTAGAAGCCAGAGCCTTTGCCAAGTATGTCTTCCCTACACCTGTAGGACCAACAAAAATAAAGCTTCCTATTGGTTTATTTGGATTTTTAAGTCCTACTCTTGCTCTTCTGACTGCACTTGCCACAGCTTCAACTGCTTGTTCCTGACCTACCACCCTTTCATGAAGCAGGCTTTCAAGATTTATCAACATTTCACTTTCTTCAGTAGTCATTCTAGTAACAGGAACACCAGTCCAACTAGATACTATCTCAGCAATCTCTTCATATCCAACTACCATATTGGAGGTTCTCTTAACCTTTTCCCATTCAGCCTTATTATTAGCCAACTCCTCCTTTATTCGTCTTTCCTCATCCCTAATACTAGCAGCTTTTTCATAGTTTTGTGAATTAATAGCTTCTTCTTTTTCTATTTGTAGATCTTCTAACTTTTCTTCCAATGTTTTCAATTCAGTTGGAGGAACATAAGCATTTACTCTTAATTTTGATGCTGCTTCATCTATTAAGTCAATAGCCTTATCAGGCAAATATCTATCATTAATATATCTACTGGATAATTCTGCTGCTGCTTCTAATGCATCATCTGTAATTTTAACCCCATGATGGGCTTCATATTTATCCCTTAATCCATGCAATATCTTTATGGTATCTTCAACATTAGGTTCATCAACCATTATAGTTTGAAGTCTTCTTTCTAATGCAGAATCTTTCTCAATATGCTTTCTATACTCATCTATAGTCGTTGCACCTATTATCTGAATTTCCCCTCTTGCAAGAGTTGGTTTTAAAATATTAGAAGCATCTATTGCTCCTTCTGCAGCTCCTGCTCCAACTATGGTGTGTAATTCATCAATAAACATGATTACATCTCCAGCATCCTTTAGTTCAGCCATTGCTGCCTTAAGTCTTTCTTCAAATTCTCCTCTATATTTTGCACCAGCAATCATCCCTGGTAAATCAAGACTTACTATTCTTTTTTTCTTAATTATTTCAGGAACATTCCCTTCAATAATTTTCTGTGCTAGTCCTTCTGCAATTGCAGTTTTCCCCACTCCAGGTTCACCAATTAAAACTGGATTGTTTTTCGTTCTTCTACTTAATATTTGTACAACTCTTTCAATTTCTTTTGTTCTACCTATTACCGGGTCAATTTTACCGTCCTTTGCCATTTGGTTTAAATCAATACCATATTTATCAAGATTAGGTGTCTCACTTTTAGACTCATCTTCAACGTTTACACTAGCCTTTGTTGTTCCCTCAGGCATTGTGTGAATTATCTCCTTTGCTAATTTATTTATATCTGCTCCTAATCTATTCAAAACAGCAACAGCCACTCCTTCACCTTCTGATAATAGTCCTAAGAATAAATGATCTGTCCCAACATAGTTGTGGCCTAAGTTTCTAGCTTCAAGAAAACTCAACTCAAATACTCTTTTAGTTCTTGGAGTAAAGCCTAGAATTTCAGGATCCTGTTCTCCTTGCCCAACGGATCTAATGACTTCCTTTCGGGCGTTTTCTAAGGTAATTCCATACTCTTTAATTGCATGTGCTCCTGCACTTTGACCTTCTGCAATTAATCCAAGTAATATATGTTCAGTTCCAACATAATTGTGTTTTAAAGTCTTAGCTTCCTCTTGTGCAAGCAAAATGGCCTTTTGTGCTCTTTCTGTAAATCTGCCAAACATTGCCATATTATCCCTCCATATCTCATAAGCGTTCTCTAATTATTTCCGCCCTTATTTTATCCCTTTCTTCAATGGTTAAATCCTTATTTGTATTCATTTGTATTGTTGCCGGTTTTATATCAACCATTAATTTGAAAATATCTGTTAAATTAGGATTATCTATAAGCTTTAAATCATAGCCCAATTTAACATTTGAAAGATGTTTCATAGCTTCTTTTGAGGTTATTAATCTACTATTCTTCAATATTCCATAGGATCTATAAACAGTATCCTCTAAGTTTATGCCCTTCTTTTCCTTTAGATATTCCCTAGTTTTTCTTTCCTTTGACACCACTTGTTGAATTAATTTATTGAGCTTATTGATGATTTCTTCCTCAGTTTCTCCCAAAGTTGTTTGATTAGAAATTTGATATAAGTTCCCTAATCCCTTAGTTCCTTCCCCATACATCCCCCTTAAAGTAAGTCCTACTTTACGGAGAGCTTCTATTAATGCATTTATATTGCCAACCATAGCCAAACAGGGTAAGTGTACCATTACTGATGCCCTAAGGCCAGTGCCTACATTGGTTGGACACGCAGTTAAATAACCCAGCTCAGCATCATAAGCAAAATTAAGTTTGGCTTCCAATTTATCATCAATTTCTGAACAAAGCAGCCAAGCTTCTTCAAATTTTAAGCCAGCTAATAATATCTGTATTCTCAAATGATCTTCTTCATTTATCATAATTGTAGCTTTTTCATCATCTCTTACTAAAAAACTACTCTTATCTAACTTCTCCATAAGGCTAGGACTTATCAAATGTTCTTCAACAAACATTAATCTTTCTTTTTGTGATAAATCGCTAATTCTATAAAATCTATAATTTGCTTCACTAAATTCATCTTTTACAGTTTGCAGTACCTCATTAGTCAGATTATCAGATTCTTCAACACTCATGTAAAGAGGAAAGGTATAATCCTTTAAATTTCTGGCTACTCTTATCCTTGTACTTATAACTACATCCTGCTCAGCTGGTTCTTCTAACCATCTACCCATATTTTCACTCCTCACTTACATGAAGTCTTGCTCTCATTTCCTTTATTTCATCCCTTAAAATAGCAGCTTCTTCAAACTCTTCTTTTTTCACTGCATCTTCTAATCTATTACTTAATTCATCAATTTCTCTCTGTAATTCTATATTAGGACTTATTCTTAATGGAGTCTTTCCTCTATGATGATTATGCCCATGGATTCCATTAATTATAGGTTTTAAATACTCGCTAAAATCATGATAGCAGGTAGCACATCCTAGTTTTCCAGTCTTTTGAAATCTTGAAAAATCTAGGCCACAATTTGAACAAGTTATATCCTTTAAGTCTTCCTCTTTAGTTTCTTGGGCTTCTGTTAAGCCAGAAAACAGTTTATGAATTGAAAAAGGATTGCTCATATCAAAATCTTGACTATCAAAAGCGCAAGTTTCGCATAAATGATGTTCTTCCATCTTCCCATTTATAATTTTTGTATAATGAAAAGTTGCATCTTTCCTCTTACAATTATCGCACAGCATTCCATGCACCTCACTTTACTAGAATTAACAATATATTCTTAAGAATATCAGCTCTAAGACAATTTCTCATATTGCTTTCACAAGAAAGTGCCCTATCTCCAATTGCTGCCTTTATTATGTCAGCTTCTCTATCCGATATTATATCTTCATCTCTTAAAGCATTTATTATATCATATGCTTTATTCTTAGTAACTGAATCACCTATAGCATCAACAATTATATTATTAATATCCTCATATTCATCTATACTAATCTTTATAATTTTTATATACCCACCGCCACCTCTTTTACTCTCAATATAATAGCCTTTATAAGGAGTAAATCTAGTAGTCAATACATAGTTTATCTGTGATGGGGAACACTCAAAATATGCAGCTAGCTCATTTCTTTGAATTTCAACTGTACCATCAGCTTCTTCTAATAATTCTTTTATAAATCTCTCTATTATATTACTCAAACCAGGCATATTACATCTCCTTTGACTTTGACTATCTTTGCCCTTTACCTCCAAAAATAAAGCCTATTAAAGGCTTAATTTTTAATAATCTAATATTCTCCATCTTTAGTATATCCTACTGATGACTTAATCATTCCTTGTTCTTGAAAACCTGATAATCCAGCATCATATGTTGTATCAATAATAAGCCATGAACCATCGATTAAGACTTCATTCCAAGCATGATATGCCGTTATATCACTCTTATAACCCTTAACAAGTTTTGTATGAATCCCTTCTGATCTTAATATACCCGCAAAAAGCGCTGCGTAATCATAACAGATTCCCTCTTGTTTTGTAATTATTGTATTTAGATCAGGAACATAGTCTGTAGATATAGTGTTTATTTTATTGTTATCATATTTAATATTTTCTACAATATACTTGTAAGCAGCTTCTACTTTTTCTTTATCCGTATTTAAGCCATCCATTAAATCCTTTCTTAATTGAATTAGCTTATCTTGGTTTTCCCAATATACAGGCTGACTTGATGATAAATAAACATCTATACCATTATTCTTAGTTTTAACAGTTTCTTTTTCAACAACTTTATA
Source organism: Tissierellia bacterium (assembly GCA_012520755.1). Classification (GTDB taxonomy): domain Bacteria; phylum Bacillota; class Clostridia; order Tissierellales; family Tissierellaceae; genus UBA3583. Next base: position 10,720 of record JAAYNS010000061.1, read on the forward strand.
CAGATTACCACTTTTGTTTTCAAGTATTTTTACTGTGTAATCTCCATTTCCTAATTGTAAAGGTAATTTTTCAATTTTATTGTTTAAGCTATAATGATATTTTTCATTGCCTTTTTCAATCATTGCTCTCATATTGCTGCCGTATTTTTCACTTGCTATAATTATTTGATTGTCATTATTTTTGCTTATATTATATAATGGTTGTCCATAAGCTTGTCCTAAATTAGTAATAAAAAAAATAATAATTAAGGAAGTACTAAATACCCTTTTAAACATATAAAACTCCCCTTTCGGTAGCTGGCTGCCATTATCAGGCCCTATAGCTTTGCGTCCTTAGATTTCTCTAAGTTTGCCTTTGTCGCTTGAAAGCTTACAAAGTTTATATCTATACGAAATTCTACAAATTCCAACTTGTATATATTATACCATTTTTTATAGAAATTCAAACTTTTTAATGGTATATATAGTATTTAGAATTATTATTTTAGTTTGATTATAAATCAATTGTTGTACATAAGTCCTTCAGCATATCAAGATTTCTCACGATTTATCAAGATATAACAACTCTATTCTTCCCTAAGCTTTTTGCTCTATTTAAATTTCCATCAATGATTTCAAGAACTCTTTCATAACTCATAGCCCCAGTTTCTATAATATGAATACCAAAGCTTAATGTAATCTTAGCTTCAGCATCTGCACAAATGAGATTAGAATTATTTACTTCTTCTTGTATTGATGCAACTACTCTATTAGCAATTGCCTCATCTGCATTTTTTAGAAGAATAATGAACTCATCTCCACCATATCTAGCAACCCAGTCAAAATCAGCTCTAATTCTAGAGTTTAGTATTGAGGCTATCCTTTTTAATGTACGATCTCCTACTAGATGTCCGTAAAGGTCATTTATTTCTTTAAAATCATCTATATCTACCATAATCACCGCTACTGAATCTATACCCTTAGATTTGCCATGTTCAATATCAATTTGAATGTTCTCATTGATAAATCGGCGATTATGTACCCCAGTTAATTCATCTTTTAATAGGTTTTCTTTCAGTTGCGTAATGATTCCTTCTATCTGCTTATTGTTTTCTTCATTTAAATCTACTATAGTATCAACATCAGCTATATCCAATATCATTTCTATAGCATATTTTTTGTGATTTAAGATAATTGGGGTTGCTATAACTAAATAAGTCCCCATTTCATTGTATTCAATCTTAGTTGCAGTTCTATTTTCTTTTATACCTCGGGTTGATATACAGTTGGAACATATCCCCCCTCTATTCCAAACCTCAAAACAAGAGCTGTTAATCGGAGTATTATCCAATCCTTCAACATAGGATACTTTACTCTTTACTGGATCAACGACTCTGACTACTTCGAATGTTCTTTTTAGCTTTTCCAAGTATTCTTTTAATTCTTCTCCCTTGTATTCGTGCATAAAGACAGCTCCTTTTTACTACAATTTAAATATACTATTGTAACAAAAGATTTGTATTGTTAAAAACCAGACATTCTACCATGAATTATATAACACTTTCCATTAAATTCCAAGCCATTTTATTGAAAAACCTTTACCCTTTATTAGATATGTAGAGCAATGAAATTCATTAAGCTATACTACTTAGATAATTTGATACAATATAATTTGTTTATATTATATATATTTTTTTAGAAATCGGCAATATAATAATATTTCCGCTTGTTATTAGGCTTTGAAAACAAGATAAGGAGCTTATCCAGGACATGGACCATCCTGGATAAGCTCCAATAGAATCTTTTTAGATACTTATTGTTATTGTTATTATTCTTTATCTGCTTTAGCTTGTTCTATTATCTTTTCAGCTATATTTGCTGGTGCTTCTTCATATCTTACAAATTCCATTGTAAAGCTTCCTCTAGCCTGTGTCATAGCTCTTAAATCTATAGCATATTCAAACATTTCTGCATGAGGTGCTTCTGCAATTAGTTTTTGAGTTCCGTCACTTTGTTGATCCATTCCTAATATTCTACCTCTACGTTTGTTTATATCTCCCATTACATCGCCTAGGTAGTTATCAGGGATTACTATTTCAACCTTCATTATAGGTTCTAATAATACAGGTTTTGCTGCTTCCATACCCTTTTTAAACGCAAGTATAGCTGCAAGTTTAAAGGACATTTCATTAGAGTCTACATCATGGTATGATCCATCAAATAATGTTGCTTTTATATTTACTACTGGATATCCTGCTAAAACACCATGCTCTAATGACTCTCTAATCCCTTTTTCTACTGCTGGCCAATAGTTTCTAGGTACTGAGCCACCAAATATTTCTTCATCAAACTCGAACTCTTCTTGAGATGGTTCAAATCTAATATGAACATCACCGTATTGACCTGCTCCACCTGATTGTTTCTTATGTTTACCTTGTACTGAAGATGTACCCCTTATAGTTTCTCTATAAGCTATAATAGGTTTTGTTAGATTGACTTCAACACCAAATCTATTCTTTAGTTTATCAACAATAACTGCTAATTGCATATTTCCTTGACCACCAATTAGTAGTTGTTTAGTTTCATTGTTTCTTTGAACTACTATAGATGGGTCTTCTTCTACTAGTTTGTTTAAAGATACTCCTATTTTTTCTTCGTCACCTTTATTCTTTGCTTCTATTGCTTGGAATAGTGTAGCCTTTGGATATTCTATTGTTTCATATCTTACTGCCTTAGACTTGTCACATAGGGTATCTCCTGTTTGAGTATAGGAAAGTTTTGATGTAGCTCCAATATCACCAGCAACTATTTCATTCGTTTCTATTTGTTGCTTGCCTCTTAAATAATACAGACCACCCAATTTTTCCGTCTTGTCTTTTGTTGAGTTATAAAGGTCCATATCTTTATTCAATTTACCGGACAATACTTTAAACAAGGTCAATTTCCCAACAAATGGGTCAACTATTGTTTTAAATACTACGGCTGAGAATGGTTCATTGTTGTCTACCTTTCTTTCTACTTCTTCCCCATCATGTTCTCCTACATATGAAGCTACATCTGAAGGAGATGGTAAATGTTTTCCTATGATTTCAAGAAGGAAATCACATCCAACTGCATTTTCAGCACTTCCTACTATTAATGGTGCTAAGTCTCCACTTAGAACTGCTAATTTAACACCCTTATTCATTTCCTCTTCTGTAAAAGGTTCTCCTGAGAAGTATTTATCCATTAGCCCTTCATCAGTTTCTGCAATTTTTTCATCTAGTACTTCTTTTATTTCGTCTATTTCTGCTTGTTGTTCATCTGTTATTGGGATTTCTTTCCTATTTTTGCCGTTGTATTCATAAGCTTTTCCATCTAATACACTTACAAATCCTTTGAATGTATCTCCAGTTCCTATAGGAATTGCAATTGGTATTATCTTTTCATCAAGGGTTGATTTTAGTTCATCCAATACTTTTTGGAAATCTACATTTTCTTTATCCATTTTATTTAGAAATACAATTCTAGGTGTTTTGTATTTCTCTAAATTCTTCCACGATTTTTCTGTTCCAACTTCTACACCAGATTGGGCATCTACTAATAGAACAGACCCTTCACTTGCCCTTTTGGCTCCATACATTTCTCCAATAAAGTCAAAATAACCTGGAGTATCCAGTAAATTATATTTTAAATCATTCCATTCTACTGGAATTACAGATGTTCCAATTGATATTTTTCTTGCTATCTCCTCTTTATCAAAGTCAGATACTGTATTACCATCTGTTACTTTTCCTTGCCTGTTTGTAATACCTAATGAAAATAATACCGCTTCAGTTAATGTAGTTTTTCCACTACTACTGTGTCCTAATAGAGCAACGTTTCTGATATTTTTTGCCGCATACGCTTTCATCATCCTTTTCCCCCTAACTAGCATTATATTTAAAAGGTCTTAAACCTTTTTACCACATTAAAATTTATCTTTTCTCAATAATCAAAAGATTTACACCTTTAAATTATATCATCAAAAGCTCCATTTTACAAACTAATATTTATGGTAGGATTAAGATGTTTTCCATTCAAAGTTTATTTCCTCTAATTGATATGCAGAAAAATTGTTTACAACTATTTTTACCAATCCTAAATCTTTACTATAGTATTCCTTTACCGTAAAATCATCATTTTTATATCTTACAACTATGGCTTCAAACTCGTCTAAGCTTGTTTTGACTATTGCATCTGTCTTTATAATTTCGTAATAACCACCAAGATTATCATGCCACTTTGTGCCTACTTTTATAGGGGCTTTGATTATGAAATCATTTCGATTTGGATTTAGTTCTTTTATGTAGTCTTCTTTAAACTTATTTTCCCCTACTTCTTCTGTAAATATAAGCTTTATATAGTCTTCTTTTATTTCATATATCATAACCACACTTGTTAGCTCATCAATTTGCTTTATCTGTACTTTATTGTTTTCGATTTTATCTACAATCTGTGTAAAACCTTTATTTCCCAAGTCATCTCTAAATATCTTTATCATCTCTTTTTGAGGATAATACTCTAACAACTTGTGTTTTTCATTGACTTGTATTTCTTCCTTTCTAGAAAAGCCTATACTCAAAATGACAAGTAGTATACAAATGATAAGTATTTTCTTATTGGTTTTTCTCCTCATTTATATCCCTCCTTTTTCATACTAGTAAAGTCTAGTTATAAGTTAGGGATAATATGATATTTTCTACATAATTTGAATATAAAAAAAGTGCAATGATTATTAACATTGCACTTTTTACTCTAATATTCTTAATTAATCTTCCCAAATTTGCTAAATGGAAAAACCCTAAAGACTACTTTACCTTTAATTTGCTCTAAATCTATAAATCCAAAATCTCTGCTATCTAAACTATATTCTCTATTATCTCCTAGGACAAATACTTTACCTTGAGGAACTTCTACTGGATATGAAAGACCATATCTTGGATAAGTATGGTTGTTCACATAATCTTCCTCTAACTCCTTTCCATTCAAATATACATACCCTTCTCTAATATCTATTATATCCCCTTCTAAAGCTATAACCCTTTTTAGAAGTCTGTTTTTTTCAATATTCCCAGTAAATCTATATTTTATATTTGCAATAATAGACTTGCTTTCGTTAATCATATTAATTATTATACCTTTTTCATTATTTACTTTATCTAATATTACTACATCCTCTCTAAATGGACTTCCTATTAGGTAAGCTGTCTTATTTACAATAACCCTATCATCTTCCACAAATGTTGCTTCCATTGATTGTTCTTTTATCTGGGTAATAGTTAAAACATTAGACACAAAAAATACAGAAATAAATAATGCAATAATTATAGTTACTATCATTTCTATAAATATACTTATTAAACTTTTTTTCTTATAATAGGACTTTGAATTCATTTTTTTCTCCTGTTAAATATTAGTTTCATTGATGATAGTCCCATCTATATGGGATGTATCATTTTCTAGTATTAACTTCATCTTTCCTTTGTCAACTTCAATGATATTTAAAGCCGTTCCAGTGTAGACTGGCAATGAGGAAAACTCTTCTAATGATAAGTTCTTAATATAAGCTATAATTGCTTTAATGGTAATTCCATGTGATATTACCAGTATATTTTCAGCTTCAATCTTTTTTACTTCCTCTAAAAAGTTCTTTACCCTCCTGAATAAATCATCATAGGATTCCCCTTCAATTGGTATGTAATCCATAGGACTATTTCTATAAATATAGTATTCCTCTGGATATTTTTTTTCTATATCATCTAAAAGCATACCCTGCCATATTCCATACCTTAATTCCTTAAGGCCATCATGATAAACTATAAGAGTATCTTTATCCCCTCTGATATACTTTGCTGTTTCAACTGCCCTATTGAGAGGACTAGAATATATTACATCAAAATCAATATCCTTAAGCCTTTCACCAAGCTTAACAGCTCGTAAAACACCCTCTTGTGTTAGCTTTGAATTTTCCCATCCTTGAAGCCTTCTTTCTATATTCCATTCTGTTGTACCATGTCTTGTTAAGTAAATTTTCAAATCTTTCACCTCAAATTAAATGTGAGATTCTCAGGCCTTTACTATTGTATCATATTATTTTTCTTATAGCATCTAAATAATACTTCCTAAGACCTTTCCTATGCTATCATTGATTGCTAGGAAAGCTCTTGAATCATATTGGGTTTCAGATTTATTGATCAGTATTAGTTTCTTTCCCTTGTAATACTCTATTAATCCAGCTGCTGGATATACAACTAGGGAACTACCTCCTACTATTAATACATCTGCTTGGGATATATACTTTACTGACTTTTCTAATATGCTTGTATCCAGACTTTCTTCATATAGGACTACATCTGGCTTTATTATGCCACCACAAGAACATCTTGGAATTCCTTCACTTTTCAATATGTCTTCCAAGCCGTAAAAAGTCTTGCATTCTTCACAATAATTTCTATGAACAGATCCATGTAATTCAAGTACATTTTTTGAACCAGCCATTTGGTGCAAGCCATCAATGTTTTGTGTAATAATAGCTTTTAGCTTACCTTTCCTTTCAAGTTCTGCCAAGGCCTTATGAGCATCATTTGGTAAGGCATCTTTATAAATCATTTTCTTCTTATAAAAATCATAGAAATCCTCTGTTTCAGCTTTGTAAAAGCTGTGACTTAGCATATATTCGGGAGGATATTTAGATTTGTTTTCGTCTGCATATAAGCCTGCTGCAGATCTAAAATCAGGGATTCCACTTTCTGTTGATACTCCTGCACCACCAAAAAATACTATGTTGTCACTTTCTTCAATTATTTTTCTTAGTCTTTCAACTGACATCATATCATCTCCTCTAATATATTATACATCATTATAGCTTTTAAAAAAGTCTTCTTATGTGTTAGACTAATAGTAAATCACTAATAATTCAAGTCAATGAAAAAGGGTATCATTTCGAAATGATACCCTAATTAATTATTTATCTATTTAATTATTGTAGTAGTAAGTCCCTTTCTAAATGCTTCTCTCTTCTTAGGTGAGCTTTCTTCTTTAATATCTTGATATTCATATTCCCAATATACATTGCCTAGTTTTACTTTTGAATCATAATCATTTAAGATACTAACAACTTCATTGGATAACAAGAACATTGCTACGATGTTTGGTATTGCCATAATTCCTGTAAACATATCTGCTAATTCCCATACAAATTCTGCTTCTATCATTGTCCCTACTACTAATGCGGATATTACTATTACTTTAAATATAGTCAATGTTGATTTTTTCCCATTAAATATAAACTTAACATTTGATTCAGCAAAGAAATACCAACCAACAATTGTCGTTAATGAGAAAAATGATAGGCAAATGGATAGGAACATTCCACCAAATGATCCAAAACCAGAAGCAAAACCATTTTGTGTCATAATTGTTGCACCTTTTGCCATCTCACTAGCTGGTAGGGCATATGAATATGCACCTGATACTAAGTTTACCATTACAGTTGAAGTACAAATTAAAAATGTAGAAATAAATACGCCTATCATAGCTGTAAATCCTTGTTCTGCAGGATGTTTTGTGTCAGCAACTGCATGTGAATGAGGAGTTGACCCCATACCTGCCTCATTTGAGAATAAGCCTCTGGCTAAACCATATCTAATGGTTTGTTGAACTGTAATACCCAGAACTCCACCGCCTATAGCATTTGGTGTAAAGGCTCCAAGGAAAATACTTGTCAAAGCTGGAATCAAAACATTTAAATTCAATACTATTATAGCTAAACTACCTAAGATATATGCAGCTGCCATAACTGGTACAACAGTTTCAGCAAATGATGCAATTCTTCCCATACCACCCATTAGTATTAAAGTTACTATTATTGCTAATCCAATTGTTACTGCCATTACTGGGACATTAAATGCAGTACTTACAGATCCTGCTACTGAATTAGACTGTACCATAATACCAACGATCCCTAGTGCAACTATACATGATATTGAGAAAAATATTGACATGTTTTTTGACTTTAAACCATTTTTTATATAATAAGCAGGTCCACCAACTAACTCTCCATCTTTATTCTCTCTATATTTTTGGGCTAAAACAGATTCTGCAAAAATTGTAGCCATTCCAAAGAAGGCAGATACAATCATCCAAAATGCAGCTCCTGGTCCTCCAGCAGCTATTGCAGTTGCAACCCCTACTATATTACCTGTTCCTACTTGTGCAGCTACTGCTGTAGAGAGTGCTTGAAACGGGCTCATCTTTCCTTCTTCTACTTTTTCCTTGTGAATAATTCCATTTATCATCTTCTTTAATGCAGGAAATACTCTAGAAAACTGTGGAAATTTTAATCTTATAGTTAAGTAAATTCCTACTCCGATTAAAGCAAAAATAAGAACATAATCCCACAGAATGGTGTTTAATAAGCCTACGGTACTCCTAAATCCTTCCATTAATACGACCTCCAATTAATTTACAACTTATTAGTGACAACGTTTTCGTGTTATACTATTAATGTGTTGACAATATTATAAAGTATGGCCTTCGTATTTCTTCAGGAAGTTTCAAAAAGTATAAATAAAATTTAAAAATATTTATATATTTTAATTCTGAGTCCCATAATAGATTAAACCCTCTATAAATTTCTTGATATTAACAGTACCTCTTTTGCTACCTTTACCTCTAATATAATCCATCTCTAGCTTGACTTGATCAAAATTATATAGTCCATTAGAAAACTCAACAAAAGTCTCATTCATATAATCTTCAATTCCTAAATTTGATAAGTTTACCAAACCAACTGTTGCTGTTCTTCTAATTCTCTGCTCTTTTGTCTTAGGATTGTCTTTAAAGTTACTACATAAATCCTTCACAGTATAGTTTGAAATGTCATCATGATTATCAATTAGATATTCTGCTACATCTAATATGTCCTTGCTTCCTGATTCACCCATAATTCCAATTCTTTGCATTACTCTCTTTATTCCTTCTAGCTTATCCTTCTTATTAGTTTCCTCATTGTGTACTATATTGCCTGTGCTAGAAAACAGACTTTGTATTTTAACAAGTTTTTCATTCATTTCTATTTTTTCTATTACCTTTTTTATTACAACTTGAACTTCAATTGCATCAATTGGTTTAGATATATAATACTCAATTCCACTTTTATAGGCCTTTGCTATCATGTCCTTAGATGATACTTGAGAAATCATTATATATTGTATATCTTGATCATGGTTTTTTAAATCTCTAACTAGGCTTATTCCATCTTTGTTAGGCATCAATAAATCAACTAATACAATATCTGGTTTTATTACTAAAATCTCCTCAACTGCCTTAGTAGAATTAGTTTGTACCCCTACTACTTGTCCTAAATCCGTATCTTCTATTATTCTCTCTAGGATTTTAATTATATTAATATTGTCATCTACTATATATATTTTCATTCCTATTCCTCCAAAATCTCTTTAGGTATGTAAATATAAAAAGTTGTACCTTGTCCTATTTTTGATTCAACTTTTATATTCCCATGAAACTTCTCAACTACAATATTTTGAATAATTGACAATCCAAGGCCCCTATTAATTTCCCCAGTATTGTAATTAATCTTAGTAGAAAAACCTGGAGAAAATATGTGATTTAAACTTTCTTCATCAATGCCGCTACCATTGTCAGATATTATAAATATATGATTGGCATTTTCAATTTTGTCTATTAAGCTAATCTTACCATCCCTTCTAGTATTATCTATTGCATCCATACTATTCATGATAAGATTACGTAATATTGATATTAAAAAGTAATGATTGTTCATAAAAAAATTATTGTTTACATGAAAATCAAACTTTATGCTTTTTCCGATTCTCCGTCCTTCTCTTTCCATAGTCTCACTTAAAATATTTACAATATCCTTATACTCAATACCTTTATCCTTAAACTCACTTTCCGTTATTTCTTGTATCCCACGTATAACTAAATTATTTTCCTTTTTTATTTCATGTACATTGCTTGCTATAGATAATGCCCTATTTGACCAAGTATCCCTATCTTCTTTTCCATTTATTTTTTCGTAAAGTTCATATGATTCCTTCATTACCTTTTCTATATGATCCATATTCTTTTCAATCCAATACAATTCTGTCTTCAATTGTGATGTCAATAGGATCAGCTTTTTATATCTTTTTTGATGTTCTTGTCTTAAAAGACTAAAGCCATAATACTTAAAAACATAATATATCAACCATATAATTGCAGAGCGTACTAAGCTCGCTATAAACAAGGTATGTCCTACCTCCCAAATTGAAGGAGAAAATCCCATTGCAGTTCTAGTAGATACCTCAATAAGATTTGCAGTAAAATCACTTATTACTAATACTATAAACAATATATTGAAAGAGTCTTTTTCTATTTTTTGAATTAATGACGAATAGATAATTGTATAGAATAGGTAAAATAAGACTTCAAACAGGTACAAAACTACTATATCATCTATGGTTCCAAAGCTTAATAAATTAAGTACTAATCTAAATATATAGACTAGAAGGCCGGATATAAAGCCCATAATTATTGGACGTAAATTCTCATAATACAACAAAAATGATATTAATACTATAATACCTGCTGAAACAACAAAACCACTATTCATAATACTTATATTGAACTGTGATGCTATGGCTACAACTAATGGTATTAGTATCATTTTTTTATTCTTCTTCATATCTTTCTCCTCAAATGAAACAATATATACTTCTTCTTGCATTTTTATTATATCATATTCCAAATTATCTATATACTCAGTTTAGCACACCTATAAAAAAATAAGGTCCGTAATGGAGTCAGTTTCTTATATCTATTTTTTGAATCCATTATGGACCCCTTAGATATAATTCTAATTTCAGTTACCTTTGTAATCTGAAACATCCTGATTTCCTCTTACGAACCTTATGCTAGTATATTTTCCAATTCAGAAAATATTATTCATATTCTGAACTATATTTTTTCTAGCTTAATACCTGTCATTTGACCGTTTAAGTCTTGTTTTTCAAAACTATCATCATCTACTCTTTCAATTGATTGGGCAAGAGTTTCCTTCTTTATGAATTCTTCAAATTGATCAACTGCTAATTTAATTTCATCTGAGCCTTCATAATATATCTTTATATTGTCCAAGACTTCATATCCATTATTCTTTCTCATTTGCTGAACCTTGGATATAAATTCTCTTGCATAGCCTTCATTGATTAAGTCTGGTGTTAGCATAGTATCTAGAATTACAAATAGATTGTTTTCTGTCGTTACATCAAAGCCTTCTTTAGCATTTATATTAACTAGGACATAATCCTTTTTTATAACTGTATCTTCGCCATTTAAACTTAGAGTTATTGATTCACCATTTTCAAATTTCTCAACTATTTGCTTAGAATCAAGTTCATTTAATAATTTAGCAAAGGATTTAATCTTTGAACCAAGTATTGATCCTGCCACCTTGAAATTAGGTTTTAAACTATAGTCCATAAATTGAGTAAGATCAGTCTCAAATACTACTTCCTTTACATTTAACTCTTCTTTTATTAATGGTACCAGGTCTTCAATTTTTTCTTTGTATTTTCCATCTATTACGACTTCATTAAGTGGTTGTCTAACCTTTATTTGTACATTTTCTCTTGATGCCCTTCCTAAACCTACTAGACTTCTTACTAAGTCCATCTTTTCTTCTATATCTTTATCAATTAATTTTTCATTTACTGTCGGATACAGAGCTAGATGAACAGATTCTTCTTCTGTTAAATTCTTGTATAGTTCTTCAGAAATAAATGGTACAAATGGTGCTATTAGTTTACATATGCCTACTAATATTTCATACGTTGTATTGTAAACTGCTTTCTTGTCATCATCTAATAGAGTTGACCAGAATCTTCTCCTATTTCTCCTTATATACCAATTGGATAAATCTTCTATTACAAAGTCTTGGATTGCTCTTACAACTCTTGTTAATTCAAAGATATCCATATCTTCATTACAATCTTTTACCAATTGATTGTATTTAGATAGTATCCACTTATCTATTTCAGGTCTTTGATCATATTCTATAAAAAACTCTCTTGGATCTATGTTATCAGTGTTTGCATATAGTGAAAAGAAGTTATATACATTTCTCACGCTTCTAAAGAATTTTGATTCAACTTCTCTTAATCCGTTTTCATCAAATTTTGTTGGTACCCAAGGTGGAGATACATACATTAAATACCATCTTAATGTGTCAGCTCCATATTTGTCGAATAAGTCAAATGGATTTACTGTATTGCCCCTAGACTTAGACATTTTCTTGCCATCTTTATCTAATATTAAATCATTAACCAAGACATTTTTGTATGGGGATTTCCCTGTAACAAAGGTTGAAATTGCCATTAATGAATAAAACCAACCCCTGGTTTGGTCTATTCCTTCATTGATAAAGTCCGCTGGGAATAATTTATCAAAGTCGTCTTTGTGTTCAAATGGATAATGCCATTGGGCAAAAGGCATAGCACCACTATCAAACCATACATCTATAACATCTTTCTCTCTTGTCATTGAAGAACTACATTTTTCACATTTTAGATGAACATCATCTACATATGGTCTGTGTAATTCTATTGTTTCATCTATATCTTCTATTGCTAAATTTACTAATTCTTCTCTAGAACCTACGCAATGAATATGTCCGCAATCGTCACATTTCCAAACAGGAAATGGTGTACCCCAATATCTATTTCTTGATATTGCCCAGTCCTTAATATTTTCTAACCAATTGCCAAATCTCTTTTCACCTATATGTGATGGGAACCAGTTTACCCCATTATTGTTTTCTACAAGTTGGTCCTTAAGCCTTGACATCTCAATATACCATGATGGCTTAGCATAATATAAAAGAGGTGTATGACATCTCCAGCAATGAGGATAGTTGTGGTCTATTCTTTCCTTTTTGTAAAGTTTTCCATTTTCTCTTAGCCATTTGATAATGTCTGGATCCGCATCCATTACAAATTTACCTTCCCATGGCGTTTCCATAAATTTACCTTCATCATCTACTGGCTGAAGAACTGGTAAATTATATCTTCTACCGGTATTATAGTCATCTTCACCAAATGCAGGTGCAGTATGAACTATACCAGTACCATCTTCTGTAGTAACATAATCTGCACAAGTAACAAAGAAAGCCTTAGTATTTGTATCAATAAAAGGCAACAATTGTTCATATTCTATATGTTCAAGTTCTTTACCCTTCATTTCGTCAAGAATTTCATACTCATCGCCTAATACTCTGTTTGCTAATACTTTGGCAACATAATAAACTTCTTCATTTTGTTTTGCCTTTATATAGTCCTCTTCAGCATTTACAGTTAAAGATACATTAGAAGGCAGGGTCCATGGAGTAGTAGTCCATGCTAAAAAGTATTCATCCTTGTCTTTTAACTTAAACTTTGCAACTACTGTTTCAGTTTTTATCTCCTCATAACCTAAGGCAACTTCATGGGATGCAAGCCCTGTACCACAACGTGGGCAATAAGGTAGTATCTTATGCCCTTCATATATATATCCTTCATCGTAGAATTTCTTTAAAATCCACCATACAGATTCTATATAATCATTATCAAGTGTCACATATGGATCATCTAAATCTATTAGATAAGCCATTCTTTCAGTCATTTCTTTCCACATTTTCTCATATGTGAATACAGATTCACGACACTTTTTATTAAATTCTTCAACTCCATAAGCTTCTATATCTTTTTTGTCTTTTAAATCAAGCTGTTTCTCAACTTCAATTTCTACTGGTAAACCATGTGTATCCCAGCCTGCTTTTCTTTTCACTTGAAAACCTTTCATGGTTTTGTATCTGCAAGTCAAATCTTTTAATGTTCTAGCCATAACATGATGTATTCCAGGTTTTCCATTAGCAGTTGGAGGTCCTTCATAAAATATATACGGATTATCTGAAGGTCTGCTTTCTATTGATCTTTTAAGCAAGTCAATTTCATTCCAATATTCGGAAATCTTATGTTCTCGGTCCTTTACAGGTTCATTAGATAGTTCATTAAACCTTTTCAAATTTATCTCTCCTTATTTATTCAATACGTTTTATACTCTGGTTTATTGACTTTATTATAGCCCTTAACCTTGTTAGGCAGTCAAATTTCCTAAATCATTTGCTCCTTTCACTCACATAATTTAGGAACTTATTGCCTTTAATCTAGCAAATATTTATTGAGAAAACCACTCAACAAATTTGGCTAGGTCATAAAAAAAGTCCCTAAGCAAAGACTTAGGGACGAAATTTTCCGCGGTACCACCCAAATTACAAGAATATACTTGTCACTTAGTTTAGTTTAACGTCTACACGTAGTGCCTTATTAAGCTTTCAGGCACTATGCTCAAAGGTGATCTTCACAAAATTTCATATAATAATCTTTCACCAAATGATTATTTCTCTGACATATGTTTATTTTGTTACTCTCCTTATCAATGCAATTATTCATATTCATACCTTTATAATATATAATAAAAGTTAAAGTTTTGTCAAGGCTTATTTTATAGAATCTTGCAATTGTCTTAACTTGTATATCATTGTACTTTTATCTAATTCGACCATATCGTAGGTTATAAACTCACCTTTTCTTATATTTCTATTTACTATGGTATTATTATTTACTAAACCTATAGGAAGTAAATTTTCCTCTTTTGCCTTTTCATATGTTTCTATACTCCCATATACTGTGTATTCTCCGATACCATCAAGTCTTTGTCCTTTTTTTAAGTCTCTTTTTGCTCGTGTTATGACTTCTGCCACTAATCTATTAGATTGTGGTGCAATAGTTGGCTCATTATATAATGCAGCTTTTGCTATAGAAATTGGAGTCTCTAGACTTGTTAAATGATAAGGTCTATACAAGACATAATTTGGACCGTCCCCCATCTTTAGGAACTTCATCTCATGGTGTACTTGAGGAAGGGAAGATGTAACAATTACAAAGACCCCAGGAGCAATTCCATGAGCATAATCAATAATTTTGTATTTGTTTAGGATACCCCCTTCTTCTTTGAGCCTATATATATTAGGTAAATTATTAACATCAGTTGTAGGCCCATGTCCCCCTCTTATATCTGGAACAAACCCTGTTGAATTTGCCATAGCTGCCATTTCTATCATAGTATTTGTACCATCTACGAAAGAAGCAAGGCGTAAAGGTTTCAGCTTTGATTTCAATGCTTGTTCCCTAAGGCTATCTGGTGTAGCATCGTAGTCAATGGGATTGTTTTTTCCTTTCCCCATAGCTAGTACTTCAAATCCAGTAGCTTGTGCAAAATCAAATATTTCTTTGACAGCACCAGGTTCATCTCCTGCTGTACCAGTATAGACAAGGCCAGCATTTTTAGCTAATTGGTTTAATATGGGTCCAACTACTACATCTGCTTCTATATTTAACATTACAATATGCTTCTTATTTAGTATTGCATCAAAGGCTATTTCAGCCCCAGTATTAGGTACCCCTGTAGCATCAACAACTACATCTATGAGATTGGCTTTTGTAGCATATTCTGTAGTATCTGTAACTACATATTTGTTTTCTTCTAAAGCAAGATTTATCTCTTCTAAACTCTTAGCTATTTTTATATCATCTCTAGCTATTCCCGCTAATGTATAGGCTTCTATAGTATCTTGTATTTTATGACTTACCACCAAAGATGGTACCATTCCCTTAACTAGCATCAATTGGCTTACTAGGCCTTTACCCATAAGGCCTGCTCCTACTATAGAAACCCTTATAGGATTATTATTCTCTTCTAATTCTTTTAGTTTTGTGTTAATACTATACATATATACAATTCTCCCACTTTTATAGATTTTATAATAGTTAATTATGAATTTATACCTGCAATATACCCAGATGACCAAGCCCATTGAAGATTAAAACCGCCACAATCGCCATCAATATCTATTAATTCTCCAACAATATATAAGCCTTTAATAAGTTTTGATTCCATTGTTTTGCTATTTATCTCATTTGTATTAATTCCGCCTGCTGTAATCTGTGCCTGTCCCCAGCCCCTGTTTCCAGTTACTTTAAAGGACCAAGAAGTAAGTAGGTCTGCAAGTCTAAGAATATCATCATTACTTATATTAGCAACATTTTGACTCTTGTCCAAATCTAATTGTTTTATAACTGGCAAAATCAGTCTTTTGTTTATAAGTCCAATAAGTGATTCTTCTAAGTCCTTCATCCATAGATTTGTAAACCTCTTAATTAAATACTCATATAAATCTTTACTAGTCATTGTATCAATTATTGATACCTTTAATTCTACATCTTTTCCATTATTCGTATATTCTATAGCTTTTCTACTAATTTGAAGTATGGGTGGTCCAGAAATACCATAATCAGTGAAGAGTATATCACCTCTATCTTTAGCAATCAAATTATCCTTATGATATATTCCAGCAGTTCCTATAAATTTAACTCCATTTATTTGTTTGAAAATATTTCCTTCAAGTTTTAGCTGAACCAAGCCTGGAAAAATATCTGTTGTCGTATGGCCTAGTTTTTTTAATATAGAATATCCATTTCCATCAGAACCACTAGCTGGCATTGCCATTCCACCTGTTGCCATAATAACCTTATCACTAGTGAAAACTTTACCATCTTTAAGTTTCACAATAAATTTATCTTTTTTAGATATGTCAACTACATAAGCATTAGTTATTAATTCAACTCCTTGATACTCCAATTCATATCTTAATACATCAAGGATAGATGAAGCTTGAAATGATAAGGGGAATACTTTTCCATTATCTTCATTAGCTGGACTTATGCCCAGTTTTTCAAAAAAATCTATTGTATCATTTTGATTAAATTCAGTTAATCCAAATTCTGAAAAAGAACTATTAATCCCATGATAATTATCCATACTTAAGTTTAAATTGGTATAATTACACCTACCATTGCCAGTAGTTAGCAGCTTCTTACCAACCCTATCATTTCTTTCCAATAGAGTAACAATAGCACCTTTACGCTTTGCAACTATTGCAGCCATCATTCCAGCCGCACCACCGCCTACGACTATAATACGATTACTCATTAAGAATACTCCTTTATCTTTAATACCTATATTTTAACCATTTTCTAATTATATGTCCACTTTACTACTATAATATTTCCACTATAGATAATAGAAAAA
>JAAYNS010000062.1 GCA_012520755.1 Tissierellia bacterium
GTAACTCCTTCGAGTATGATGGCATTGTTTACTTCCGCACCAGCTTCTACGGTACTATTAGATAATACTACTGTGTTATTTACCCTTGCTCCTTTTTCAATGAGGATATCGCTAAAGAGTACACTGTTTGTTACTTCACCTCTTACTATACAGCCTTCATTTATGAGGGAGTTTTTAACCTTTGAACTTGTTGATAAATAATGAGGTGGAAGATTCCTATTCCTTGTGAATATCCTCCAATCTTTATCATACATATCTAATTCGTTATCAGGGTCTATTAAATCCATATTGGCTTCCCAATAGCTTCTTACTGTTCCTACATCTTTCCAATAGCCTTTGAAGTGCCACGCATACATTCTTTTTCCATCCTTAAGCATACTTGGCAGCACATTTTTACCAAAGTCATGTTCTGAGTCTGGATCCTTGCTATCTTTGATTAAGTATTTTCTTAATTCTCCCCAATTGAACATATATATCCCCATAGAAGCCATATTGTTCTTTGGATTTTTAGGTTTTTCATCAAATTCTACGATTTTCATTTCTTCATCTGTGTTTACAATTCCAAACCTTGATGCTTCTTCCCAGGGTACTTCTATTACGGAAATTGTTACATCTGCATTCTTCTCCTTGTGTTCTTTTAGCAATTGCCTATAGTCCATTTTGTAGATATGGTCTCCTGACAATATTAATACGTACTGTGGATTTAGTTCGTCTAAGTAGTCGATGTTTTCAAAAATTGCATTTGCTGTACCTGTGTACCATCTACCTCCATCTTCAGATGTAAAAGGTGATAATAGTCTTAGGCCTCCTACATTTCTATCATAATCCCATGCTTGACCAATACCTATGTGTGTGTTTAATTGATATGGTTTATATTGTGTCAATATTCCTATGTCTGAAATACCTGAATTTGTTGCATTGCTTAAGGCAAAATCAATGATTCTGTATTTCCCACCAAATGGTACTGCTGGCTTTGCTATTTTCCTAGTTAAAGCTTTTAATCTTGAACCTTGACCACCTGCTAAGAGCATTGCTACAACTTTGTTTTCAACCATATTGTCCCCCCCTTGTTTCTACTACTATTTATTTAACTTTAAATATAGTGAACTTAAACCTGGCAAGTCAACTCTAAGAGTATATTTCCTTCCATGGATTTCCTCTTTTGATGTTTTATATGATTTGTTTCTTTTTGTGTTGCCACCATATTTAGTATGGTCACTATTTAAAATTACTTTGTAGCTGCCTTCTTCATCTACTCCTATTGGATATATTGGCCTAGCTACTGGGGTAAAATTAAATATTGCTATTAGCTTGTCTTCATCTTTTCCAATTCTTTCAAAGGCAATGATGCTTTCTTGATGGTTTTCATGTTCAATCCACCTATAGCCATCAAAGGAATTATCTATCCAATGGAGACAAGTTTCTTTTTTATATAGTTTATTTAAATCTATGACAAATTTTCTCATTTTAGAATGCATTTCGTAATCTAATAAAAACCAATCAAGGGCTTGATTCTCGTTCCATTCTATAAACTGGCCAAACTCTCCTCCCATAAAAAGTAGTTTTTTGCCTGGATGGGCATACATATATTGATATAATAATCTTAAGCCGGCAAATTTCTCTTCATATTCTCCGGGCATTTTGTTTAATAGGGATTTCTTGCCGTGGACTACTTCATCATGGCTTAAAGGCAAGATATAATTTTCTGAAAAGGCATAGGTCATTGTAAAGGTTAAGGCTTTTTGATTATCTTTTCTATAGACGGGATCCATCTCCATGTATTTTAATATGTCATTCATCCATCCCATGTTCCATTTATAATTAAAGCCCAATCCACCTAGGTCTGTAGGATATGTAACTAAGGGCCAAGCCGATGACTCTTCGGCAATCATCATAGTATCTGGGAAGCTTTTAAAGACTTCATAATTAAGTTTTTTTATGAATTCAATGGCTTCTAGGTTTTCGCTGCCACCATATTGGTTTTTTATATCTTTTCCTGTGGAATTTAGATATAGCATGTATGCTACAGCATCTATTCTCATTCCATCAATATGGTAGTATTCATGCCAGTATTTTGCGTTTGAGATTAAGAAATTGACTACTTCATCTTTGGAATAATCGAAGTTTACTGTTCCCCATAGGTCATTATCTGCCCTATAGGGATGAGAGGATTCATAGCAAGTCTTTCCGTCAAATTGTCTTAGGCCGTGGTCATCTTTGCAAAAATGAGCTGGTACCCAATCCAATATGACTCCTATATTCTTTTTATGACATTCATTTATAAGGTACATAAAATCTTTTGGTGTACCATATCTACTGGTTGGTGCATAGTAGCCTGTTATTTGATACCCCCAAGAACCATGAAATGGATGTTCCATTATTGGCATTAATTCTATATGTGTATAGGCCATTTCATTAATATATGGGATAAGCTCGTCTGCTAGTTCCCTATATGAATAGACCTCTCCATTTTCTTTTCTTTTCCATGAATATAGGTTTAGTTCGTAAATATTCATTGCTTTATTTATTAGATTTGAGTTTCTCTTAGACATCCATCTTTTATCCGTCCATTCAAAATCCTTGATATCATAGTATTTTGATGCGGTTTTTGGTGGCGTTTCAGCATGAAAGGCATAGGGGTCAGCCTTATATAGGACTTTGTTATCCCATGTGATTATTCTATATTTATAGCTATCAAATTCATTTACCCCTTGGATTTTAATTGTCCAATTCCCCTTGTCAATTTTTTGGAGGGGTAGATTATTATCATTCCATTGGTTAAAATCTCCTGTTAAGTAAATTTCTTTTGCATTTGGAGCCCAAAGAGTGAATCTGACATATTCTTTTCCATCCTCTTGTATTTTATGGGCTCCATAATATTCATATGCCCTGTAATCCATGGTATCAGCCCCTCTTTATAATCAATGGTTAATTATCATTGGCCTTTTCATACCTATATCCAAATATTGTGTCTCTTTTTGATATATACCCTTTTCTGACCATATCCTCTATCTTTTCTTCCAAGGAATTTACTGTATATGTTAAATTTATCTCTTTTTCTATGTCACTTATGATATGAACTAATTCTATGTCATTTATTGGTAGTTTATTCATTATTAATTGGTAAAACTTTTCGTCTTCTTCTTTGGTCTTTGATTTGAGTTCGTCAAAGGGGTTTTCCACATGAGGACTACTTGTATAGGCAGCCCTTATTCTTGCATAGGCAGTTCTTCCCATTGAGGCGGAGGATATGAATACATCACCTGTTCTTAAATATGGAAGGCGCTTTGATTCTTCTATGGTTATGTCTGTTTCTTCTTTTATTGTCGTTATGTCAGATGCCCTTACAGTTCTAAATATTAGCTTTGTGTTTAGTTGAGCAGTGATTGTCTCATCTAGGAGGGTAGGCCTTTGGCTTGCAAGTATTAGAAAGACTCCGTATTTTCTACCTTCTTGTGATATTTCTTTTAGTATGGATTTTGAGGGTGAATCATAGCCCTTAGGGGCAAAGTTGTGAGCTTCATCTGTAACTACTATGAAGGGTGGGAAATAGTCTGCATTTGTTTTTTTGTATATGGCATCTTTGTACTCTCTTCTTTTGTGGTAGAGATTATTTAATAGATATGTGCTAAAGACTTGGAGGATTCTAGTGTTTCCTTGGATTACAATTAGTTTCCCATTTTGTAAGCCATCTTCAATTTCCCTGATATCTTTTGAGAAGACTCCATCGTTACCTAGCCTTCTAAGTCTCCAGGAAATCCCTCTTACCGAGCTATATGGGCAGGTCTTGTCGAAGGATTCGTATAAGTCTTTCCTTTCTTTCCAAGCCTTTCTTTCTTCTTCGCTTTGGGCGTTTTCTATACGGGCTTCTATCCTTGATAAACTTCCTTCTTCTTGGGCATCTAGTAGCATTTGAAGCCTATTGGAAAAGCTATAATATGAGTCTCTTCTTTTAAAGAGGACATCGACTACATTGTTCATTGAATCAGTAAGTCTACCTGCTGCATCTAATAGGTTTTTTAAATCCCCTGCCGATAGGTCTTCAAATTTTACCCCAATGTGGATTCCGATTTGAAGGCACTTAAATCTATTATTAAAGTCTGGGGAGTTTTCTATGGCTGTATGGGAAAAGTCCATTTCATAATGAGGATCTAGGACTAGGGTAGGTATGTCTTGCAGCATTAGTTCTTCTAGGACTACCCTTAGACCAAAGGACTTGCCTGAACCAGATCCGCCAAATACTCCTATGTGGGGATATTGGTGCATTGATCGAATATCTAAGATATATGGTAATTCTTTTTGTGGTATAAGTTGTCCTTCTTCAAAGGTGTGAAGTAGGTTTTTATATTCATTATCCATTTCTTTTGCTACATGGTCAGTGTTTCTTATTACTCCTAGGACCAAACCATCTTCTGGACTTGTATTGATCATTAGGCTTTTTATTTCGGAGAATTTTGGAAGTCTAGCATCTGAGCCTGTTTGTACTGGATATAGGGCTTCGTTTAGGAGACGTACTTTTGCTATATATATTGTGTCTTCGTCAATATCATAGCCTAATGATTTTAATGACTCTAATACACTATTATCTACAAAGTCTCCATCAATATTTAAGGGGATATATCTATTGTAGGTTTTAGCTTCTACTACTTCTCCTATAAGCTTTCCTTGATATGTATCTTCTACTATTAAAAATTCATTTATCCTATAGTTCCGGTCTTTGGAACCTATGAAGAATTCCTGCTGGGTTGTGATTCCAACAACTTTCAAATTATCACTCCATTCTATTTTTTCAAGCAAAAGGGACGGTTCTTTTTGCTTGGTTTGCTTGTTAATGGCGGGCTACGACATATTTGCAAACAAGCAAAGGGGACGGTTCTTTTTGCTTGGTTTAGTTTGTTAATGGCGGGCCACGACATATTTGGAATGAACGACACGCCGAATTCAAAATTCGAGAAGTATCACGACACGAGAAAAAATAGGTTCGCAAACTCGCTATCGCTCACACAGTGCAAACCTAAACGATTTTTTCTCTTAGTCGGATACTTCAATCGAATCTTTCATATGTCGGTCTTATCATTCCAAATATGTCTATGGATTTGCACATTGTACCCACTGTTCTTTTTGCTTGGTTTAGCGTTTTGCTCTTTCTGAGAGGAAGAATCTTTGGTAGATTTCTCGGTCCATGTGGGTTTCTAAGAGACTTTTTGTCATTTGGTCTGTTAGTTTTACTTCTTGGTCCACTATGTCTAGCCATAGGGGGACTCCTCTGCTGTTTTCTGGTGTTAGGGTAAATACTAGGTTTGCCATTTCTTCTAGGTGTTCTCTTTGGCTATCTATTATATCCATCCCTATTACTGATGGCTGTAGGGAGGATCTTAGGAATACTGAGGCGTAGCCTTGGGATTCTTTTTTATTGGCAAATTCTTGGATTAGTATCATTTCGCCATAGTCTAATACTCCAAAGAGTATTTCTCTATCATAGATTCGCCTGTCAATTCCTTTATTTTGCTCAATTAATGTATCAGCTATTATTGATGTTTTTATGTCCTTAATTATGCCAAATAGTATGATTCCTTCTTCTTCGCATCTAGTTTTTAATTCTGTCCATTTGTCACCTGAATATATATTGTATCTGATTAGTCCTCCATCCATCATGATGGCATAGGGTTTTAATTTATCTATGCTTGCAATGGCTGCTTCAACTTCTAAGGTGGCTAGTCTTTCATTTTTCTTGTCCTCATTTTTGTTTTCTTCACTTTCTAAAAGATTCCCTAGGCTTTCTGTTAATAGGGGGGTGTATATGTCTGTTTTGAAAAGTGGTTTATCTTTCATAAATGTTGATTTTGCTAAGGCTTGATATATTTCAATATAATGGGGAAAGGCTCCGCCTACTTTGTTATTAGAACCATCTACACCTACTATGCCCCCTTGTTTTTGATATTTGGTCAATGTTTCATTTCCCAACTTTTTCATTTTCTTTATTTCACCGATATTGTTTTTTATTAAATCTCTTAATTGGTATTTATCTAAGGAAAAAATATTTTTGTACTTGCTTTCTAATGATGAACTTACATTGGCAATTTTTTCCTTCAATTCTCTGTTTATGTCTAGCATTTGCAGCCTCCAGTACATATTCTTTTTTGTCATATCTTATTCCATTTGTTGGGTTTGAATTATTTTGTTCTTATGGTATAATTATACAGTGCAGTATTCGAAATATCAATCACACTATTAGTCATAGGAGGTAATCTAGATGAAATCAACAGGTATTGTACGAAAGGTAGACAATTTAGGTAGGGTTGTAATCCCTATTGAATTAAGGAGGAATTTGGACATCGATATTAAAGACGCATTAGAAATATTCGTTGAAGATGATCAAATTATTCTTAAGAAATATGCACCTGCTTGTATATTCTGTGGACAAGCAAAGGACGTAAAACCTTTTAAGGGCAAGAATATCTGTCCAACATGTAAAGATGAGTTAAAGTCTGAATAAGATATATTTAGCATTAAACATTCTATAGTAAATCTATAGAATGTTTTTTTTGAAGCCCTAACCCTATTTATGAAATAAATAGTGGTAGGTCTCATGCCAGGAATGTCCAAGAACACAAGCAAAGCGAAGTGTGATTGGGAACATTCTACGGCTGAAGCCCTAACCCTA
>JAAYNS010000063.1 GCA_012520755.1 Tissierellia bacterium
AGAATTGCTGCGGAAAAATTGGATTCACCTATTGATGCGTCAATAGTAGGTATAGTAGATAACATTACAATTGACTATTAACGATTGATAGGAGGGGGGTTAAAGATTATTGAAGACGGAATACCTGAAACAGGCAATAGAATATAGGAATATTATAGATGTGCTTATGGGGGATAGGGACTACGCGGATATAGTACTTTATCAAGGTCAAGTTGTTAATGTACTCACTAGAGAAATATATACAGCTAGTATTGCTATAAAGGGAAAATATATAGTTTTAGTAGGAGATTGTGATGATTTGGTAGGTCCAGAGACAGTGAATATTGATGTTAGAGGTAAATATCTATCTCCTGGCTTTATAGATTCTCACATGCATTTTGAGTCTAGTATGCTTACTATTACTGAATTTTCAAGGCTATCAATCCCTTCTGGAACAACTACATTAATAGCAGATCCTCATGAAATCGGAAATGCTTTAGGACCAATGGGAATGAAGGCTATGGCAGATGAAATAGCTAGAGTGCCAAATAAGGTTAGTTTAGTAGTTCCTGCTATGGCTCCTGACTGCCCTGATTTAGAAACTGCAGGATATGACATTACTTCAAAAGATATGAAAGATTTGTTAAATTACCCTAATATTATTGGTATAGGTGAGCTACAAGGTTTTAGTAATGCTAAACATGTATATAGAAATACACCTGAAGTTATTACAGACCTATTATCATCAACTATGTATGCAAAATCAAAGAATATGGTAGTGGATGGTAATGCTCCTGAATTATTTGGAAAAGAATTGGCGGCTCATATTATTTCTACAGGTGGAAGATGTTCATGCCATGAGACTACAACTAAAGAAGAAGCTGTTGAGAAGTTAAGACAGGGAGTATATCTTTTTATGAGAGAGGGGTCAACTCAAAGAAATATGGCTGAATGTATAAGAGCTGTTACAGAAGAAGGAATGGATTCCAGAAGATGTATTTTGGCTACTGATGATATGGTAGCTAAAGATTTAGAAATACTAGGTCATATGAACGAAATAATAAAAAGAACAATAAAAGAAGGAGTAAACCCTGTTGAAGCAATACAGATGGCTACAATAAATCCAGCTACGTATTTTAATCTTGATGAGGTGGGGGTATTGGCTCCTGGCAAAATTGCAGATATTGCAGTAATAGAGGATTTAAAAAGCATGCGAGTCGAAGGAGTATTTATAGATGGAAAGTTAGTAGCAGCAAACGGGGAACTACTAATGGATCTGCCTAAATACACATATCCTAAGGAAGTAAAATCATCAGTAAAGATAGAATATATTAATGAAAAGGATCTAGAGATTAAAGCCAAAGGTAGTAGTGCAATAGTAAGATGTATTGGTCTTATACCTGATCAAAATTTAACCAGCAAGCATAGGGAAACTATTAAAGTATACAATGGTATAGTTCAACCAGACACTTCTACAGATACATTAGAAATAGCTGTAATAGAACGATATGGTAGAAAGAACAATATTGGGAAAGCCTTTGTAAAAGGCTTTGGAATGAGAGAAGGTGCATTTGCAGAGTCCATAGCTCATGATACTCACAATATTATTGTTGTGGGAACTAATGTAAGGGATATGACATTGGCTGTAAATAGAGTTATTGAAATAGGAGGCGGTATCGCTATAGCAAATAAAGGTAGGGTACTGTCTGATATGAGACTACCAGTAGGAGGGCTTATAACTGATGAGCTAAGTGGTCATGAGGTTAGTGAAAAGATTGCTGAACTTGAGAGAATTGTAAAGATTGATTTAGGATGTAAGGTTCATGCACCATTTATGCATCTATCTTTCTTATCACTATCAACGTCTGCAGAGTGGAAGATTACTGATAAAGGAATTGTAGATGTGAATAATTTTGAAATATTAACAGCCGTAGAAGACAATTAACCATTGACATTTAGGATGGTGTCTAGTAATTTTATATTATCAATTATTAAAATTATTCAGAGAATCAAAATAGTAAAGGAAGGAGAGTAGAAAATTTTTATCAAATAAAAAGGAGGTATTTTTGTGAATAATGTAAATAATGATAGTTTTTTAGAAAGACGCTTTAAGTTAAATGAAAATGAGACAAATGTGAAAACCGAAATCATTGCTGGTATAACTACTTTTATGACTATGGCATACATACTAATTGTTAATCCTAATATGCTAGCAGAAACAGGAATGGATTTAGGTGGAGTATTTACTGCAACAGCTCTTGCATCAATAATTGGTACAGCTGCAATGGCAT
>JAAYNS010000064.1 GCA_012520755.1 Tissierellia bacterium
AAGGCAAAGGGATTTCAATAAGAGGATTGTCGTTATAGGAATGCTTTCTGGTTGCTTAGGGGTATTGGCACAGAATTTTGTAGAAAATATTTTTGAAGTTCCAGCTATGATAGCATATTTTTGGATTTTTGTAGCTTTAATAAACACCTATGCACCTAAAGCTGATGCTAGTTCATAGTAGAGAGGAGGCATATTATTGAGAATACTTCATTTAATAAGTGGCGGAGATACAGGGGGAGCAAAAACCCATATAATTTCACTTGTAAAAGGATTAAGTAAGTTAATAGATGTAAAGATTATATGCTTTATAGAAGATACATTTTATGAAGATGCAAAAAAAGAAGGAATTGATATCGAAATTTTTAAACAAAGAAATAGATCGGATATGACTGTTGTTAATAGATTGGCTGATTTAATTAATGATGAAGAGTATGATATAGTGCACTGTCATGGTGCCAGAGCTAATTTTATTGCTATGTTTTTAAGGAAAAAGATTCAGATACCTATGCTAACTACAGTTCATAGTGATTATAGATTGGATTTTAAGGATACTTTATATAAGAGGATAATCTTTACTGCTCTTAATAAAACTGCATTAAAACGATTTAATAATTTTATAGCAGTATCTGAGAGCCTTAAAAACACACTTGTTGAAAGAGGTTTTAATAGCAAGGAGATAAATGTTGTTTACAATGGGATTGATTTTGAATCTGAGTTAGAATTTACATCTAGAGAAGATTTTCTTGCTCAATATAGTATTGATTTCAAAGAAAAGAATGTAGTTGGGATACTAGCTAGACTTGAGGAAATAAAAGATCATGAAACATTTATAAAAGCAGCAGACTTGGTCTTGAAGAAGAGAAAGGATACTATCTTTTTAATAGGTGGAGAGGGTAAAAATAAAGATAAGTTGGAGAATATGACTTCAAGTCTTGGAATAGACTCAAATGTATATTTCCTTGGATTTGTTAAAGATTCCAATTCTTTTATGAATTCTATAGATATAAATGTCCTGACATCAATCAGTGAAGGCTTTCCTTATGTAGTACTTGAAGGGGCTAGAATGCATAAACCAATGATATCTACAAAGGTAGGTGGCATTAGTAAACTAGTCAATAATGGATCTAATGGATATTTAATTGATGTTGGAGATTATGAGACTCTTGCAGACAAGATTCTATACCTCCTAGATAATAAAGAATTGCTAAAAGAAATGGGAACTAATATATATGAAGATGCTAAGAAAAACTTCTCATATGATTCTATGGCTAAGACGCATTTAGAAATATATAATACAATTTTGGATAAAGAAGATAAGAGGAGATTATCATGAGATATATGAAATCTATACTTATGTCCGGATACTATGGCTTCGATAACAGTGGTGATGATGCAATCCTAAAAGCCATAGTCAAAGATTTAAGAGAAATTGACAAGGATTTAGATATTACAGTTCTGTCTAATAATCCAAAAAAAACAGAAGATATGTATCCAGTTAAGGCTGTAAATAGATTCAATTTTAGGGATGTGGTTTTTTCTATAAAAAAATGTTCTCTATTTATAAGTGGTGGTGGAAGTCTATTACAGGATGTGACTAGTACAAGATCTTTATTATATTATTTAACTGTTATGTCTTTAGCCAAGATAATGAATAAAAAAGTTATGGTATACGCCAATGGGATTGGGCCAATAAATAAGAAAACAAATAGAATGATTACAAAAAAAGTCCTTAACAAAGT
>JAAYNS010000065.1 GCA_012520755.1 Tissierellia bacterium
TCAAGCACATTTAGAAGAGGCTACAGAGGTTAAGAAAAATGTGAAAGAATACTTTGAATATGGTGAAAACGTATATGAAAAATTACAAGGATTAGATGTACCATTTGATGTATTTAGTACATGGTTCAGTTTCATGGGAAAAGATGCGTTAAAAGAGCCGCTAACAAAACTAAGACAGGACATATACCTTCAAATGGAGGACAAGCTTAAAAAGTAAACTTAATATAAATTGAGAACACCTAATGTCAAGAAGGCATTAGGTGTTTTTTAATGTTTATAGGCACAAATTAATAAATTCCCATTCAAAATACATAAACATGTACCAAGCGTAACCATAGAACCATAGGACTATGGTTATTTTCACATAAAGCATTGAAAGAGCATTTCAATTTGTCCAATATTCTTATGTGTTTAAATATAACTATAGAACAGAGAATGGAGGGAACAAAGCTAATGAAATGAACAAAGCTAATGAAATGAATATAAGAAAACTTATAGATAGGAAACATGAAGGGATATAGGCTTTAATAATAAGTACAAAAGCTAGAATTAAGTCATAAAAGTCACTAAATATAAAACATTAGGAGGAATAAATACATGAAGTTAGAACAAATAAAATTAGAAGAAATGAGCGTTAAAGAAATTAAGGAAAGAATGTTAATTTATGAAAGATTCAAATGGAAGGTGATTCCAAACGGAGAGATATTTAGGGTAATCAATGACATTAGAAGTAAATTCAAATATTTTTATGAAAATACAGTGTATATGTTGGCAAAAAATGTATTTAAAAGAAGAATAGAAAAAATGGCATTAGATTATTTAAAAGAGCTTGAAATAAAGGAGTTAGAATCAGTAGAAGTAACAGGAATTATAGATGAAATAGACTTATATTATGAAGATGATACAAAAGAGTTTATGAGTGAAAAGCATATAGAGCAGGGTGATATAACTAATCATAATATAAAGATAGAAGACCTTTGGAAGTTTAGTTCAATGGTACCAATTTATTTAGTAGAATCCATTGCTAAAAGAATAGACGTTAACATAATGTTTAAGGTTGAATACTCACTATGTATAGCTAAGGCGAATAAAGATAAATACAATATTCTAGGTAGGAAAGATGTAACAGAAATCTTTACATTTGAAAAAAGCAGTAATGCTAAAGATTATTTTAGAGTTTAACGGATAAATAGGGCACGAAGTGCCTCCACTCCACGTAACCAAGTAGCCTCGTAACCTTAGTTGTTTCCCATTAATACAAGGAAGGCAGGAACAGCAGGAGTAGTAGGAACAGTAGGAATGAATGGCTGGAGGCTTTGAAAGTAACAAACAGGAAAAGTTGGAACACAGAAGTCACAAAAGTCACCAAACCAGCAACTATAAATGAGCATTTGTAGAAGTGAAATCAATTCAATTCAAGCAATTAAAGGACAAGTACAGTGTACACATCTGATTCATATCAAGGACGAAGGCTTGAAAGGTACTATATCATGAGTACATTGTACTCATTTTAATCATATTGGATAACAGAGAATAAGGACATCAATTTTAATTAGAGTTTATTGAACAGCTTGTAAGAGGACAGTTAAAGATAGGAGATGAGCAAACGGCAGCCAGTGGATAGCAATTAAATGGGTGATAGGACAGATGAAAAAGTAAAAAAGAACCAGTTATAGAAAGAAACAGGCTAACAAGGTGATAATGGTGGACTAACGATAGGAAATGTAATCATAACAGGTTTAACAGTAACGAAGGCTGGAACAATGTAGGCAATGGGAGTTTACTTAGTAACTACAGAACCAAGTAATGGGTACAGTGTACACATTGTTTCCAATCAAGTAGCTAAGTGACCAAGTAGCCTTAGGTTTATTACAATGAAGGCAACCATAGAGCCAAGTAACCCTAGTTGTTTCCAATACAAAGGTAAAGCCAAATATAAATCATTACAACCAATACATTCAAATCAAATTATAGACGTTTAATAGTTAAAAAGTTTTGGTGAATTTCCAAGTAGAAAAAATTTGTGAAATTATGAAGTTAGTATACATTATAGCTTTTCAAGATAATACAGAGGGAAAAAAAAAACTGATTACAGTCAGAAATTTCACCCTCATTTTTTTCGTGGTAGATAAGTTGATTTCAAGAAAAATTTTAAAAATAATCAGTTGATAAAAAGTTAAACAGTAAGACAGCAGTATGAGTTTATATGAAGGAAGAAAACAATAAACAAATGAAAAATAAAAGAAAGCTTAGTTTGGAAGGCATTTAAGGAAAAGAAGGGGAATCAAAAGTTACAGAACAACTAAAAAGAGAGTAAGCAACTGCGAAGGCAAGATTACAATGTCAGCTGGAAATAAAGCAATGGTCATAAGAAATATAGCAACTGGATTGAAAAGGAAAGCAACTAAACCTAATATTAATGCAATGGTATCAAAGAATAAAACTACTGGTCTATATGTATTACATAAGTGTTGGGAAGAATAAAACATAGCTAAAAGAGATGGACAAAGTCGATTTAGAGACCTAACAATGGTCAGGAGAAATGAGCAATTATTGATTGAATAAAATTACATAGCTAGAAATCAGCAAGCAATAGATAAATTTTTAGAGTTTATCTGTAGATGCATTAGAAACCTATAAATAGCAATGGAAGTGTAAAATCAATACAACCTATGTATTTTAATATACAAATATCATTTTCAAGTATAGCAATGTAGGAAAAATAGTAATTACATTAAATTCAATATTAGCAGTTATTTTTACATTTCTACGTTGTTATTTTTACACTACAAACATTCAGAGTAACATTAGAGGTAAAAATTGAATACATAACGGTGGAAGAAAATAAAAGTGTAAAACGGGAAAGACAAGATAAGTTTACATACTATAACATAAGTAGTCAGGATAAACAAATAAAGTAGTTTATGCTGACTTTTTTATTTTAAAAT
The DNA here is from genome assembly GCA_012520755.1 of Tissierellia bacterium. Classification (GTDB taxonomy): domain Bacteria; phylum Bacillota; class Clostridia; order Tissierellales; family Tissierellaceae; genus UBA3583. The sequence continues at coordinate 2,949 of JAAYNS010000065.1, forward strand.
TGCAATGTGTAAAAAGATGGGCAACAGTTATTTTTACAAAAACGACATGTAAACATACAGTTAATTTATTATAGATATAATTTAAAAAAGTTGGAGGGAAAGGATATGTTACTAGATAAAATTGGTAGAGCAAGTAAAATAGATGAATATAGCTTAGGAATCGAAGAGGCTACGATAATGGAGGTTAACCAATACAAAGGCACAGTAACTGTGAACATTGAGTACCTAAGACAGCTTGAGGAATTAGCTATATCAAACTTTATAGTAATTAAAGATTTAAAAAGTAAAGATGAAGGCGTAGACTCATTGATTTATCAACTAGAAGAGAAAAATAAGAAATTAAAGAATGAGTTGGAGGATATAAAAGATAAAACAAACTACATTGATTTGGATTATGAGGCATTGAAATTAGTGGCTATTGAAAAAGGTTTACTAGCTAAGAAATTAGAATCAGAGCTAGATTGTATAAAAGGTAATACAGAGAAAGTTGAATATACAAAAGAGCAGATGGAAGATATGCTTAATGATTACATTGCAGATGCACGTAATAAGCTAACAAACTTAGTACCTGAAAAACATATCAATGCATTACAAAAGATAGGCTTATTGGAAAAGGAAATCAGACGTATAAAAATAGATAATAAGATACTAGTTGAGAAGACAGGAGAAGAAGTTAAGCATAGTGAGAGAATTAAAAAAGGCTATGATAATGTAAGTAAATCAGAGGTAACAAAAGAAGTAATAGAGGAATTACTTGGGATGGGACTTAGTAAGGTAGCAATAGCAGAGAAATTAAAAGTAACTAGGCAGACAATATATAACATATTGAAAAGTGAGGACTAAATAAACGGAGGTGTATGGTAATGAACCAAGGGATAAGAAGAGTACATCTTTATGATAATAGAATATATAACTATGGAGAAATAACAAATCATTATAAAGATGTTTATATAGATATAGAGATAAATGGAGAGATATTAAGTGATATAAAGATTGAGCAATTCATTAATAACAAATACTTAGGGCTTACAGAAAGGGAAATGAGGATTATTATAAATGCATCTAAGAAATTAGTAAAAGATAGAGATTACAATTCATATATACTTGACTTCGCAAAAGAAAAAATAAGTAAATATACTATTGATTATTAGA
>JAAYNS010000007.1 GCA_012520755.1 Tissierellia bacterium
CTTATTAATTTCTTTCATATACAACTTTCCCATTTTTTATAACCTTTTCTGTATGATTTATTCCAAAATGATAAATCATATAGTCTAAGTTTGGTGCATCAAAAATTGCAATGTCAGCTTTCTTTCCAATTTCTAGCGAACCAACTTCTTTTTCTAAACCTAAAGCAGCAGCTGCATTTATTGTTACTCCAACTATTACTTCTTCTGGCATCATTCTTAAAGTCAGTGAAGCCAATGTCATCATTAGTTGAAGGTTTTCACTTGGACAGCTACCAGGATTATAATCAGTAGATATTGCAACCGGGACATTTTCTTCAATCATTTTTCGTGCTCTGGCAGCAGTTCCCTTTTGTAGATTAAAACTTGTTCCTGGTAATAATACAGCTATAACTCCTTTTTCCGCCATATCTTTTATACCTTGATCACTAGCAGCTATTAAATGTTCTGCTGATATACAACCTACTTCTGCGGCCAATTCAGCACCACCTAGAGATACTATCTCATCTGCATGAACTTTTGGTATTAGTCTATTTGTTTTAGCTGCATTTAGTATTCTCCTAGACTGATCTACAGTAAACACCCCTTCCTCACAGAAAACGTCACAGAACTTTGCTAGTTTATTTTCTGCAATATATGGAATCATATCATCAATTAGTTTATCAACAAACAAGTCAGGATTATCTTTGTATTCATCTGGGATTGCATGTGCACCCATGAAGGTTGAAATCAAATCAACTGGATGATTTTTGTTTAATAAATTTGCAACTTCTATTTGTTTAAGTTCAGTATTAAAGCTACCAATACCATAACCAGATTTCGCTTCTACAGTTGTTACACCAAAGCTAAGCATTATATTTAAACTTTTCTCCGCTTTTTGATATAGCTCATCCAGTGTTGCATTTTCAGTTGCCTTTGCTGTAGAATGGATACCCCCACCAGCTGATAAGATTTCAAGATAATCTTTTCCTTTTAACTTCATAGACAGCTCATTTTCTCTACTGCCACCATGAATTAAATGCGTATGAGGATCAATTAGTCCAGGTGTAACAGTTTTCCCCTTGCCATTTAATATGATTGTATTATTATCAGTTTTTATATTATTTGGCAAACCGCCCTCTCCAACATAAATTATTTTATCGTTATTAACGGCTATTATTCCATTCTTGATTAGCCCGATTTCACTTTGTTGTGAACCTGCCCTAGCTTTGTTTTCTCCCTTAATTGTTATTAAATTTTCAATATTTTCAATTACCAACGTAGCTTTCAATTTGTCACCTTCCTTCGGTTATTGTAGTATTATCTAATATTTCTTTAAATCTATAATCAAATAGATACTTCTAAATCCTGACTAATATTAGACTAGTAATAAATTGAATCATTTGATAGTAGTTAATCCTCAATTATCGCAATATAATTCATTAAATTATATTGCAATAACTGTGCCAACTTCTTAAATTAATAAAGCAGCCATTAATCAGGATATCGTTTTCAAATGTACAAATGTTAAAAAGCCAAGTGTTTGTTTTTCAAACACTTGGTTCACCAATGGGCTATTTTGTACTTATTCAAATTCAAACACTTTGTTGCATTTTCAAACACTCTAATCCCTGTTGATATTTAATTTTCTCATTCTGTAAATTAAACTTTGTCTTGTAACGCCTAATTCATTTGCAGTTCTAGTCACATTCCATTTATTCTTATCCAAACTTTTTACAATAATTTTATTTTCAATCTTCCCTAAAATTTCCTCTAATGATTCGTTAGCTTCCTTAAGCTTTATATTAATATTATTATTTGAAACCATGGCATCCAATATATAAGACGGTATATTACTTGGATCCAAAAATCTATCATTGTCATTGGTCCTAACCATAATATTTTCGATAAAATGTTCTAGTTCTCTTATATTTCCAGGCCAATCATAGTTTTCCATCATTTCTTTAAGTTCATCAGTTATGCTTACTACATTTTTACCCATGGAAAGATTAAATTTCGAAATATAATATTCGGTAAACTCAAACAAGTCATTACCTCTATCCTTTAACGGAGGTATATATAAGTTATAACCTGATATTCTATAAAATAAGTCCTGTCTTAATTTTCCTTCTTCTATTAACATTAGAGGATCTTCATTCATGGCACTTATGATTCTACATTTAACAGGATAGTTTTCTTTTCCCCCTACCCTTCTGATTGTTCTTTCTTGAAGTACTCTTAGTAATTTTGCTTGCATATTAATTGGCATTGAATTTAATTCGTCCAGAAAAATAGTTCCTTCTCCTGCTTCTTCAAAAAGTCCAGAAGAATCAATAGCACCAGTATATGCACCTTTTACAGAACCAAATAATATACTCTCAAGCAAATTCTCAGGAATAGCAGAACAATTAATGCCAATAAAGGGTTCAATACTTCTTTTGCCAAAGTTATGAATACTTTGAGCAAATACCTCTTTCCCAGTTCCTGTATCACCTACTAGAAGTATACTATTATCTAGCCATGATATCGCTTCAGCTTCTTTGATTAAAGTTTTCATGACTTTACTAGAACCTATTATGTCTGAAAAATTAAATCTAGTACCATTTTTATATAATTTGTCATCATTATCATCTGCTTTATTATACTGCCTTCGTAATTCAACAAATTCAGTTAATAAACTTTGTAACTTAGTCTCATCCTTACTTATTGAGTAAACTCCAATTATATCATCATCAACTCTTATTGGATGAGTACTATATGATTTATATATGGGTTTGCCTTTATTATAAGCATGAGCCTTGTATTTGTTAATTATTGGTATTCCGCTTTTTAATACTTGCATATGCTCTGATTTGTTTCTATCATTATATCCATAAGCATCCCATATATATTTACCAATCATATCCTTGGCATCATATTTTTCTAATTCTTCCATAGCATGATTATAAATAACAACTTTTCCATCCTTATCAGTCAGCAAAACACCATCATAAAGATTATCCATTATTTCATCTAAACATATAGACCTAGTAGTTGGCTCATTATAATCGCCAATTAAATCAAGAACTATAATAATAATTTCCTGTTCTTTTAAAAATATTTTTGACAAATAGTAAATATTCTCATTTACTAGTATCTTTTCTCTTTTATTAGAAAGAACTGTTTTTAAATCTGTATTTAGGATGATTGCAGCATTATCTGTATCAATAGGATTAAATAATTCTTCAATCTCATTACTCAGCCATAATATCTTTCCTGTCTTATCAATTAAGATTGAATATGGTTTAAAATGATGTATTATTTCACCAACTAATTGTATATCCAAATACAACACCTCCACTAAGGCTGATTAAGTTCTATTCATTAATCTCTGTGTTTTCGTTGTTTTTAGGTATTCTAGCACCAGTCCTTATTTCCCAGTGTAAGACAATAGACAATGCAACTCTCAAAATTGCTACAGAGGCCAAAACAATAAACTCATCTAGTGATTTAATTAATACTGTTTTTGCTAATTCAGCAGCTAATTTGAACTCTAAACTCAAAATCATTGCCTTTGCTAAATCTATAGCTATATCGTCATAACCATAATTGAACTTACTACTCAATAATTTAACAAGTCCTCTAAAAGCAGAAATGGTTATAATTATAATCCCTATAAAATCTAACGAGCTACTAATATAAGGAATAATAATTTCCAAAAATTTCTCAATGACCATTAGTTTAACTCCTTCGTTAACTATATTTTATTAAAATTTTATCATATATGATAATCATTGTAAAACCCACCTACTCAAATCTACCCCATTTCATCTCTTCACCATTCTTGTCAAACTTTTTTCTCTTAGCCGTAATTTCTTCAATTTCTATCTTATATATATTTGTTTTTTCTAACCCAGCACAAATAGCCATATTAAAATAATCCATCATTTTTGGGGTGTATTTTTGACATATAAGTCTCATACCTTTAAGCCTTTCTTCTTTATCCTTAACTAATTTAATCTTTCCTTTTACAATAGCTGATTCAAATTCGGTTGTAAAAACACTACTAGTAAGCAAGCTTTCTTTAGATTCTTTTTGTAAAATTTCATCTAATTCTTCCTTAGTATAAATTTCTGGAACACTTACTTGTCCCACAAAAACAACGCTGACATCTGAAATTTTTTCGAATATGCTAACCTTTTCTCCTTCTTTGGCAGAATGAAAATATAATATATTTTCATCTCTAGCTATGGAAAGTGGAATGCCATGAGGTTCCTTTTCTCCACTAATCATTGATACAATTCCATAGCTAGAATTATCTATGACTTGTAAAGCAAAATCCTTACCCATTTCTCTATCTTTCCTTCTCACAAACTCCCCTCCTAAAAGAATAATTATAATCAAGTATTTGAAAAATGTCTTTTATCACTATAGTGAGTCAAATAAGCTTAGTTGATTGCTCTCTGGAAGTCCTTCTAGACAATTAAACTGTCTTAGAGAATCCACCCCAACATTTCCAAGCTTTGCACGATTTTTTAAATCTTCTATAGATGTAAAAGGTTCCTCTCGCGCTGCCCTGTATAACCCTTCTGCAGCAACATTCCCCATTCCAGGTATACTGTTGAAGGGTGGTCTTAACATACCATCTTCTATCTTAAACTCTGTAGCATGAGATTTATAAATATCTATTGGGAGAAATTGGTATCCCCTTTCGTACATTTCTAATACAAGCTCCAAATCATCATATAAATCCTTATCCTTTTGAGTTGCATCATTTCCTAGCATACCAATATCTTTAAGTTTTTCTTTAACCATTTCCTTACCAAAAATCATATACTCAGCATCAAAAGCCTTTGATCTAATTGTAAAAAACGCCGCATAATATGCTAAAGGATAGTGTACCTTAAACCATGCTATTCTAAATGACATCATAACATAGGCCGCTGCATGCGCTTTCGGAAACATATACTTTATCTTCCTACATGAGTTTATGTACCACTCAGGCACATCGTGTTTTCTCATAATATCCTCTAGTTCAGGCCATTTTGGATCCTTTAGTGATTTACCTTTTCTTACTAGTTCCATAATTTTGAAAGCTGTATCTGGCGGTAATCCTTTTCTTATTAAATAAACCATTATGTCATCCCTTGTACATACAGCTTCACTTATGCTATTTACAACTTTATTGTCTATTAATTCCTTAGCGTTACCTATCCATACATCAGTACCATGTGAAAGGCCAGATATACATATTAAGTCTCCAAAGGTCTTAGGCATTGTATCTAGTAACATACTTCTTACAAATCTTGTCCCAAACTCAGGCACTCCAAATGTTCCTACTTTAGAATTTATCTGTTCTGGTGTGACTCCCAAAGCTTCAGTAGATGAAAATATTGACATTGTATCTTTATCATCTAATGGTATAGATTTAGGATCTACTCCCGTAATATCTTGTAGCATTTTTATCATTGTAGGGTCATCATGACCAAGTATATCTAACTTCAACAGATTCTGTTCTATTGAATGATAATCAAAATGGGTAGTGATAATATCTGAATTCGGATCATCAGCTGGGTGTTGGACTGGACAAAACTCATATATCTCACGACCTTTTGGAACAACAATTATGCCTCCAGGATGTTGGCCTGAAGTCCTCTTTATTCCAGTACAGCCTTTTAGTAACCTATTGATTTCTGCCTTATTTATAGGAATATTTCTCTCCTCATAATATTTCTTAACATATCCGAAGGCTGTCTTATCAGCCACCGTACCTATAGTCCCAGCTTTAAATGTTGTCCCTTTCCCAAAAATTACTTCTGTGTACTTATGAGCTTTAGCTTGATATTCTCCTGAGAAATTCAAGTCAATATCTGGCTCCTTATCTCCACTGAAGCCTAAAAAGGTTTCAAATGGTATATCTATTCCATCCTTTTCTAATTGCTCATCACAAACCGGACATTTTTTATTGGGTAAATCGAAACCAATCTTAATATTATAATCTTCAAAATCTGAATATTTACATTTTGGACATCTATAATGTGCTGGTAGTGCGTTTACTTCTGTAATCCCCATCATATATGCAACAACTGATGACCCTACAGATCCTCTTGAACCTACTAAATATCCATCTTCATTTGATTTCCATACTAATTTTTGTGCAATTATATACATCACTGAGAAACCATTTTTTATTATAGAATCTAGTTCAATTTCTAACCTCTTCTCTAATATCTCAGGTAAAGGGTCTCCATATAGTTCTATAGCTCTTTCATAAGTAATATCCTTAATAGCTTGTTCACAACCTTCTATATGGGGGGTAGCTTTTTCTGATGAAATAGGACTTATTTGCTGACACATGCTTGAAATTAGATTAGTATTAGTTACAACTACCTCATATGCTTTTTCTTCTCCTAAGTATGAAAATTCTTCAAGCATTTCTTCAGTAGTCCTTAAATACAAGGGTGCTTGCTCATCTGCATCACTGTAACCTTGACCCGCTTGTAGTATACGTCGATATATTTCATCTTGAGGATCTAAAAAGTGTACATCGCAAGTAGCAACAACAGGTTTATTTAACTTTTCACCTAATCTCACGATTTTTCTATTAATATCTCTAAGAGATTCTCTATCTTCTATTCTCCCGGATTTAACAAGGTATTCATTGTTATCTATAGGCTGTATTTCTAAATAGTCATAGTCTTTAGCAATACTTTCTACTTCTTCATCTGACCTTCCTAATAATATTGCTTGATACAATTCTCCATCACTACAAGCGCTACCTAAAATTAAGCCTTCCGAATATTTTTTATAAATACTTTTTAAAATACGGGGTCTCTTGTAAAAATAATCTACATGTGAGAGAGAAATAAGTTTATATAAATTTCTAAGACCTGTATAGTTCTTAGCTAAAATAATTGCATGATAAGTGTTTAGTTTTTTATACTCTTCTTTTTTAGATTCTTCATTTGAGCTATATAAGCCTATATCATTTAAATAATAGGCTCCTCTTTCTTTAAGGATTTCAAGCATAATATTAAATATTTTTACAGTTGTATTAACGTCATCTAAAGCTCTATGAGCTACTTCAACTATTATGCCTAATTGTTTAGCAATCCTGCCTAACTTGTAGCTTTTGAATTCAGGAAACAATTCTTTGGCTAATGATAAGGTATCAATATAGGTATAATCAAATTCATATCCTAAAACTCTTGCATTGTGTTTTAAAAAGTTAATATCAAATGAAGCATTATGAGCAACTAATACACAGTTATCTATAAATTGCAAGATCTTTGGAAATACAGACTCAATTGTTTCAGCATCTGCTACCATACCATCTGTTATGCCAGTAAGTTCAACTACATTTGCTGGAATTGGTTTTTCAGGATTAACGAAACAACTAAATTCATCTATTACATTTCCATCTTTGATTTTCATAATTCCAATTTCAGTGATTTTTTCTGTAACTGGAGTTAATCCTGTTGTTTCTAAGTCTAAGACACAGTAAGTAGTATCAATAGTCTGTCCTTTATCATTTATTACAGATGATTGCTTATCAACTGCTAAATATGCTTCTACTCCATAGATAACTTTCATGTGTGGATTATCTTTACCTAGTAAATTGTGTGCTTCTGGGAAAGCTTGTACTACTCCATGATCAGTAATAGCAATGGAGTTCATACCCCAATCCATTGCTCTATTTATAAGCTCTGCAGCACTTGAAACCGCATCCATCTGACTCATTTTAGTATGCATATGTAACTCTACTCGTTTATTTTTAGCATTATCATGTCTTTGGACTTTTTTTATTCCACTTGTTTCTACAATAGTATTGGCTATAATTTCTGTTTCATTTGAATAGTTACTATAACTAGCATTGCCCACAATTCTAACACCTTTGGCATTGTTTAGCCTTGCTAATACGTCAATACCTTGCTCTGGTTTAAGAAAAGATTTACATGTAATAGAATTAGTGCCATCAAAGACATCAAAAGATACTAAAATTTTACCACTACGTAATTCCCTTGAATCAACATTCGTAATATCTCCTTCTATAGCAACTTTTCCCTCATCAGGAGATATATCTGATATCTTTAAGATAGCTTCTTTTATATTAGAGCTTCTTCCTAATATTAAATCATCCGAATTTTTCCCATTTGAGCTATTCTGGGTGTTCTCCTTTGAATTTGCTAATCTTCGAGATAAGTTATTTTCTTCCTTTTGCTTTTCTTGATCTTTTATTATTTGAATTTCTTTTGCTTGCATATCATCCATTAGCTTTTCAATTTCCTCGTCGCCTACATCGTCAAAAAAAACTATATTATAAGAACTACCGTATATGTTCTCAATACACTTACCTATCTCTTTATCATAATTATTAGATTTTAAATAGTTTGAAATTGTATTTTTAAACTTGAACTTGATATCTTCATTTGATACTTCAAACAAACAATTATTTAATGTGGCTCTTAAAACAGGAAAACTATCTGATAATAAATCTATAATATCTGGCATTTCTTCAGTAATTGGTTTCTTAACAGTGCCTTCACTATATTTTACAGTAATAAAAGAGTCCTCCAAGGCAAATCTTTTCTTTACATATTTATTTAGTATTATAATTTGCTTTATTTCTATATAATCATTTGAAGTAATTTTCATATTAAGGGTTTTTGTTTCTTTATCTACAACTACCCCCTCCACAAAAGCCTCATTTAAATTGCTTTTTGAATTTAGTTCTGTGAAAATGTCTTTAATTCTTTTCATATCTTAAAACCCTCTTATCATATACTTTTCTTCATTTTCTATACACATAATGTAGTATGCCTATAATAAAACCTAAGGCTGCCAAGGATGTCCAACCAAAACCATAGTCAAATAACGGTAAATAGGCATCGGCATAAGTTAATATTGGTTTAATAGCTTTATACTCCTTTATAGGTTCTGGTAATGCGTTTATGAAATCAAACATGGCAGGAACTATTGTGAACCCAATAGTCCATTTGTAAATTATTTCATTCTTCTTTATTATTGGAGCCATCAAAGATAATATTATCAAAACTATTGCTAAAGGGTAAGAGAACATTAGCACTGGAATTGATAGTTGTATTATTTTATTTAGCCCGAAATTAGCAATAACAAATGACACTATTGTAAATAGTATTGCATAATTTCTATAAGATAATGATTTTGGAAATAATACAACAAACATTTCTGAACATGAAGTAATAAGGCCAATAGCAGTTTTTAGACAAGCAACTGTTACTATTGCTGCTAATAAAATCTGTCCAAATAAACCAAAGTAATAATTACTTGCCATAGATAGTATTAGTCCGCCATTAGAAGCAGGGCTTAAACTACCTAAACTAGTTGAACCTAAATATGCTAGGGAAGCATAAATAACTGCCATTCCTATACTTGCAACAACGCTAGACTTCATTGTTTCTTTAGCAATTGATTTGGGGTTTGATATTCCTAGTTTTCCAATGTTTGATACTATAACTATAGCAAATGCCAACCCAGCTAAAGCATCCATAGTATTATATCCATCTAAGATTCCAGTAGTGAAAGATCTACTAATATAGTTTCCTTGTGGTGCAAAATCACTTGCATTTCCCATAGGCTTTATAAAACAAACAATCAATAAAATTGATAATAGTATTACAAATGTTGGATTAAGATATCTACCTATCCAATCTATTATTCTTCCTGGTCTCAATGAATAGTAAAGTGTGAATATAAAGAATAACAAAGAAAAAACAAATAATCCTATACTATAATATTCAGTACTAATAAATGGATGGATCCCTACTTCAAATGCTACTGTTGCAGTACGTGGTATTGCAAACAATGGGCCTATTGTCAAATATAACAAACAAGTAAAAAACACTGCATAAGCAGAACTTACAGGTTTTGCCATATCGTATAAGTTTTCACTTCTAGAAATACCTGATGCAACAACTCCTAGCATTGGTAATCCGACACCAGTTATTAAGAAGCCAATTGTGGCTCTTATGTAATTGCTTCCAGCTGCTTGCCCCATTTGAACTGGAAAAATAATATTACCTGCTCCAAAAAACAATCCAAAAAGTAGTGAACCTATCAAAATATTTTGTTTAAGCGTTAGTTTTTCTTCCATTTTTTGTATCTCCTATATCTTTTTTTATTAATGCCCTCTTATTATACAATAAAATCCTTATTAATAGTGCTATTTCTGAAATTTTCTGTTAGAATATATTAATGGCAACTGATCAATAAAGGAGAAATCAATATGAGTTTAATAAAAGGAGAAATATTTTTAACTTTAACTGCTATTATTTGGGGGACATCATTTGTATCCCAAAAACTAGGAATGGATTATCTAGAACCATTTACTTTTGGTGCTGCTAGATTTTTATTAGGAGCCCTAATACTAATTCCAATAATTATTTATTTAGATAAGAAAGAAAAAACTAATGACAATAAAGCTGAAACAAAATCTAATTACAAAAATAAAGATTTAGTAATAGCTGGCTTGATTTGTGGCGTTGCATTATTTTGTGGTGCTTCCTTACAACAAATAGGGCTTATTTATACATCAGCTGGAAAATCAGCTTTCTTAACTACCTTATATATAGTGTTAATCCCTATTTTTGGCCTCTTCTTGAAAGAAAGGATTAATGGTCAAATCTGGATAAGCGTTATTCTTGCTACTATAGGTTTATACTTTTTAAGTATTAATGAAAATTTCACTATGAGAAAAGGAGATGCTATAGTATTACTTGCTACTGTTTTCTGGGCAATTCAAATTATTGTGGTTGGTAAGTACGCATCAAGAGTTAATAGTTTAAAACTATCTGTCTTCCAATTTGTAGTCGCAGGTATATTATCAATCATTTCTGCTTTAATATTTGAAGAGCCAAATCTTAAGACTATTATAGATTGCGCAGGCCCAATATTATATACAGGAATAATGGTAGTTGGAGTGGCTTATACTCTTCAAATTATAGGTCAGAAAACTACACCACCAACTACTGCTTCCATAATTATGAGTACGGAGTCAATTTTCGCAGCAATAAGTGGAGCACTTTTTTTAAATGAAATCATGTCATTAAGAGAGTTGTTTGGAAGTATTTTAATGTTTGCTGCAGTTATCCTAACACAAGTAAAATTTCCTGAAAGAGAAATTAGAGACGTCAAAGAAGTTAATGAAGTTAATTAAGATAGTTTTACCTACATTTCTGCTTGTTTAGAATAATTAACCCAAAATAAAATAGGTAGCTCAGAGTAAAAGTCTAAACTACCTATTTTGTCTTATTATTTACTTATACTTACTACCCATTCAAAACCAGAGTATACGCCATATTCTTCTGAAAAATTGCCCATATTTATGGCAAATGCAGCCTTAAGCTCTGAGTTCATATATATTAGGTCCTTACCTTCTTCTACATCTCCAAAGGTATTTACATAAGGAATCTTCTTTTCATAGACTACTTGATCTTCATAAGTAATTTTTACTGTCAATTCATCTCCAATTTTCACTCCATATTCCTCGAATAATTCTCTTGGAATACTAGTCCACATGTTTCCATATGGTTGATCAATTACAGTCATAATTCCATGTATTGCATCATCTTTTATTTCTGGTTTTTGATAATCTATAGTCACTACTTCTTTCGGTAGTTCTTTACCTACCTCTTCAAAGGTTATGGCACCTGATGCAAGCCTTGCTCCAGTATATGCATATACATCTCTTCCATGAAATGTATAGGACTTTTCAGAGTCTTTTAATCTATTTACAGCTTCATCTATCTCTCTAATTTCTGCTATTCCATACTTTTCAGCAACTAATGTAAGTGTACCATTATCTGGTGTTACAAAATATTGGCCAGCTTCTGTTTTTAATACTACAGACTTTCTATCTGTCCCTACCCCTGGATCGATAACCGATACGAACACTGTTCCCTCTGGCCAATATTCAGCAACTCCACTTAACCAGTATGCACCTTCCCAAATGTTATACGGTTCAATTTCATGAGTTAGATCAAACATCTTCAGTTTCGGGTTTACTCCAAAAGCTACACCTTTCATTGATGCAACAGCATCATTTTTTACCCCAAAATCAGTCTGAAAAACTAATGCCGAAGTATCAACACTTAATCTTGTTTCTTTTACTGCAGGTTCTGCTTCTGCAAAACTTGAACATAAAGTCGGAGTCATTATAAACGATAGTGTCAATAAGAATACTACAAGCAAACTAAGTAAATTCTTTTTACCTCTCATATCAAATCCTCCTAAAGTATATTTTATATAATTATAGCACAAGATTTCTATTTAAGGTAAATGTTACCAAATATTATTAAAGACATCCTATTAATTTAATACCTTTATTGACTTGTCAATATTTAAGGTATAACATAATTATAAACTAATATTATAACTTGGAGGTTGAAAATGAAAAGCAAGACAAACTGTGATAATTGTGTATATTATGATTTTGATGATGAACTTGATTATTATGTATGTATGATGAAGTTAGACCAAGATGAAATGGAGCAATTCATGAATTATAGATTTGATAATTGTCCATACTTTAAACTTTATGACGAATATAAAACCGTAAAAAAGCAAAACTAGCATGTTCTTTGGTCATTACTTTTTGATTACCTTTAATTACAGCTATCTTGTCCATGGACTTCACAAAAGCAAATTCCTTGTCAATTTGCTAGCTTTTGTTTTCATTTTTTATAATCACCGGCCTTCACCGACTAGTTTACACTCATGCTGAGCGAACTATAATAAAAGCCCGGCTACTAAGTAGCTAGGCTTTACTTTAAAAATCTAATTATTCTTTATCATTTTCAATATCATTTTCAACTTTATTGTTTCTATAGATAAATACTCTTGTTCCGTCACCCAATTCCGATTCTTCTATTTCTTCCCCATTAATAAATGCAGTTCCATCACCATTTACTTGAATATCCAAATTTTGTCCACCTGCTGCTACCCTATATTGATTTGCAACTTCGTTTAAGGGAATGGCATCATAATCAAATGAGTCTATTATCGGTACAACAACAATTACACTAACTTGTGTTGCATCTATTACAGAACTATTAGATTGTGCTCCAGTATTAATGTCGCCCCCCTCTACTCTATTGTTTTTTAAAGTTTGTTCATTCTCTTGTTCTACAGAAATTGTATTGGAGTTATCTATAATAAAAGTTTTACTAATAGGATTTTTGAAACATTTTTTTCTACTTGGAAATAGACACCTTCCTAGGGACTGCATACTAATAAAGTTTTCGTCTTCTGTTTCTGTTACCCAATAAATATTACGTGGTTTACACATAAAAATACTCCTTTCTTGTATTTTTAGTTTCGCATAGATTTGCTCAACATATTTATCTTATTGTTTAGCAAGATATACACTATAACTCATAAGTTGGTTAATATTTAAATTTTCTTATCAAGTTTTAATATATAAAACTCTTATAATATAATATGAAATGTATAAATTTAAGTGAAAGATATTATTACATAAAAAAACTACTTATTTTATATAAATAAGTAGTTTTTCAAAATATTGGTTAGCTTTTTTTCTTAATCTGCTTTTTCTTGATTTATTGACTTTGGATCTGAAATCTCGCCAGTTATATTGTTAACAATTTTATACTCTCCTAGCTTTTCTGTATACCATTGGCTATATGCATCATTTATTTTTGATTGAAACAATGCATCTTCTACATCTTTTATTTTATCTTCAAATACAGCTTCTTCTCCTTCATTATAATCATCTAATTTAATTATATGAAAACCAAAGTTTGTCTCTACAGGTTCACTTATCTCATTTATTTCCATTGAAAATACAGCTTCTTCAAAAGGTGCAACCATTTGTCCTCTTCCAAAGTAACCTAAGTCTCCACCATTTTCACTATTTGACAAATCTTTTGAATACTCTTTTGCTAATTTAGCAAAATCTTCACCATCATTTAGCTTAGATTTTACTTCATCAGCTATTTCTTTAGTTTCTACAAGGATATGACTTGCTTTGACCTGCTCTGGTTGATCAAATGATACCTTATTACTTTCAAAGTACTCTTTCTTTTCTTCGTCAGTTATTTCAATATATGGAGCTAACAACTTTTTTAGCTTTATATTAGTCTCCGTATCATTCTTTATATCATCATAACTATAACCAACATAAGTAAGGAAATTCTTAAACTCTTCTTCTCCACCATAATATTCTTCCATTTCAGTTAGTTCAGCTTCTATTTCCTCATCAGTTACTTCTATATTTAGTTTTTTTACTTCTAGTTCCATAATCTTTTCAGCAATTAATGCATTCAGAACTTGTTGACCATTTTGAGCTACTAATTGATCATAATATTCATCTTTAGTAATCTTTTCATCGTTAACTCTTGCTACTACAACTTCTTGTGAACAGCCTATAAGACTAATTGCCAATATTGTAATAACTCCAACAATTAGTAGACTTTTTATAAATTTTGATTTCATTAAGTACCCCTCTCTTATTATCAATAGTTACTATTCATTATTACATATTATAATGAACTAAATATGTTAATTTAATGATTATTAAGTGAAAAAAGATAGGCATAATAAAATGGCTATCGGATTTTCTCTCTAATAGCCATATTACCATAGATTTATCTTTCCTACAATATTTAGTAAGAATTAGTTTTCATTTTCTAAGAATTCTTTAACTGCATCATAGACTTTTTCATCACCTATTACTAACAATACATCCTCTAATTCAAAGGTATTATAAGGGCCCGGTGAAAGAATAGTTTCATTGTTTCTTCTAATTCCTACTATAGTGCCACCAGTGTGTTGCCAAAAGTTCACATGACCTATAGATTGACCAATAAAAGTACACTTTTCGGTGACTTCTATTTCATATGGAGTAATTGCTGTAGTATTGCTATACCTACTTGAATAATCTATGATTTTATCTATAGTTAATAAGATTTCTTGTCCTAATTGATATTTTTGTTCAAGCAAAGATTGTAAGGTAGCTTTATAAGAAGCAACACTCTCAATATTTTTGAATTTATTTATATACTTAAAAGCTTTATCTTTTGATAAAACTTTAATACCGCTGCCCCTATATGACTTAACTACATCTACGTCTTCTAAGAGTTTAATTGCTCTTCTAACCGTTTCAGGAGATACATTATACATTCCAGCTAATGTTGATCTTCCATGAATTCTATCTCCTTCTTTATAATCTTCCTTGTATATCATATTAGCAATATCTAGTGCAATTTCCTCATATTTTGACATTAAACTCTTATCATACATCTATTACACTCCCTAATATTATGATAGATATATATTAACACTAAATAGTTAAATTAACAAATCTAGCCTTTGGACTATTTCATCTCCACTTAAGGGCCGACCATCATATTTTAATATTCTGTCAGTACATTTCAAATCTGTAAATTCTTTAATTAGGCTTTCAAGTTGACCAGTAGAATTATGTTCTATATCTATTATCCTTTTTGCATTTCTACCTAATTCATTTAGTTTATTTGTAGGGAATGGCCAAATATCGCCATATATTAGTGCTCCTATGGAAAGGCCTTTTTCATTTAATCTATTAACTGCTTCTTTAACAGCCCCATATGTTGCCCCCCAACAAACTATTAGGTTTTCAGGACTATCTGAACCTATAAACCAAGGCTCTTGAATTTCTTCTTTTAAACTATCTATTTTTCTAGCCCTTTTATCAACCATTTTTACCCTGTTATCAGCATCTTCGTCAATATTCCCATATTCATTATGCTCATGACTATCTACTAAGACTACTTGCCCTTTGATTTGGCCTGGTATTAATCTTGGGGATATACCATTTTCTGTAAATTTGTATCTCTTATATCTTTCCTCAGTCACATCTGATTCTGTAGCTAAATGTCGTTCTATAGTAATCTTGCTGAAGTCAAAAGGTTCGTGTGTAATATTATAATTAGTCAAATACTCCTCAGTCATTAGGAGTACAGGAATTTGATATTTGTCTGCTAAATTAAATGCCCTTGCTGTTTGATAAAATGCATCTTCAGGTGACCTTAATGCTATTACCATCCTAAGGAATTCCCCATGTCCTGCATGTATCATAAATCTGAGATCTGCTTGCTCTGTTCTAGTTGCAAAGCCTGTTGCAGGACCTGTTCTTTGGGCATTAAACACTACTATTGGAGTCTCTATTATCCCCGCAAGACTCAAGGCTTCAACCATAAGAGCAAAACCACCCCCTGATGAACCAGTCATTGCCCTTACACCAGCATATGATGCACCTAATGCCATGTTTAACGCTCCTACTTCGTCTTCAATTTGATCAACTACTATTCTCATTTCATTTGCATGTTTGGCAATATATGTCATTACACTTGAAGAAGGTGTCATAGGATAACCACAATAATACTTACATCCTGCAGCAATAGCTCCTAAAGCTAGTGCTTGATTACCGTTAATTAATATATTATTGTCTTCTCTTTTATCTATATTATATTTTCGCTCAAGTAATTCATAGCCTCTTTCTAAAGCTTGTCTATTAACTTCAAATATCTTTGGTGCAAGTTCATCTTCTAGTACTTTCTTACCAAGCTCTAAAGGCAAGCCCAAATAGTTTAATATTGCTCCTAGTCCTACAGAAGAAGCCACCTTATCATTGTTTAAACTCTTAGCTGTTTCAACAAGGGGTAAATATATATAATCTTCATCCGTTGAAATATTCTTATCTAATATCACTACTCCATCTTCTTTTAATCTATCTTTATGAAATTCTACAGATTCCTGATTAAAGGCATAAATCATATCTAGCTTTGTTGAGTAACTTGTAACAGGCTTATCAGAAAATCTTATCTGCATAAAATTGTGACCGCCTCTTACCATTGACATAAAATTTTTATAAGTAAATACATGATACCCATATCTTTTTATTATTCTTTCTAGAAGGCCAACAGTTGTATCAATTCCTTGTCCAGCTGCTCCACCTATTAGTATTGTATAGTCCAATCTTTTTCACCTACCCTTTTTAATAAAATTCCTTCATATATTTTTCAGCATCCATTGGATTAAGCTCAGCATCGACTAATGGCTCACCATTTTTTATAAAGTCAAAACTATCATCATAGGTGTCTTTTTCTACTTTGTATAAAATCCCCAGTGGTATGCCATCATCCCACTCTAATGCTTTCTTGTAGGCATTCTCATAATCAGTATAATCATAATAATCCGGTAGATAGTAGGTATGATCCTTATACCACCTAAAAGTGTTTATTTTATTCCAAACAACACATGGTTGAAATATATCTAGATGTGCATATCCATTATAAGTAATAGCTTCTTTCATAAGATTTACAAGATGTGCTTTATCACCGGAAAACCCTCGTGCAACAAATCCAGCACCCATAGTTAGTGATAGGGCTAGAGGTTTAACTGGCTCTAATTTTACTCCATCAAATTGTAATGTGGTTTTTTGTCCTCTAGCTGTTGTTGGTGACCCCTGCCCTTTGGTAAGTCCATAAATTTGATTATCATGTACAAAATGGGCAATATTAACATTTCTTCTAATGGCATGAATGAAATGATTACCACCTTCACCATATGTATCTCCATCGCCTGATTCAACTATAACAGTTAGTTCTTTATTTGCTAATTTTACGCCTATTCCTGGAGGTAATGCTCTACCATGTAGACCATTAAAGCCATTTGCTCCAATATAATGTGGCATCTTTGCTGCTTGACCTATACCCGTTACTATCACCGCATTATGTGGTTCAATATCTAATTCTTCCAGGGCTTGTTTTAAAGCATCTCTTATCATGTAATTACCACAACCTGGACACCAGGTTGGATTATAAAGCTTGTATTCACAAGTCATAATCATGCCTCCTTAATTCTTATATTAATAAGACTATACCCATTTATATGCAAAACTATTGGATTTGCAAAAAGTTTCTTAATATATTCTTTATAGACCTTATTTTTGATTTTTCGCCCCACTAATAGACTTTCTTCTGAATAAAAAAATCATACAAGTAATTAAGGGAATAATTATTATATAAATTACAAAAATGATTGCTAAATAGTTATTTAGGTCATTCCTAGTCCCAACAACTGGTCTCATCACTGTTATCCCAATTGATACAATCCAAACAATAGTACTGACAATAAACAAGCATAGTTTATCATCTTCTCCTTTATTAAATATATCTCTGAGAATTTTCGTAGCTAAGTATAAAAGAATATTTATTCTAAAAGTAATTGTTAATAACCACATCACAACAAAAACAGCTGCAATTCTTTCTACTATTCTTGCCAGATTTATTAATCTAACATATATTAGGAAAGGAAAAAGTGAATGTCTTGCATATTCTATTCCTAAAGCTCCTTGGGTTATAATTATAACAATGTTGAGTATTATCATATTAGTAATAAGACTACCAAAAAAAACCCTAGTCGAAATATTTTTATTTTTAAGTTCTGGCACCAACATTGCTATTATAATAATATCATTATACAAAGTGCTTAAGATTAATGCCCCTTTATTTATATCATTTATTGTACTATCTGAAAGTATAGGTAAGAACAATGAAAAGTCAACATTATTTATACCTAATACTATTAATACAAATAAAATAGAATATATAACTGGAATCAATAGATCCACTGATCTGAGAATAACTATTACACCTCTAGATGTCATGTAGATGCATACCATTAGCATAAGGGTTGTAATTAGATAATTTGATGATTCTGGAAGAATAGAAGTGGTAACCAACTCAGTTTGTAAAATTATAGCATCAATTGTTAATATAATAAAATATATTAAGTAAAGAACACCCATTAATCTACTTAAAGGTCTCCCATAAATACTTGTTACAAATCCTTTAACTGTGTCCTTATTAATTCTATTAGCTAAAAAAAGTATAGGCATAGATGATATTGCAATATATAGGCATGCAACTATTACCATTACCCATTGGTCTTGATTATGTGGTGGTACATGCAATGCAAGAATACTAGATATTGAAAAAGAAAGCCTGGCAACTATCAGGAGTCCAAATAATTGTCTAGTTGGTATTTTTTCATTTTGCATTATTTTCACCTTTTTCAACATTTGTCGGCATATCTAATAAACCTGTTCTAACTATATATGTTTCAACATTTATATCATAACTAATTTCAGTGAATATACTCTCCCAGTCATTTGATATTTCTTTCCACTCTTTTGGATATTTACTATGAAATAAAGTATCTATTCCAAAGGTATCAACTTTCAGGTCTTTTTGTGCTTTATCCATTGTTTTTCTAATTATATCTTTTATTCTATTGGAACAAGCTTCCTCAGTTGCCTTTAATACATTTAAATATCTCAAATCAAGTCCTTTTGAATCTTCTCCAATGACTCCTCTTAATTTAACATCAATAATCAAATTTGGCTTTCCATCTTTTATTTCTAAAGTATTTTTTGTTTTACTATCTTTAATTTCTAAGACTGTATATTTACCTTTTGTAGCTGCATATTTATTGTCATTATCTACAAGCTGGTCGGGTACTTCAAACTCAATAATACTATTCTTAATCTCATCAACTAAAAAATTAAAGCCTATCATTTCTTCACCCGAATAATATCCTATCAATGAATCTTTATAAAAGACAGCACCCCCTTCAACATCAAGGACATCTCTGTGATTTAACCCTTTAAGAGTGTCTTCTGGATTTATGATTCTTTTTTCTTTTACTTGAACTACTCCTAAAACAGGTGTTTTTCTTTGATAAAAATACTTAATATATTCACTAATATTTAGGCTCCTTGTTTTTGATGTGTATTTGTGATTTCTTATTAATTGTTCTAAGTACATACCAAATGTAGAACTTAAACCTTCATTAATACCCATAACCTCATAAGCTTTTGCATCCTTTGCGACTAACATAAAAGTAGACTCTCTCGGTTCATTATCATATAAAAAAAAGTTTATATACTGTCCAATACCACGTTTGGCCAACTCTTCACCGAAAATTATAATTTCATTATGAGAATACAATAATTTTCTATCAAAGGTTAAGGTAGCATTTCTAATTGCTTCAAATATTGTATCTCCCTCATGTTGGGTATATAAAGCAGAAGAACCTTTATCATTTTTTTGCCCAGAAGCATCAGTAGGAACTATAACTTCATTTGTAAGCAATACTTTTTCACCCACGAGGTCTATACCTGTGACAGTAACAATAGCTAATTGACTTATTTCTATATAGCCCACACATGAAGCCAATATAATAGAAGATATTAATATTATTAATAAGTAAACTCCTTTTTTTCCTAACATTTTATTAATTCCTTTTTCTTGAATTTGGCTCTGAAATATACTTAGGTCTGTGATTCATTTTCTTTATTGTTTCTCTCCTTAAAAAGTCCTGCATTGCTTCTTTATCATAAGGTGCTATTGGAAATAAGTATGGAACACCAAAAGATTTTATACTAAGCAAATGAAATGCACTTATTGCAAAACCTGCAAATATGCCAAACAAGCCAAATAAACCACCCAGTATAATAAATAGTATCCTATATATTACTATTATTTCCCTAAAATGTGGTATGACAAATTCTGCAATACCCGCTGCAGATACTATAATTACCATAACCGCACTTACTAAACCTGCTTCAACAGCTGCCTGACCTATTACTAATCCACCAATAAGGGTTACAGTCTGACCTACATTTTTAGGCATTCTTAATCCTGCTTCTTTTATTATTTCATAAAACAATATCATAATTAACGCTTCTAAAAGGCTTGGAAATGGTACATCTTCCCTTTGGCCAGCTAAAGTAATTAACAATTGTGTAGGAACCATCTCATGATGAAAATTAGCTATAGCAATATAACTGCCAACTAGAAGAATACTTATAAAAAATGACAAATATCTAATAACTCTAAGAAAAGACGAATACTTAGGTTTTGAGTAGTAATCTTCTGGATCCATTAAGTCTTCAATAAAAATTTTAGGCACGGTTGCCACGCTAGGTGAACCGTCACAGATAATACCTATTCTTCCTTCTAAGATTTTACCAGCTAACACATCTGGTTTTTCTGTATGATAAACCGTCCGAACTAAGCTGCTCGGTGAATCATCTATATATTCCTCTATATAACTAGTATCTAAAACTGCATCTGTTTTTATCTTACTCAATCTTGCTTTTAATTCTTCGAGTATTTCTTTGTTTACGATTCCTTTTATATATACAATGCATACTTGAGTATTTGTCATTTCTCCTAATGTAAATTGTTCAAAGATTAGATTATGATTCCTAATTTTTCGTCTAATAAGTGACTTGTTTACATATATATCCTCTACAAATGATTCTTTTGGCCCTCTAATAACTTGCTCTACAGTCGATTCTGCAACAGATCTTTTATCATATCTACACATATTCATGGCATAGGCTGTGTCTATACCGTCAATATAAACTACAACACTTCCATCTACTATTTCTTTAATTGATTCATTTATACTAAATATCTCTTGAATTTCTGACACATAAATTGATGATTCTATATCATACGCTGATACTAAATTATTTTTCATAGGTTTTATTACAAATTCATTTAAAGCCTTTTTATCTATTAAAGCATTAATATACACTAATAATACTTCTGTATCTCCCAATGTATCAAATTGATATAATATTAAATCATCCGAATTATTAAATTTTTCTTTGATGATAGCTTTGTTTTCCATTATATTTTTTGAAATCATACTATCTCCCCTATATAGGTTACTAATACATATTAGCATTACCAATTATTTTATTTTATATTACAAACTGTTATACCTATTCTTTCTTGGATATAATTAATATAAGAACATATAAGGGTGAGTAAAATGAATTATAATATTTTGGTTGTAGAAGATGAAAAAAACATTCTTGATATAATTAGTCTGTATTTAGAAAAAGAAAATTATAATGTTTATAAGGCTATGGATGGAGAAGAAGCTTTAGCTATTTATAGAAATAAGGAAATCCATCTTATTATATTGGACTTGATGATACCTAAGATTTCAGGAGAAAAAGTATGTAAAACAATACGTAAAAAGTCTAATGTTCCTATAATAATCCTTACTGCAAAAGATGATGAGGATAGTAAAATAGATGGCCTAGATTCTGGTGCAGATGATTATGTAACAAAACCGTTTAGTAATAGGGAGCTTATGAGTAGAGTAAATGCTTTATTGAGAAGGAGCTACAAGAATAATTACAAATCATCGAATTCTGACCTTAGTTTTGATAATGGTAGATTAAAAATCAATTTAGAGAAAATGATTGTAAAAAAGGATGATGGAATTATTGATTTGACGGCAAATGAATTTAAGATACTTTCTGTTTTTATAAATAATCCGGGAAATATTCTTTCAAGAGAGCAACTGATAGAATCAGCTTTTGGTTATGAATATGAAGCATATGATAGGACTATAGATTCACATATTAAAAATATAAGACAGAAGCTTGAGGATAATCCTAAAACTCCTGTCTATATTGTGACCGTTTATGGTATTGGATACAAATTCAATAATTAGGGTCTTCTACCATGACACCTACCATAACCATAACCCATACCACGGCCATATCTGTTAAATCTTTGGAAATCATTTTTTTCATGGAATTCTTCCATATAATCAAAGTGTTCTGACCAACTATTGTATTCATCTTGACTAATGTCTCCATTATCAAGAGCATCTTCAAGGCCTTCTCTTCTATAATCCATTCTCTCTTTATGCCAATCAAATAATCTACTGTCTTCTGTACTCTCAGCTAATACGAATATTGATCCAGCTCCTAAGGTCAATACTAATGCTAATATAAAAACTATTTTTTTCATTGTTTTACTCCTTTCATCTTTTCATATTATTTATTAATTATATAATAATAATGAATTATGGAGGAATTATGGAGAACTTATATCAAATAAATACACTTGAGGTGAATTATGAATTTATTCAGAAAAATAATTTTAAGTTTTATTTTGACCATCCTTGTATCTATAACAATTATTTCTATTACATCCAATATTATGATAAATAATAGATTTAAAAATTATCTTGAAGAAGAACAACAGATTAAGTTTGATAAGATTTATGAAGAAATTAACAACTATTATATAGACGAAAATCTCAGTTTAAATCAAATGAATTTAATGCACTATTCAATGGCAGAAGATATAGATCTAACCATAAAAGATACTGAAGAAAACATTATCTACACTACTAAAAATAGTCCTAAGAATGGTATGGGCCGTATGCACATGGGCAGAAATAGTATGCATGCTAATAAATATGGACTGGGAAACTATGTAGAAAAACTATATCCTTTAGTCTATGATAGCAATGCTGTCGGCAGCCTTACTATTGGTTATATAGATAATTCTTATATTACCGATGGTGCTGTGATATTTCTAGATACTATGACCCAATCATTATCAATTTCTGGATTGTTTGCAATAGCTATAGGTATAATAATCAGTCTAGTACTATCAAACAGCTTAACTAAACCCCTAATGGTCATTACCGAAACAGCTAATAAAATACGCCATGGCGATTTAAAGGCTAAATCTAATGTCTGCACAAATACAAAAGAAATAATTGAATTATCAAACACAATTAATTATTTGAGTAATACTCTTTCTGACCAAGATAAAATTAGAAAACAGTATGCTTCTGATATTTCACATGAACTTCGAACTCCATTAACTACATTAAAATCTCATTTAGAAGCTATGTTAGACAAGGTATTGGAACCAAGTGATGAACATTTAGAGATATTGATGACTGAAATAAATAGGCTATCAAAACTAATAGATGACTTAAAAGATTCCTTTGTGAAGGAAGAGTACTCAATGGATTTGAATTTGATAGAAGTTGATATTACAGAAGAATTAATGTCAATTATTAAAACTTATGAACCACTTTATGAAGAAAAAGGCTTTTCCATAGAATTTAATTTTAAAGAAGATATTTTAATTCTAATTGATATTGATAGATTTAAACAAATTATGAACAATTTATTATCAAATTCCTTAAGGTATTTAAACAAAGACGGAAAAGTAATTGTTGACCTATTGAGAAATGATGATAGTATACTTTTAAGTGTATCAGATAATGGTATTGGGATAAAAGCTAATGATTTACCTTATGTATTTAATAGGTTTTTTAGAGTTGATACATCTAGAAATAAGTCTACAGGCGGAACTGGATTAGGCTTACCAATAGTCAAATCAATTGTAGAAGCCCATAATGGTAGTATCACAATTAATAGTGAATATGGGAAAGGTACTAATATTACTATTAAACTACCTATCACAAAAAAGAATCATCTGTAATTAACAACTACAGATGATTCTTTTCTATATTGCATAAATATATGCTATTGCTTTCTTATATATTATTCTAGCTGGTGCACCTACTGCTGTTGTTCCAGCTGGCACATCATCCAAGACTACAGAGTTTGCACCAACTTTGGCACCTTCTCCTATAGTAATAGGACCTAGGATTTTCGCTCCAGCACCAATAATTACATTATCTTCAATTGTTGGATGCCTCTTTTCCCCTTTGTCTCCACCTATTCCACCTAGGGTTACTCCATGAAATAATGTTACATCATCTCCAATTTCAGCAGTTTCACCTATAACGATACCCATACCATGATCTATAAATAGGTTTTTGCCTATTTTGGCTCCAGGATGGATTTCTATTCCTGTAACTTTTCTTGCATGTTGAGAAATCATTCTAGCACGAAATAGCTTGCCTTTCAAATATAATTTGTGAGATATTCTATGGTAGACTATTGCTTTTAAACCTGGTGAAGAAAAAATCGCCTCCACTAAATTCTTTGCAGCTGGATCTTTTTCCAAAATAACTTTACCTTGTTCTATAATAAATTTTAACACACTACCACACTCCTACTCCTGAGCAAATAATACTGTTGATAAATATCTCTCTCCTGTATCTGGTAATATTGCTACTACTGTTTTTCCCTTACCTAGTCTTTTAGCAATTTGAACTGCTGCTGCATAATTTGCTCCTGATGACATACCGGATAATATTCCTTCATCTTTGCCTAATTTTCTAGCATATTCATATGCTGTCTCATCGTCCATATCAATAATTTCATCTACTACATCAGACTTATATATATCTGGAATAAAGTTTGCACCTAGACCTTGAATTCCATGTCCAGATGGTGCTCCACCACTAAGAACTGGTGATTTAGATGGTTGTACTGCTACAGTTAAAATATCTTTGTTATGTTCTTTTAATATTTTACCCACTCCACTTATAGTACCACCTGTACCTACCCCAGCTACAAATGCGTCAATTTTTCCCTCTGTATCATCTAATATTTCTATTGCTGTTGTTTCTAAATGTGATAAAACATTTGCTTCATTAGAAAATTGACCAGTCATGAAATATTTATTTTCCTTTGCAAGTTCCTTTGCTTTATCAACAGAACCTTGCATTCCAGCCTTTCCTTCAGTCAAAACTAGTTCTGCACCATACGCTGTCATGATTCTTCTTCTTTCAACACTCATCGTATCTGGCATTACGATTATTACTCTATAACCTCTCGCTGCACCTATCATTGATAAAGCTATACCCATATTTCCACTTGTTGCTTCAATAATTGTGTCCCCTTCTTTTAAAATACCCTTCTTTTCAGCATCTAAAATCATGTAGTATGCTGGCCTATCTTTAACACTACCACCAGGATTAAAACTCTCTAATTTAACTAAAATTTCTGCCATGTTTTCATCTGTATGATTAATCCTCACCAATGGTGTACGTCCAATTGTATCTGTTATATTTTTATATATCATAAAAATCCTCCTTAAAATAAAATTACCTCTTGCCAATGTATATATCATATACAGAGGCAAAAGGTTATATTCGCGGTTCCACTCTGTTTAGGACAAATGTCCCAACTCAATTCAAGTACTACATACTCTAGTTCTATAACGGGAACTACCGTGTAAATCTACTAAAATTTCGATTTAAAGCTCATTGATGCACTTCTATTATTTCCATATAGATTCCTTCCACCAATGGAATCCTCTCTTTAATATTTCTATAATATACTTTATCAATTCATAGCTATTTACTATAGATTAACTAATACATAGTATTATACTAGGAATTATTAAATAAATCAATACCCTTTTATAAATATTTTATCTTTTTATTAAATCTTTTGCATATTTTTCTGTCAGATACTTTATCTTCTCTATATCTAAAGTTTTAATTTCTCTTTTTTCCATAATTATTTTTCCATCGATTATTACAGTATCAACATCACTGCCCTGTACGCTGTAAGTTAATGCTGATATTATATTATGCTTTGGATATAAATGTGGTTTGTCAAAATCAATTAAAATTATATCTGCTTTTTTACCTACTTCAATGGTCCCAACTTCATCTACTATATCTAAAGCCATTGCTCCATTCACAGTTGCCATTTTCAATGCATCAAAAGATGATACACTTACTGCATCTAAATTCACAGCTTTATTAACTATGGAAGCTAGTTTTATTTCTTCAAACATGTTTAGACTATTATTACTTGAAGCACCATCTGTTCCTAAAGCAACTCTTATTCCTTTTTTTAACATTTTATCAACCGGAGAAAATCCACTAGCTAATTTAAAATTACTAACTGGATTATTAACTGGAAATACATTCTTTTCATACATTATATCTATATCTTCATCATTAACATGAACACAATGGGCAGCTATTGTATGATAATCAAAAAGTCCTAAATCATTTAAATGTTGTACTGGTGTTTTACCATGTTGACGTATACTATCTTCAACTTCTTTTTTAGTTTCTGATACATGAATATGTATACCTGTATTCAATTCATTGGCTAAGTTCATTAGCTTCAATAAGAATCCATCACCACATGTATATGGTGCATGAGGTGCTACCATAATTTTTATTCGGCCATTGCCTTTATTATGCCAATTATTATATAGGACTCGTGTCTCATCTATTTTCCCTTCTGGATTTACTTTATCTTCAGTTGTTCCTCTTGTAAGTACTGCTCTCATACCAGATTCTTCTGTTGCTTTACCAACGCCTTCCATGTCTACATACATATCACAAAAAGCTGTTGTACCGGATTGAATCATCTCTACCATACTAAGAAGAGTTCCCCAATATATGTCTTCGCCTGTCATCTTTGCTTCAATTGGCCAAATCTTTTTTTGTAGCCAATCAAATAAAGGTAAATCATCCGCATAATTTCTAAGTAAAGACATTCCCATATGAGTATGTGCATTTACTAAGCCAGGCATAGCCAATTTATTCTTGCCATCTATTACTCTATCAACATCAATATCATCTTTTAATTCACCTATGTGGTCTATCCTGTCTCCATTTATATATATATTTGTGTTCTTTACTAGATCTCTTTCTCCATCCATAGATAAAAGATCAATATTTTTAATTAATATACTCATGATTTTCCTCCTCTAATTTATTATTAACTGTTTAGTATTAAACCTATATTAGTTCCTTAATATGTTTAAAGTCTCAATACACTCGATACCTATTATTTCCTTAATAACACTATATCATTTCATCTAATATCCTTCCAGTACATATAACAAATTTTTCTTTACAAATCCCTAGTGATTTGGTATGATATACTTCGGCTTAATATTATCGCGGCTAATATATTATGGAGATGATATTAAATGGCTAAAATGATGGGACCGAGATTTAAAGAATCTAGAAGGTTAGGACTAAATGTATGTGGTCACCCAATGGCAATGAATAGAGCAAGTAAAGGAACGAGTAGAGCTGATAAAAAGCTATCTGATTATGGACAGCAATTATTAGAAAAGCAAAGACTTAGAGCTTATTATGGTGTTATGGAAAAACAATTTCTTAGATATGTTAGGATGGCAAAAAAATCCACCGACCAAACTGGTCATGCTCTAATTAAAATTTTAGAATCAAGACTTGATAACTTGGTCTACAGAATAGGGTTTGCTTCATCCATAAGGCAAGCAAGACAAATGGTTGTTCATGGACATATATTGATTAATGGAAAGAAAGTAAATATACCTTCCTATCTTTGTGATATAGGAGATACTATTACTTTAAAAGATTCTTCTAGACAAGTTGAACTATTTAAGGAAAATTTTCATAATGCAATGCTTAACAGTCTACCTTATATAGAAAAAGATGAAGTAAATTTCTCAGGTAAATTTATTAGACTTCCAGAACGACAAGAAATTCCAATAGAAATAGAAGATCAATTAGTAGTAGAATATTATTCAAAAGCACTTTAGACATTAATCTGGCGGTAGTTATTATAACTACCGCCAATTTTTATGACCATTTGACACTGTCAACCTACTCTAGTTCCCTAAACTGTTTGTCTATTAATGTCTTTAATACATTAAAGAGAATGACCATTGAAATAGTTAATATAGCACTGACTAATAAATAAATTATCCAGATATCAATACTATTAAACATAAATCTAACTAATAGAAATATCCCGCCACCATAAAGCAAAGCAACACCCATACCGATTAATACATTTAAATTCTGCTTGATGGCTACTTGAGGACTAGACCAGTTTAACATGGGTCTAAGTATATCTATTATCATTCCAAATTGTGTCAATACTATACCTGAAAGTAATCCTATGACTATAATTAAAGCTAAACTAAAGAAGTTTAACTTAATAATAAAAAACATACTTACTAACAATGTAATAATTCCAGTTAATTGTATTACTACTGATGCCAACACTCTTCCATAGATTTGATCCTTAGCTTTTATAGGCAGAGTTCTTTGAATCCAAAGGTTTTTTCCTTCTCTAGAAAATGTTGTGCTACCTACAGAATTCATGATTCCAAAAAAGGCAACTACACCTATTAAAACCAAGGTAACAATATCCGTATTACTATAAATAATCTCATTAAAAGGCTCCATAGATGGATCACCTATACTCAAGCTCATAACTAATATAATTGGTACTAATACAACTCCACCAACAGTATTTAACAAGTAAATTGGAGTTTTAAAAAGCATTTTTAGCTCCTTTTTGGCAATAGAAATATAGGCTTTATTCTCAATGTATAGTTCATCTAAGTCCTTTTTTTTGCCTTTTCCCTTAGAGGCAGTTACTTCTATATTTCCTATTAAGCCATCAAAAAACAATTTTTCTGATAAAAAGCTCATCAAAATAAATCCTGCTAGACCAATACCTACGAACATAATTAGATTGGTAAGACCACTTAATTCATCAAAATTAGTCAATGCAAAAGTTCCCCATATACTTGGTGGAAATACTAAGCCGAGATTTCTAGCCAGTAAATTTGCATCTCTAGCAATATTGTAATAAAAGTCTTCCCCTTCTAATATTGCTTGCTGTGATATTTTCTGAATCAGTAACTGCACATAAACTATGGCTACAAGTAATAGGACAGCAGTTATAGTTCTTACAAAATCTCTTTTCCCTTTAATATTTGTATATTTCATTAGTATCATAATAATTATAGATGCCAAAACCAATGGTAAAATAGGTAGGGTAATAAACGCTACAATTGCGTATATCCAATACAGTATTTTAGCACTTTCCTTTATTCCATATATGATTACAAATGGCAGAAATATTGGCAGAGATGTAAAATATTCACTCACCATTAAACTTATAAATTTCGAAGTCAAAATATGGGAAGGTTTTATAGGTAATGGCAAGAGTTGATTTAGATCATTAGAAAAATAGTATTTACTCATAACATACATTAGTCCAAAGAAAAATATTATTAGTTGGGAAGCTAAAAAGCCCATCAATAAAAAATATGATTCCTGTCCAATTTCCTTAAATACATCATAAAAATCAAATAACACATTTACAATTACAATATATGTTGGAAGTAAAGAAAGCATGGCTATGCCAAATACAACAATTTGCCATCTTTGCTTTTTTGCTTTTAGGCCATAAATTATGGAAGATAATCCAAATGTTATGTTTAAATCTGTTTTTATTAGTGAAATCAGCTTATTCATTATCAGTCAGCTCCAAAAATATTTTCTCTAATGATTGTTTTTCTTTAGCATCATCTCTTAGCTGATCTATCCTTCCATGAGCTATTATTTTCCCATTGTTGATAATTGCTATTCTGTCACACAATTTTTCAGCTACTTCCAAGACATGAGTTGAGAAAAATACAGTTTTTCCTTCATCACACATTTTTCGCATTATTTCTTTTAGATTAAAAGAAGATTTTGGATCAAGTCCTACCATAGGCTCATCTAATATAAATAAATTCATCTCATTGAGAAGTGCAGATGTAAGTACCAACTTTTGTTTCATTCCATGAGAATAACTACTTATTATATCCCCTAAAGAATCTTTTATATTGAAAAGACTTGTATAGTATTCGATTTTTTCTTTTCTTTCTTCTTTAGAAATGCCATACATATCAGCTATAAAATTCAAATATTCTATCCCATTTAATCTGTCATATATTTCTGGATTGTCAGGCACATAACTAATCATGGATTTAGCCATAAGAGAATTATCCCATACATTTACTCCATCTAATACAATTTCTCCTTCATCTGGCTTTAATAGACCTACTATCATTTTTATTGTAGTAGTTTTACCAGCCCCATTGGGGCCTAAAAAACCAAAAATCTCCCCAGATTTTATTTCTAAATTTACATTGTCAACAGCTTTTATCTGACCTTTATTATATGATTTTGTTATTCCTCTTAAACTTAACATGTTTTCACTCCTAAACTTCAAATTGTATTGAATATTATTATACCCTTATATTTAAAAAGCCGAAAGTATATTAATTGAAAAAAAGAAATCTGCATCTAGTACCAATACTTGATACTAAACGCAGATTAATATTTATTAATTCACTATTTCTTCAAGAGAAGTGTACTCCATTTCAAATGTATCTGCAATTGGTTTGTATACCACTTTGCCTTCAGCTACATTAGCACCTTTAGCTAAAGCTATATCATCTTTGAGTGCTTGCTTCCAGCCTTTATTCGCAATTTTAATAGCATAGTTTAATGTTACATTTGTAAGAGCCAATGTTGCCGTTTGTGGTACCGCTCCCGGTATATTTGCTACTGCATAATGAATTACATCATGTTTAATAAAGATAGGATCATCATGCGATGTTGCCTTACCTACAGTTGTTTCCACACTTCCACCTTGATCTATTGCAACATCAACTATTACTGATCCTGGTTTCATTTGTTTTATTATTTCTTCTGTAACTAATTTAGGAGCTTTTGAGCCTGGGATTAGTACACAACTTACTACTATGTCAGCAGATTTACACGCCTCTGTAATATTATGGCTATTAGAATATAATGTTTCAATTTTCCCCATAAATACTTCATTTAAATAACGTAGTCTATCGACAACTACATCAAGCACTGTTACTCTACAACCTAGTCCTACAGCTCTTCTTACCGCAGCTGTTCCTACTATTCCCGCCCCAATTACTACTATATGAGCTGGTGGAACACCTGTAACGCCATCAATTAGGATACCCTTTCCACCAAATGTTTTTTCTAAATATATTGCCCCTTCTTGTATAGCCATTCTACCTGCAATTTCACTCATTGGTGTAAGTAATGGTAATGATTTATCTGGATTTTGTACTGTTTCATATGCTATAGCAATTACTCCAGCATCCAATAATGCCTTGGTTAACCTTTCTTCAGCTGCTAAATGGAGATAAGCGAAGAGTATTAAATCTTTTTTGAAATACTTATATTCTGATTCTAATGGTTCTTTTACTTTCATTATCATATCTGCTTGCTTCCATACTTCTGCAGCATCAGTAATTACTTCTGCACCATGTTTTCTATACTCATCATCTTTGAAACCTGAACCTATTCCTGCATTTGCTTCAACAAGTACTTTATGCCCATTTCTTATAAGCTCACTTACCCCTGGTGGAGTTAAAGCTACTCTATTTTCTTGTGGTTTTATCTCTTTAGGCACTCCAATAATCATATCCATCTCTCCTCCTATTAATGTTAATTACATTTTTTTATATACAGTTCAAAATTCCTGTAAGCTCTTTAGTATTTTTGCTAAGATATTTTTATTCTAACACAAATATCATTTCATTTTTAGCTTATTTTTATATTTTTAAGATAATATTAATTTGTTTAAAAAATTCAAAAATATAATATTTAACAGTTATAACTATACTATATAAAAAAATCCTGGTTGCCCAGGATTTTAAACTAATAATTAGAAGAATCCGTCTCCACTAAAAATGATTACCAGTAATAGGAAGAAGAATAATAGTGAAGAATCATTATCACAATCTCCAATACCGCCAAAACTACCACAATTAGTGAAAAGCAATACTAGTATTAAGAAGAAAAATAATAATGAATCGTCTAGGTCATCAAATCCACCAAATATTCCACGTCTTCTTCTACATTCCCTGTTTAAACTTAAATCTTCAGACATAATAATCCTCCTTTAATTTTTTACTCAATACATATTATGAAAGATTATCATTTATTGTTACCATCTTCCCCATACAATGAAAGGAGGATTATTATTAGTTTATAATCCTGATACAGATAATGATTTTACTTTAATAC
>JAAYNS010000066.1 GCA_012520755.1 Tissierellia bacterium
ATACTGTTATAATTAAAACAATAAATACTAGGCTCCTCTCGGTGAGGAGCCTTATTTTATCTAAATAAGCTGTATAAATATTTTTGAATATGATATAATCTTAAGGAATTATTAATAAATATGTTATAAGAAGATGAATACACAAGTTATATTAAGGATGGCACATATGGTAATAAAAATAAAAGATTTAGATATTAATTACATAAATGAGGGAGAGGGTTCTCCAATTATTGTGCTTCATGGTTGGGGCTGCAATATAGATACTGTAAGATCTATAATAAATGTATTAAATAATAGGTATCAGGTTTATGCTTTAGATCTACCTGGATTTGGTAGGTCCCAAGAACCTAAAGAGGCCATAGGCTCCTTTGAATATGCTGAGATAGTAAGAGAATTTATGAGCAAAATGAATATTCACAAAGCAACATTTATTGGTCATTCCTTTGGGGGAAAACTATCTATAATAATGGGGTCAAAATATCCTGAGTTAGTTGACAAAATAGTACTTATAGACAGCGCTGGCTTGATTCCTAAACGAGGGCCAAAATATTACATAAAGGTTTACGGTTTCAAAACCCTAAGATATATATATACTAATTTATTCTTTTGGATAAAAGATGGGGATAGAATGGAAAGATTCTATAGAAAATTTGGCTCTAATGATTATAAGGATTCTTCTGGAGTAATGAGAAAAATACTAGTAAAAGTAGTTAATGAAAATTTAAAACCATTACTTAAGGATATAAAGGCTCCTACACTTATTATTTGGGGTGAGAATGATGATGCAACCCCCTTATATATGGGAAAAATTATGGAGAAGGAAATATCCGATAGTGGGCTAGTTGTATTTGAAGGTGGGGGACACTATTCTTATTTAGACGATTATAACAAATTTGTGGCAGTTATAAATGCATTTTTATAAAGATATGTAAAAGTGAAGAGTTAATAGTTAAGAACTAAGGGTTAATAAATTTGGCTCGAGATTCTTCACTTGTGTGTTTTAAGTTCTTAACTATTAAGTAACAGGAGGTATCTATATGGATATACTTATTATAATATTATTAATTACTGTAGCTATTATATTGATTTCAAGCAGATCAAAATATGCTTTACATATGGTTCAGTTAGAGGGATATAAACCTGAAAACTATAAAAAGTGGATTAAAAATAATGAAGACAGGGCATTTTCATTGGAGAAAAATGAAGACCCGGTAAAAACGCCCTTAGTTTTTACTAAGCGAGCTACTAGATTGTATAGGGCTAATCTTTTAGTTAATGTGGTTATATTTATAATTCCTACAATTATATATATAAACGCGGGCAATAGAATTTCCGTATTGATATTTGCAATTGTTTTGGCTTTGATTGCATTCCTTATTTATAAATTTCAGCAGTTAATTATGTATATCTCAACAATAATTATGAAACCAGTTGAAAATAAAATCAATATGGGCTTCTATACAAGTGCTCAAAATAAAATAAAGTCAAGAAATGATTTAAATGTCATTGGAATAACAGGTAGTTTTGGGAAAACAAGCACAAAGTTTATAGTTAGTACTATTCTTTCACAGAAGTTCAATGTACTTACTTCTCCAGAATCATATAATACCCCAATGGGATTATCTAAAGTAATAAATAATGATTTAGATGCAAATCATGAGGTTTTTGTTGCTGAACTTGGCGCCAGACAAATAGGAGAAATTAGAGAGGTGGCAGAGCTAGTTCAACCCAAGATAGGAATCATAACTAATATTGGACCAGCACATATAGAGACATTTAAAAATATAGATAATATTATGAAAACAAAGTATGAACTAATTGAGGAGTTACCAACAGATGGTGTTGCAGTATTTAATTATGATAATGAGCATATAAAGAAGCTAGCAGACAAAACCTTTAAAGAGAAAATGCTGTATGGCTTGGAAGACACTGATAATTTAAATATGTATGCAGACAATATTGTGGTTTCAGAATTTGGTTCTTCATTTACTTTAAAAGATGATGAGGGAAATAGTGTAGAATGTACAACAAAATTACTAGGAAAACACAATATATATAATATACTTGCAGGGGCATGTGTAGGTAAAATTTTAGGTTTTTCATTTGAAGAAATAAGTAAAGGGATTTCTGACATAGAGCCTGTTGAGCATAGGTTAAATATTATAAATCCAGGCACTGGTGTTATTATTATTGATGACGCATTTAATTCGAATCCAATTGGGACAAAAGCAGCCCTTGATGTATTAAGCCAATTTAAAGAGGGAAAAAAAATAATAGTTACGCCAGGAATGATTGAACTTGGTGAAATGGAGGTACCAGCCAACAGAGAATTTGGTGTTAATATAGGTAAAGTGTGTGATTATGTTATATTAGTAGGTAAGAAAAGAACTGAGCCTATATATGAAGGTTTAATGGAAACTAACTTTAACAAAGAAAATATTTTTGTTGTTAATAATTTAGAAGAAGCTACTGCCCAGATTGGAAAAATTGCAAAAGCTAAAGATGTAGTATTATTTGAAAATGATTTACCTGATAATTATAGTGAATAGGGGGTTTTATAATTGAAGAAAGTTGGAGTTATTTTTGGTGGTCAAAGTGTTGAACATGAAGTATCAGTTATTACTGGTATGCAAGTCATAGAGAATATTGACAAGTCTAAGTATGAAGTAGTGCCAATTTATATCAATAAGGAAGGAAAATGGTTGACAGGCCCTTCTTTAGGAGATTTCAAGACATATAAGGAAGGCAACTTTAAAGATGCTAAGCAAATAGTGCTATCAGCAAATAGAAATGATTATAATATATATTTACATCCTGATGAAGCAGGACTATTTGGCAAGAAGATACTAGGAAAGCTTGATATAATATTTCCAGCTCTCCATGGTACATATGGGGAAGATGGCTCCACTCAAGGTTTGTTTGAGCTTATGAATATTCCTTACGCAGGTGGTGGTGTATTAGCTTCATCAGTTGGAATGGACAAAATTTTGATGAAGGAT
>JAAYNS010000067.1 GCA_012520755.1 Tissierellia bacterium
AGATATTAAAGGCTGGAGTATTGGCGCCATCATCAAAGAATAAAAAACCAGTGGAATTTATTGTAGTTAGGGATAAAGAAATTTTGTTGAAATTAAAGGAATGTAAAAGTAAAGGCGCTGAGGGGTTGAATACAGCGATATGTGCAATTGTAGTAATAGCTGATAGCCAGCTAAGTGATATATGGATAGAAGATGCATCTATTGCTGCTATATTGCTACAATTAGCCATTGAAGACCTAGGCCTTGCTTCCGTCTGGATACAGATGAGAAAACGTCAATCTAATCTAGGTAACTCTGAAGTTCAGATTAGAGACTTATTAAATATTCCCGATAATTATGGTGTCTTGTGCCTTATAGCCTTAGGTTATAAAAAGGAATTTAAAGAAGCATATGATGAAAATGATTTAGACTTTTCAAAAGTCCACAATGAGATTTATTAATACTTAGCTTAGAAAAGGAATGACAATAATGGATGTTACAATAAGAAAAGTTGAAATAGGAGATTTAGAAGACATATCAAATATAGAGTTAATGTGCTTTCCTGTAGAAGAAGCAGCTACAAAAGCATCTTTAAAAAAACGAATAGAAACATTTCCTGATAGTTTTTTCATAGCTGAACATGAAGGAAAAATTATAGGCTTTGTAAATGGATGTATAATCAATGATACTGTAATTCATGATGATCTTTTTGCTGATTCATCTCTACATATCCAAGATGGCCAATATCAAACTATATTCGGTTTAGATGTTATACCTGACTACAGAAATAGAGGTATAGGCATACAATTGATGAATTTCATGATAGAATCTGCCAAGAAAGCAGGTCGTAAAGGGGTTATCTTGACATGTAAAGATGACCTTATTCCCTATTATAGCAAGTTTGGATTTGTAAATAAGGGGGTCTCAAATTCTGTACATGGTGGCGCACAATGGTATGATATGATTTTGGAGTTTTAACTTGATTCATCCAATTAAAATCACTTTGCTTATAAGCAAAGTGATTTTTCCTTTTCTACAATTTATTATTTTGTAAGTCATTATTAATTATTGAACAGGTAAACTTTGTTGGAGTTATCAAGTGTTAATCATGGTATAATTAACTAGTAATTGTAAGAAAACTGTAAGATTTATGTATGCTTTTTCGAAAGATTAGTAACTTAGAATAGATATATAGGCTAGATAGGAGGCAGGTTATGGACAAGATAAAAATATTAGTAGCAGATGATGATAAAGAAATTGCAAAAGCTATTGCTAAACTTCTAACAATAGAAAACTATGAAGTAATAAAAGTTTATAATGGTTTAGAAGCTTTAGATGTTCTAATTAGCAATAATATTCAATTAATACTCTTAGACATTATGATGCCAAAGCTTGATGGCTTATCAACTATGTTGAAAATAAGGGAAAATAAAAACATCCCAATTATTATTTTGTCTGCGAAATCAGAAGATAGTGATAAAATACTAGGTTTATCAATGGGTGCAGATGATTATATTACTAAGCCCTTTAATCCTGAGGAACTAGTTGCTAGGGTAAAAAGTCAGTTAAGAAGGTATTTGTTCTTAGGAGACATGGGTAACATTAGCAATGATTCAACCATAGTTGTAGGAGGACTTTGCTTAAACAAAGATTCTAAAGACTTCTTAGTAGATGGAGAGGCTGTGAAGTTAACTCCTACAGAATATAAAATAATGGAATTTTTAATGTCTAATGCAGGTATAGTATTTTCAGCAGAACGAATATATGAAGAAGTTTGGCAGGAACCAGCATATTCTGTTGAAAATACTGTAATGGTCCATATAAGACGTATACGTGAAAAAATAGAGATTAATCCTAAAGAGCCTAAATATTTAAAGGTGGTGTGGGGCATTGGATACAAAATTGAGAAACATTAGTAGGAAAACAGCAACAAAGTCTATAGCCTTTGTTATGGTAGTAATACTTTTTACTGCTGCAATAGTATCAGCAGCATATGTTGATTATATTAATATTAACCTTGAATCCTTATTTGTGAATCAATATAAGGATAGTGAAACATTTGCAAATGAATTTTTTGATGCAATATATGACACATATTATTTCACCAATGATTTTCCTAGAAATATACCAGATGAGTTAGATTATTTATATTATTTAAAGACTGATGGATTAGAAAACACAAATAGTGGGATATATACTAAGGAATACTTCTTAAGTTTTGAAGATGCAGCATTTATTTATGAAAATGGAAATATTGTTTTGGGAGAGAATACAGCTCCATCGACTATAACAAGGTTTTATCGAGAAGGTAACTTAATTATGTACATTGCATTTCCAGATGAATACATGGCAGAAAAACAAAACGTTTGGGAACTTGAAAGAGACAAGCTAATTCCAATAGTTGCCACAATTATCGCAAATTTAATCATCTCATTGGCATTAATTATATACTTAATTAGAGTAACAGGAAGGAAACATGAAGATGAAAATATACACTATTCATGGATTGATAAAGTATACTCTGAACTATTACTATTTGCCTTTATTCCAGCTTTAGGCTTATGGTTTGGAGCAATGTCAGAGTTATCCTATTATCCAAGTTACAATAATTACCAATTGAATTCTATTCAAGTGCGAAATTTATTAATAATTGGTCTTGTAACAGCTATTGTTACTATTATATGTGGAATCCTACTATTGTCAATTGTTCGAAAAATAAAGGGGAAGATACTATTAAGGCACAGTATAACTTATAAGTTCTTTAGCACTATAAATGATTTTATTAAAAGTCTATTTGATGGTAGAAAATTTAGTAAGAATTCCCTAACAAAAACTTTACATCAAAGACAAGTAATATTTATAGTAGCAAGTTTCTTGTTGGTTCTATTTACATTTATATTTTTAACCTTTCCACCCTTAATGATAATGCCACCAATATTAGAAATAGCACTTATATACTGGTACATTAAATACAACAATGAAACCTTTGGGGAGATAAATAAAGGCTTTGATGAAAGCATAGAAGAACAGATGAAATCTGAGAGAATGAAGATTGATTTAATTACAAATGTTTCCCATGACTTAAAAACACCCTTAACTTCCATAATAAGCTATGTAGATTTGTTGTCTAAGGAAGAAGACTTATCTGAGTCTGCAAGGGATTATGTAAATATATTAATGGAAAAATCCAACAGGCTAAAAAATATAGTTTCAGACTTATTTGACTTAGCTAAGAGCACTAGTGGGAATATAAATATGAATTTTGAAATGATAGATTTAAAAAAGCTTATAGAGCAAACATTAGGC
The DNA here is from genome assembly GCA_012520755.1 of Tissierellia bacterium. Classification (GTDB taxonomy): domain Bacteria; phylum Bacillota; class Clostridia; order Tissierellales; family Tissierellaceae; genus UBA3583. The sequence goes on from JAAYNS010000067.1 coordinate 3,286, forward strand.
GACATGGAAGATAGTATTGAAGAATCTAGTTTGCAAATAAAAACAAATCTTCCTGAAGAACCTGTAAACATTCTATCTGATGGCAAAAAGCTTTATAGAGTCTTCCAGAATATAATTGACAATGCTTTAAAATACTCATTACAAGGAACAAGAATATTTATAGAACTAGAAATTGTTGAAGGAAAGGCAATAGTCACTATAAAAAACATAGCTAGTTATGAAATGAACTTTACTCCAGATGAGATTATGGAAAGATTCACCAGAGGTGATAAGTCAAGAACAACTGAGGGAAGTGGTCTTGGACTATCAATTGCTGAAAGTTTCACACAAGTCTCAGGCGGAAAATTCAGTATAGATGTAGATGGAGATATGTTCAAAGTAATAATAAGTTTTCAATCAGTTTAGGTATATTTTATCTATTATCGCAAATAATAATCTCAAATAATAAAGAAATAGGTGAATATATGAGAAAATTATTAATGGTTTTACTGGCAACTATACTAGTGGCATCATTGGTAGTGGGATGTGCTCCGGAACAGGAACCACAAGAAGAGCCACCATTTGATGAAACAAGTCCTGAAACACCTGTTGATGATATGAATGACCCAGGAAATCTTGAAGATGATTCTCCTAGTGGTAATGATGAAGATTTAGATAATCCACCAGCAGATGAAGGCTCACCACAAGGAAGTATTAGAAGTATATATTATTTTAGTTAATAAAACAACCTTCTCCTTATAGAGAAGGTTGTTTTCAATTATAACTTGATTTATAGAAATATACCTATGATTAGTTTTTATTTTATGGTATAATATGGCTTGTACACAAGAATAAAGACTAAAGGAGATATGATTTCTATGGAGATCAATGAGTTAGATTATTTAGAACCTATAAAAATTGCTGATGGGGTATATTGGGTAGGATTTGTTGATGACGGTGCAAATCTTCATTGTAATCCTTATATAATAATTGATGGTGATGAAGCGGTTTTGATTGATGGAGGAAGCAGAGATGAATTTAGTACAGTAATGCTAAAAATTCTAAGATTAGGTGTTAATCCAAGGAACATAAAAAGCTTAATATACCACCATTCAGACCCAGACTTATGCTCAAGCTTACCGCAATTTGAAGCAATAATTGATTGTGAAGACTTAAATATTATTGCGGATAGAAGAGAGTTTACATTTATTAAATACTATACATCATTTGACTCATCAAAATCGAAAATGATTTCAATAGATGAACTAAATTATGAATATGAGTTTAGTAGTGGAAGGAAACTAAAGTTTATAAAAACTCCCTATGCTCATTCCCCAGGTAGCTTTATGACTTATGATAGTCAGACAAAAACACTCTTTACTAGTGATATCTTCGGAAGTTTTGACGAAAATTGGAGTTTATACAATCCCTTACCTGATGAATGCAATAATTGTTCACCCAGAGATATATGTAAAACTGTAAATGATAATTGTAAAATAAATGGGATTATTAGATTTCATCAAATTGTTATGCCATCTAAAAGGGCCTTAGAATATGCTCTACAACAGATTAAATCATTAGATGTAGAATTAATTGCTCCACAACATGGCAGTATAATAGATCGCAAATATGACAAAGAAGTAATAATAGAATATCTTGAAACATTAGAAAATGTTGGGTTTGAAAGCTATTTAGATAGGAGGAAAAAATGAGTCTTGCCTTAAGTAAAATATTCAAGATTAGGCAACTGAATGAAGATGTCAGTTTAAATGAATATTTTAAATTGCAATTAGATAAATTTGCCCTTAGTACAGATATAAGTATACAAAACAAGTTAACTAGGGATTTGATGATTAGATATGCTGAAATGTCAAATAATCTTGAAAAAAACAACAAATTACTAAAAAAGTATAATGAACAACTAGAGGATATGGTTGATAAAAAAGTAAAGGATATTTCTGACTTACAAATGGCAATGATCTATTCTCTTGTAAGGCTTTCAGAATCACGAGATGATGATACAGGAGCCCATATTGAAAGAACTGCTGTCCTATGCAAGGATTTAGCAAAATCATTAAAAGAGAAAGAAATATACTTGGAAACTATAGATGATGCCTTTATTGAGAATATTTATAAAGCTAGTCCATTGCATGATATAGGAAAGGTTGGTATACCTGACAATATATTGTTGAAACCTGGAAAACTAACAGAAGATGAGTTTAAGATAATGAAAACTCATGTCACAATTGGCTATAATACTCTAAAAGAAATTCAAGATAAATTTCCTGATAGCTTGTTTCTTGAAATGGGTATGGATATTATAAAATATCATCATGAAAAATGGGATGGCTCTGGATATCCAAATGGATGTAGTGGGCGGGATATTCCCCTTTCTGGGAGAATTATGGCTATAGTTGATGTTTATGATGCTTTGCGTTCAAAGAGGTCATATAAAGATGCTTATACACATGAAGTAAGTTGTGATATTATTGCAAAAGCAAGCGGAAAACATTTTGACCCATTAATTGTAGAAGTATTCATGGAAAACAATAATAGGATTAGGGATATTCATAATAAATTAGGATAAAATATTTTATATTCTCTATTATAAACCTGCTAAAATGCAGGTTTTTTAAATTGTATTAAAAAATATAAAAAAATGTTGACAAAACTTAACAATTGGTTTATTATATAAACATAAGGATTAGCACTCACACAGCGGAAGTGCTAACAAAATATAATATTTACAAAGGAGTTGTTATTATGGCTGGGTTAATACCTTTCAACAGAAGAAGAAATAGTTTGTTTAATGATACCTTTACTGATTTCTATAACATGGTTGATGATTTCTTTAATGATGACTTCCTTAGAGCAAAAAGTTCATTCAAAGTTGACATACAAGATAATGAAAAGGAATATGTTATAGAAGCTCAACTACCAGGAGTTAATAAAGATGAAATCGACTTAGAATTTGAAAAAGGTAGACTTACTATTTCTGTTCAAAGAGAAGAAACAGTAGACGAGGAGAAGAAAAATTATGTTCACAAAGAGAGCAGATATTGCTCTATGAGTCGATCAGTTTATTTAAGGGATGCATTACAAGAAGGTGTAAAAGCAAAATTGGATAGTGGGATTCTTACCATTACTGTGCCTAAAGAAAAGCTTATAGTAAATAGAAAGAAAATAGAAATCGAATAATAAGTAAGAAACATTATAAAATATTGATTTGGTATGATACCTCCAAAGCAGACAGTCTAATTAATCAAAGTTAGACTATCTGCTTGGAGGTGTTTTTTATTTTGAAATTTTAATCTAAGAGAATGATAGTAATTTCTTTATAAGAAATGGGTAAACATATGTAAGGAATTTTCTTTTTTGTGCATAAAAATATTGACACCTAATAAAATATGACATACTATATAAATAATGTGCTATACGAATGGAGGAGTTGTTATGTTACAGACCACAGAAGCTGTTAATATTTATATTATTTCTGATTCTCTTGGTGAAACTGGAGAGCATGTTGTAAGGGCTGCAATATCTCAATTTGACATACTTAATTATGAAATAAAGAAGATTCCTTACATAACTGATATTGAATCATTAAGGAGAAGCTTGGATAATATAAGAAAAACAGATAATAGTTTAATATTCTATACTTTAGTAGAAAAAAATTTACTTTCCTATATACAGCAATTTGTTTATGATAATAATTTAGTTGCTGTTGATTTACTTAGCCCTATAATAGATACTATTCGTGGATTAACAGGTGCAGAACCTATAAGAGAACCAGGGACTATTAGGAAACTAGATGAAGATTATTTTAGAAGAGTAGAATCAATTGAATTTGCGGTTAAGTATGATGACGGGAAAAACCCTAGTGGATTGCTAGATGCTGATTTGGTTATTATTGGTATATCTAGAACCTCTAAGACCCCTTTGTCCATGTATCTTGCAAATAGAAAAATTAAGGTTGCCAATATTCCACTTGTTCCAGAAACCAAGCTACCAGATGAATTAAATGAGGTTCCTGCTAGAAAAATAATTGGCTTAACCAATTCTCCTTTAAAACTAATAGAGATTAGGGAGGAGAGATTGAAAGCTTTAGGGCTTCCAAGAGGTTCGAGTTATTCAAGTATGGAAAGAATTCTTGAAGAAATAGATTATGCTGAAAAAATAATGAAAAAGATAGGATGCCCTATAATTGATGTTTCTAATAAAGCAATAGAAGAAACTGCCGAAATTATTATTAATTATTTAAATAAAATCAATATAAAAGCTGCTATTAGCTGAGTTTAATACTAAATAATATCCAAGGGGGTACATAAATGGGAAAAGAAAAATATGTATATGGTTTTCATCAAGGTTCTAGAGATATGAAATCTTTATTAGGCGGAAAAGGCGCTAATTTAGCAGAAATGACTAATATTGGATTGCCCGTTCCTCCAGGTTTTACAATTACTACAGAGGCCTGTACACGTTTTTACAATGAAGGTAAAACATTATGGCCTGAATTAATAGATGAAATTAGGACTCACTTAATGGAAGTAGAAGAGAAACTAGGAAAATCGTTTTCTGATGAAGAAAACCCTCTCCTATTTTCTGTAAGATCAGGTGCTGTCATTTCAATGCCAGGTATGATGGATACAATACTAAACTTAGGGCTTAATGATTCTACAGTTAAAGGCCTTGCCAGCTCCACAGGAAATGAAAGATTTGCTTATGATAGCTATAGAAGGTTTATACAAATGTTCTCAGATGTTGCTATGGGAATTCCTAAAGTTAGATTTGAATCTTTACTTGAAGATATGAAGGATAGTAAGGGTGTTACTAATGATACTGATTTAGAATCTGAAGACTTGAAAAAATTAGTTGACCTATATAAAGAAGTATATAAGGAAGATATGGGGGAAGAATTTCCACAAGATCCTATGAAACAATTAATACTGTCAATTGAAGCAGTTTTTGCTTCATGGAATAATCCTAGGGCAATTGTTTATAGAGATTTAAATGATATACCTCATGATTTAGGGACTGCAGTAAACATCCAATCAATGGTATTTGGTAATATGGGTAAAAGATCAGGAACAGGCGTCGCGTTTACAAGAAATCCTGCTGATGGTGAGAACAAATTGTTTGGTGAATTTTTGATTGATGCTCAAGGAGAAGATGTTGTAGCAGGAATAAGAACTCCAAATCACATAAATGAGTTGAAAGAAATAATGCCGGAAGTTTATGATGAATTTGTAGAAGCAACAAAAATACTTGAGAAGCATTATAAAGATATGCAAGATATTGAATTTACTATAGAGAATGGGAATCTCTTCTTTTTACAAACTAGGAATGGCAAAAGAACTGCCCAAGCAGCAATAAATATTGCTGTAGATTTAGTAGAGGAAGGATTGATTTCTAAGGAAGAATCAATGCTTAGAATTGAGCCAAACCAGCTAGACCAGCTACTTCACCCAAATTTTGATGAAAAAGAATTAAAGAATTCCAATAATATTGCAAAAGGACTTGCAGCATCACCTGGAGCAGCATCTGGCAAAATATATTTTAATGCAGAAGATGTTAAGGCAGCTAAGGGCAGAGGTGAAAAAGCTATTTTAGTAAGGCAAGAAACATCTCCAGAAGATATAGAAGGTATGATATCAGCCGAAGGAATACTAACTGCAAGAGGCGGTATGACTTCACATGCTGCTGTTGTTGCAAGAGGTATGGGAAAATGTTGCGTTGCTGGTTGTAGTGATATAATAGTTGATGAAGAAAACAAGCTAATGAAGACAAAAATCCTTACCCTCAGAGAAGGAGATTATATATCTATTGATGGTGGGACTGGAATAGTATATCTTGGAGATATTAAAAAAGTAGAACCAGAGTTGACAGGAAACTTTAGTAAGTTTATGGATTGGGTAGATGAAATTAGGAAGTTGAGAATAAGAACAAATGCAGATAGCCCAAGAGACGCAGCACAAGCAATTAAATTTGGTGCAGAAGGCATTGGACTGTGCAGAACGGAGCATATGTTCTTTGAAGATACTAGAATTCCAGCTGTAAGAAGGATGATAGTATCAGATTCTTTAGAAGATAGAAAAGAGGCATTAGATGAGCTCTTGCCTATGCAAAGAAAGGATTTTTATGAAATTTATAAGGAGATGGGAGAAAGACCAGTTACTATAAGATTATTAGATCCACCTTTACATGAATTCCTTCCTAACAAAGATGAAGAAATTAAATCCTTAGCAGTATCAATGGGTATAGAAATTGAAAAGTTAAAAGATAGAATTTTAAGCTTAGCTGAAGTTAATCCAATGCTTGGGCATAGAGGTTGTAGGCTAGCTATAACCTATCCTGAAATATATAGAATGCAAGCAAGGGCAATTATTGAGGCGGCTATCGATGTTAAAGTTGAAGGCTTTGAAAGTATTCAACCAGAGATTATGATTCCTTTAATAGGTCATATAAATGAGTTGAAATATATAAAGTCTGAGATTGTTGATGAGATTAATCAAGTCTTTGAAGAACGTGGTCAAAGATTAGATTATTTAGTAGGAACTATGATTGAAATCCCAAGGGCATGTGTTACTGCTGATGAAATAGCGAAAGAGGCGGAATTTTTCAGTTTTGGAACTAATGACTTAACTCAAATGGGTTTTGGATTTTCCAGAGATGATTCAGGAAAATACTTAAACGATTATAAGGATAGAGGAATACTTGAAAAGAGTCCATTTGAGGTGTTAGATCAAAATGGGATAGGAAAATTAATGGAGTTAGCAGTTGAATTAGGAAGGAAATCCCGCCAAGATATACATCTAGGAATATGCGGTGAACACGGCGGAGAACCTAGCTCAGTAGAATTTTGTCATAAAATAGGCCTTGACTATGTATCTTGTTCACCATTCAGAGTACCAATTGCAAGGCTGGCTGCAGCTCAAGCAGTTGTAAAGGAGAAAATATAGGGACAAAATTAATAAGGCATGGGTGACCATGCCTTATTAATTTTGCTTAAAACTACAAGTAAAATACATAATGATGCAGAGAGATAAAGAGTGGTTATTAGGGTAGTATGTAATGTCAAAAAAATGCGTGCAAATTATCTTTCTTTGATGTAATATTAAATTAAGTATAATAGGTTATGGAATTAGACTCTTGTAGACTAAACTTACAATGAGGTGTTTTACGTGAGATTGTTATTAAGTATTTATCTATTTATTGCGATTACACTAACCCAGTATTTTGCTGCTTATTTTTTTTCAAAGGGTAAAAATAGTTATAGAAAGGCATTCTCTGCTTTTATACTATGTGTTGGAATATACCTATTTGGTTATGTAATGATAATCAATATTAATGATTTACAAGAAATGATGATCTGGAATCAGATTCAATATTTTGGTCTGCCCTTTATTTCTGTATTATGGCTGACAGTAGCTCTCTTATATACGAAAACTATCTATACTCTAAGTAGGAGGATAGTGGTTGTACTTTTTTCTGTGCCTGTAGTCACCTTTATTATACGACTTACAAATTCATGGCATCATCTATTTTATAAAAGCTGGGAAATAAAAGAGATTTTTGGATATTATTCTTTGTATTTGGAAAGGGGTTTCTGGTACTATATTCATATTTCTCATACTATTATTTGCTTGGCATTGACCATTTTTACATATTACTCAGGCTATCGGAAAAAAAGAGTTGGTTACACCAAGCCTCAATTAATG
>JAAYNS010000068.1 GCA_012520755.1 Tissierellia bacterium
GATTTCATAACTACAAAATGGGATGGTGGAGAAACTACTCAATTAGCAATATACCCAAAGGATGCAAACTTTTCAGACAAAGATTTTTTGTGGAGAGTTTCCTCTGCTACATTTACATCTACTGAATCAAAATTCTCAGATTTTAGCGGTTACCAAAGATATATTCTCCCATTAGAAGGGAAATTAAGTGTTTCTCACCAAGGATTATATAAAAGAGAATTGGACAAATATGAAGTAGAATACTTCGATGGATCTTGGAGCACATACTCAGAAAATACTCTGGATTGTAGAGATTACAACTTTATTGTAAAAAGCGGTAATCTTGCAAAGATGCAAATTCTAAATAAAGGTGAGGGATATATTCTTAAAGGCTCACAGGTGGTAACTATATTTTCTATGAGTGATTTTGTCTTAAATCTACACAGTCAAGATGAAAAAAGAGAACTTGACGGTTTCTCATTGTTTGTTTTAGAAACAGATGACGATGAGAAAATTCAAATTACAAGTGCGGATTTACCAGTGATAGTCACTGAATTCGTAATAAAATAATCAAATTCTAATTAGATAAAAAAACCCCTCTATAACACTAAATATTTAGTGATATAGAGGGGTTTTAATTTTATACAAATTTTACATACATCTAAAAATTTAAGAGAAATAAGAGAAAAAATAGAAAATTCAGTAAATTTATAGTAACATTTTAACAAGAAGAAAATTTATTAAAGATGAGGCAGGGGTAAAGGAAGAAGACTATGTAGCGGTTAATTTCTCGAGTTCGTTTCCAGCTCTAAATATTGCAACAATTGTTGCTTGTGATGTAATGAAGATTAATCCAATTATAATAACTTCCGTTGGTGCATCAACTTGGGGAGGAAACAATTTAGAATTTACCTATCTTGATATGGAAGAGTTTTTGTTTAATCAAGGGCTTATAAAGAATAAAACAATAGCAGTATCAGCTGGTGGATCTGGGGATATTGGTAAAGACATGAATACAGAAGAACTAAATACCATACTAGATAGGATGAGGGATTTGGGTAAGACAATTATATTTGAAGAAGATTTAAAAAATAATATTGATTTGAGAAAAGAAATATATTATGAAAAATCAAGAAACATAAGTTGCTTTATCAATATTGGTGGCAATATTGTTGCTTTTGGGGATACTACAGATTCTATTAATGCTTCTAATGGGCTAATGGATAATGATTTTTTTAATGTTAATAGTAAAACGGGTTTGGTTCAGTATTTTTCTTCTAAGAATATTCCTGTAATCAATATAATAAATATTAAAGACTTAGCTAATGAATATGGACTGCCAATTGATCCTTCAACTGATTTTATATTAGGGCAAGGAGATGTTTATTACACTTATTCATATCCCTTAAAATTAATACTTGCTGTAGTTACTATGAGTTTTAGCTTACTTATAATACTAAAAAGGATAAGATCTAATTATGAAGATTAATGAATTATCAATTGTATCTGATAAAAACAAATTGATTATCGGTATCATTTTAATACTTATAGGACTTGTTGCTCCTAAGTTTCTTAATGTTCATAATGTCAATACATATGATTTATTGTTTAATAGCATTGAAAAGAATGACACTGGCTTGTTAGTTTTAAGTGCCTTAAGCTTAGTGTTTTTAAATAGCATAAGAGGACTACCTCATTACTTAGGGACATTTATAGTAGCAGAATCAATAAGATTAGAATATGAGGGAAAAAAGATACCCTATGTTAAAGGTTTTTTATCTATAATCATTATTCCCCTTGTATACTCCTCCATTAATATTATTCACAATATTAAATATGATTTAAGTATTCCTGCTTTTATTGTAATTTTTGCAATAATGTTATTGGAGTATATGGATATTACTGAAGTTTCCATACCTAAAAAAGCAATTATCATTATATTGTTACTTTTTGGAGTACAGTGGTTAGATATAATTCCTGGTTTGTCTAATTTAAGGTTCGGTCGAGGGGAGACATCTCAAGATATAAAGACTGTTGCGAGTCTTTTAAACGGTGAAGGGATCTTGACAATCTTCGGAAGCCTTTTTTTTATTATCTTTGTATCTGGTGCTGTATTAGTAGCAAAGCTAATAAATGATGAAAACAAGATAATTGTTGCAACAGAAAAAAACAAAAAAATTGAAAAAGAGCTTCATGAATACAGGATGAGCTTATTGCAGACCAGATATTATACTGAGATGAGGAATCTAGTTCATGATCTTAAAACGCCTCTGACATCAAGCACTGCCTTAATAAGTGTTATTAAAATGATGGAGGAATGTTCTAATCCAACTATTCAAGACTATTTAGAAAGAGTAGAAAAGTCTTTAGACAATCAAAGTGAAATGATATCTGAAATATTGTACAAGGATAAAAAAACTACTCTAACAAGTGAAGAACTTTTTAATTATGTATTATCTAGTGTCTCTCACCTTCCCTATGCATCAAAAATTATTTATAATAATTACGCTAAAGATAGTCTTCTTAATGTCAATAAAGTTAATTTTACTAGAGCAATTATTAATATTTTGGATAATTCTTTTAATGCCTTTAGCAATGAGAATGGACATATTTGGGTTAATCTTTACTCAAGTAAGGACAAGGTATACATAGAAATTAGTGATGATGGTGTTGGTATTAAGGAAGAATTGATGAATGAAATACAAAAACATGAATTTAGTGGGAGAGAGTCTACTGGTTTGGGTTTGACTTATATTAAAGACGTAATAGACAATCATAATGGAGAAATGTATATAACAAGTAAGTACGGTGTTGGAACTACTACCAAAATTGTTTTATCAGAGGTGAAATAATTGAGCACTAAAATCTTAGTAATAGATGATGATGTAGAAATATTGTTTGCCATGACTGCTATATGTGAGTATAAAGGCTGGCTTTCAATTACAGCAACAAATGTTTTGGAAGGTGTTGAAAAGTTTAAAAGATATAATCCAGATTTGGTATTGATGGACTATCATCTTCCTATTGTTAATGGTATTGAAGGAGTAAAAAAATTGAGAAAAATAAACACCAAGGTTCCTATTATAGTTTTGACTGTAGAAGAAGACCAAGAAGTTGCTGATGATTTTATATTAGCAGGGGCAAGTGATTTTGCTCTTAAACCAATAAAAGCACCTGATATTATCTCTCGAATCAATGTTCATCTAAAAATGAAGGATACAATAACATCAAGCAATATTGATGATGAGTACTTTAAAGGAATATCAACTGAGACTTTAAGAACAATTGAATTATATATGGATAAGAATAGTAACAAATATTACTCAATAAATGAAATTGCTAAAGGAACAGGCTTAGCCTACCAAACAGTACATAGGTATTTACAACATATGGAAACAGAAAACAAAGTACAAGTTGATTATAAGTACGGCAAGGTAGGAAGACCACAGAAAAGATTTAAAATAAATGGATAAACAATTCGTAATGTCTCGACCTAATTAGTCTCAGCAAATAGCAATTATTCATTTTCTAATTTACTTTTATTAATCCTTTTTATTATTAGCCCAATATCAAGATTTGCAAATATTAATCCAAGCAATATAATAGATACTCCTATCCATTGAGATTGGGACAGTTGTTCTGAGAGTACAATTCTTGCTGTTAATAGGCCTGTAATTGGTACTAATAAAGAAAGAGGTGATATTTTACTCAAAGGATACTTGGTTAAAAGGATGTTCCATATTCCATAACCAAATAACGTAGCAACATATCCCAAGTATAATGCTGCAAAAATGGATGTGGAATTCAGATTCATTACTGAGTTAATCAATGTTGATGGTTTATCGATTAAAAGAGCAAGCCCTATCATTGGAATAGGTGGTACTAGGCTAGACCACACAATCATACTTAACATATTGAGTTTGTCGCCCCTTGAAATTAACTTGTCAGAAGCTAAACGTATAACTATATTCGAAATAGACCAAAAAATTGGCGCACATATAATTAA
>JAAYNS010000008.1 GCA_012520755.1 Tissierellia bacterium
ACAAAATCAATAAGAGAAGACTTCTTGCAACAAAATGCATTCCATGAAATAGACACTTATTGCTCATTAGAAAAACAAATGAAAATGTTAAGACTTGTATTAGCATTTTATGATGAAGGATTGAGAGCATTAGAAAGTGGAGTATATCTAAAAGATATTGAAAACATGGAAGTAAGGGAAAAGATTGCAAGAGCTAAATATACAAGAGAAGAAGAGATAGACAAAATAGACCAAATACAAAAAGAGCTAAAGGAAGAAATAGACGAACTAATAAGCAAAGGAGGTATCCTTGATGCTTAAAGAATATAAGACGGTAAGTGAAGTAGTTGGACCCTTAATGGTTGTTGAGGGAGTTGAAGGTGTTAAATATGAAGAATTAGTCGAAATTGAGCTTCAGACTGGTGAAAAAAGAAGGGGTAGGGTTCTGGAGATCAATGGAGACAAAGCTATGATCCAGCTTTTCGAGGGTTCTACTGGTATAAACTTAAGAGATACAACAGCAAGGTTTTTAGGAAAACCTCTTGAGTTAGGAGTTTCCACAGACATGATAGGAAGGATATTCGATGGACTTGGAAGACCTATAGATGATGGACCAGATATTATCCCTGAAAAGAAAATGGATATTAATGGTATCCCTATTAATCCAGTATCAAGGGACTATCCTAATGAGTTTATTCAAACAGGTATATCCTGTATTGACGGACTTAATACATTAGTTAGAGGTCAAAAGCTTCCAATATTCTCAGGCTCAGGTTTACCTCACAACCAATTAGCAGCACAGATAGCTAGACAAGCAAATGTACTTGGAACAGATGCTAAGTTTGCTGTAGTTTTCGCTGCCATGGGGATTACATTTGAAGAGGCTTCCTTCTTTATGGAAGACTTTACAAGAACAGGTGCTATAGATAGGGCAGTACTCTTCATGAACCTAGCAGATGACCCTGCAATTGAAAGATTAGCGACTCCAAAGATGGCTCTAACATGTGCAGAATATCTAGCATTCGAAAATGATATGCACGTACTTGTTATAATGACAGATATGACAACATATGCAGAAGCCCTAAGAGAAACATCTGCAGCTAGAAAAGAAGTTCCAGGTAGACAAGGCTACCCAGGCTATTTATACACAGACCTAGCTGGTATATATGAAAGAGCTGGTAGGATAAGAGGCAGAGATGGTTCTATTACACAAATTCCAATACTTACAATGCCTGAAGATGATATCACTCATCCTATACCTGACTTAACAGGATATATTACAGAAGGACAGATAATCCTTTCAAGAGATCTTTATAAGAGGGGGATGGAACCACCAATAAACGTAGTTCCTTCATTATCAAGACTTAAGGATAAGGGTATTGGAGAAGGTAAAACTAGAGAAGACCACGCTGACACAATGAACCAATTATTCGCAGCCTATACAGCAGGTAGGGAAGCAAGAGAATTGGCTACAATTCTTGGAGAATCAGCCTTATCAGATACAGACAAGGCCTTTTCAAAATTTGCTGAAAAATTTGATGAAAGGTATGTAAATCAAGGCTACAACAACAATAGACCAGTAGAAGAAACATTAAATTTAGGTTGGGATCTATTAAAAATAGTTCCAAAATCTGAACTTAAGAGAATTGATGATAGATTAATTGACAAATATCTTCCACAGGATGATAAAGGGGTTGAGTAGATGGCCAAGCTAAATGTTAACCCTACTCGTATGGAACTGTCCACACTTAAAACAAGGTTAAGTACTGCAAAACGTGGTCATAAGCTATTAAAAGACAAACAAGATGAGCTTATGAGAAGGTTCATCGAGCTAATAAAGAAAAACAAACAATTAAGGGTAGATGTAGAAAAAGAACTTGGTGATTCATTTAAAGAGTTCCTGCAAGCTAGTGCAGTAATGTCACCTGAGATGATGGAAGAAGCAGTAGCTGTACCTAAGGAAGAAATAACATTAGACGTAAAAAAGAAAAATGTAATGAGTGTAAATGTACCAGTTATGACTTTTAAGAGAAAACTAGAAGACGATGAGGGTAGTATATATCCATATGGACTAGCTCAGACTTCTTCAGAACTAGATGATGCCATCTTAAAACTATACAACATAATGCCAAAGCTATTGGAATTAGCCCAAGTAGAAAAGGCTTGTCAGTTAATGGCAGATGAAATTGAAGGTACAAGAAGAAGGGTAAATGCACTGGAATATAGGACAATACCAGACTTAGAAGAAACCATAAGATTCATAAGAATGAAACTGGATGAAAACGAAAGAAGTACAATTACACGCTTGATGAAAGTAAAAGACATGATTAAAGAAGTATAAAAATGAAAAGGCTAAAAGTTTCCTTTTAGCCTTTTTTAATTATGGTGATCGGTATTGGGCTCGAACCAATGACCTCCACGATGTCAACGTGGCGCTCTGCCAACTGAGCTAACCGATCTAGTTATTTAAATTTATTTAATATATTAGCATACTAATCAAATAATATCAAGTTAAATCCAATAGGAGATAGTATTTTATGCCCAAGTTCAAAAAAACTTGAAATTATTAATAAACTGGTATAGAATAAAAATATCACGTAAAGGGGACATATTGTCTCCTTTTTTTACGTATAATAAAGGGAGGTTTAACTCTAAACTCTTAGTTCTTGGTTAAGAAGGGGAGGATGATTCTGTGGATTTATCTGTAGCTTCTTTATTAGCATTTTTAGTTGGACTAGTAGCCCTGTATATAATTGGGCTTTTGCTTGTAATACCATTGAAATTTTTAATTAAACTATTGATAAATGCGATAATTGGTGGAGCTTTGTTATTTATATTTAATGTGATAGCTGGATTATTTGGCTTAAGTATAATAATCAATCCATTCAACGCTCTAATAGTAGGAATACTAGGGATTCCAGGGCTGGTACTATTATTGGTTTTGCAACTAATATTATAGGTTTGCAAAAAAAGTAAAAATATGATACCCTTTAGTGAGAAAAACTTTTATCAGAAAATTTTGTTTTTCTGATATAATAGTATAAAAGACATAGGAAAAGGTAGGTGTATCTAAATGAGTAATTTTGTAATTGATATAGAATCAAGGGAAGGTATTGGTTCTAATAAGGTTAGAAAACTAAGAGCAAATAATTCTATACCAGGAGTTATATATGCTAAAGGCGAGGAAACAAAAGCAATTTCAATAGATGCTTTGGAATTTCAAAAAGTTTATATGCAAGCGGGTCAAACATCAATAGTAGACTTGAAACTAGATGGAGAAACATTACCAGTAGTAATAAAAGATGTTCAAAAACATCCTGTTAAAAACAAGTTTTTGCATATTGACTTCCAAAAAGTAAATATGGACGAAAAAATCAAAATGTTTATCCCTATTGTATTAATAAATAGAGATAGCATAAAATTACAACCATCAACTTTGGTTCAACAAATGGATCAAATTGAAATTGAATGTTTACCAAGCGCATTACCTAAAGCAGCATCAGTAGATGTAGCAGACCTGGATTTCACAACACCAATATATGTTAAAGATTTAGATGTTGCACAAACAGAAGAAATAACAATTCTAACTGATATCGAAGAAATAGTATGTTCATTAATTCCACCAACAGTAGAAGCTGATGGGGAAGATGAAGAAGCAGACCTAGAAGCAGAAGGAACAGAATCACAAGCAAGTGAAGAAACTGAATAATTATTTAAACAAAGACAGATAATTTATATTATTTGTCTTTTTTAAAAATACTTATCCCTAATTAAGCACTTTATACAAACTTTTGAATAATATATTAATAAGTGCTTAATCTAAATAAACATTGCAAGGGGTGGTATGATGTTTTGCAAGATTTGTGGTGAAGAGAGAAGAGGTTTTAGAATTTTTGGATTATATATGTGCAAAGAATGTTTTAATGAACTAGCCTTTACATCAGTTTTAGATGATAAATATGATATTTACAAAAACTTAGTAAGAATACTACTAAGCTACTACATAAGCGATAAAAAAAGGCTCAGCCCAAAAGGGATTTAACCCATTCAACCCTTGTATTATTACAGGGGTTGATATTTTTTTGAATTGGTATTAAAGAGTGTGTATTCATTATGACCGCCGGCTTATGCTAATAGAAAAACGTTCACTGTTTCAGATTTGAAGAATTCTATAGCTCACTCCAATGAAAAATCCTACAGCTTTCAATTCTCTCTGGGGTCAAACTCTAGGGACGTGAAAGCAGCTTAACGGATTTTCCATTTCCATGAGCTAAGAATTCTACTCAAATCTTCAAATGCTCTCTTATTTTCCATTACCATAAGCCTTTCTTTCAGCTAAACGTAACTGTCATTCCGAGCGTAGTCGAGGAATCTCGTGTTTATCCTTCGAAGGCTAGGCCCTAAGAACTCTTCACTCTTAGTTCTTACCTTTTACCTATTACCATAAGCCGATGGCCAAATTCATGAATACACAAGTTTTTTAATTGTGAATTGCGAATTGTGAATTATAAAAATTTGTTTACATAAATTAATCCAAGGTATATAATATCTACATTTCAATAAATAAAATAATTAGGAGGTTGTTATTGTAAGATGAAGACACCCGTTTTAGAAGCATTGCAAAGGCTAAAGGAAGAAAACAGCGTATCTTTCCATATGCCGGGCCATAAAGGCAAAAACACATTAATTAGCTGGGGAGACTATATTCCTTATATTGACACAACAGAAGTAACTGGCATGGATAATCTTTTGGAGCCTAGAGGCATTATACAAGAATCCCAAGAAAATGCAGCAAAGGTCTTTGGGGCAAAGGCCACTTACTATGGCGTAAATGGTTCAACGGGTAACAACTATATAGCATTAGCAACCATAACAAAACCAGGAGATAAAATATTAGTTCAAAGAAATTGTCATAAATCAATATACAATGGAATGATTTTAAATAGATTGAAACCTGTCTATTTATTTCCAGAATACAATGAGAATTACAACATGATAACAGGAGTATATCCAGAGGATATAGATAGGAAACTAAGAGAAGAACCTGATATTAAAGCAGTAGTTTTGACATATCCAAACTATTATGGAGTTTGTTCAGACATAAAAGCCATAGCTGATATAGTACACAAACACAATAAAGTATTAATGGTTGATGAGGCCCATGGACCCCATATGACATTCTCCGATGAAGCACCAATATCAGCCCTAAAAGCAGGAGCAGATATAGTAATTCATAGTACACACAAAACATTGCCAAGTTTTACCCAGACTTCCTTGCTACATGTAGGCTCTGATAGGATAGATTTAAATAAACTAAGAGATAGGTATCAATTATTTACAACAACAAGTCCCTCATACTTGTTTACCCTTTCAAATGAAATAGCTGTAGCCTATATGGATAGCCAGGAGGGCAGAGAAAAGCTAGCCTGGAACATTAAAAAAACAAAAGAAGTTATTCAAAGATTAAATACAATAGATAGGGTAAAGGTCTTTACAGGAGATCCTACTGATAAAACAATCTTCTCAAAAGATATTGGAAAGATATTGATAAGCATAGATGGAATGAAGGGGTCACAAATAAAGAAGAAATTGTTATCTGATTACAATATTAGATTAGAAATGTCAGATTATTATTATGCCTTAGCCTATATAAGCCCAATGAACACAGAAGAAGATTATGATAGATTAGTTGCTGCAATAGAAGATATAGCAATAAAAACACCCTATGAAGAAATAAACTATCTAAGCATTGAAATGCCAGAACCAAAGATTAAGATGAGCCCAGCTCAAGCATATTATAGCCACAAGATGCAAGTTGAATTAAAAGATGCCATAGGAAGGGTAGCAGCAGCACCAGTTATACCATATCCACCAGGAGTACCATTAATTCATGCAGGTGAAGAATTCACAAAGGAAATCTACGACTATATATTACTATTAATGGAAAATGACTTAGAAGTAGTAGGCTTGATGGGAAAAGAAAAAGACCATATAATAGTAGTGGAATAATTTTAATTGTATCCTTACTATTTACAGTTAAGAAGAGTATGACAAGTTACAGTTAATAATAAAATATGTCAAGAAAAATAATAAAAATACACACTCACTGTTTCGGAGATGAATAATTCTAAAGCTCATTCCAGACAAAAACCCTACATCTTTCAATTCTCTCTGGGGTCTATCTTTAGGGACGTGAAAGCTGCTTAACGGGTTTTTGTCTTCCATTCGCTAAGAATTATAGTCACTCCTGCAAATATTCGCTTAGTATTTTTATCATTTTTCGTTTTTACTCGATTCGGTCCCTATGAAGAGTAAGACTATTTTGCTTATATAACTTAAGAATAGTAGCAAATAAATAGCTTTCTGTGATAAAATAACATTCATAGAAAGCTATTTTTAATTAGGTGATATTTTGAGTAAGAGTATAATTTATCTATTACATTTTGCAATATATACATTATTATTTCTATTCTTTGGAAAAGGTGGATTTAAAAAAACCAATAATGCAAGGGACTTTTTTGTAGCCAACAATTCATTTGGAGTAGGACAAAGTGTATTTACATATTGTGCTACTTGGTTTAGTGCTGCTTCAATGCAAGGAGTAACAGGAAATGTTTACGCTTACGGTGTAAGTACAATACTATATTCAATTGCACCTTGGTTATTTGGTGCCATATTTCATATTATTTTAACAAGAAAACTCAAGGACTATGACGTGATAACTGTTCCAGAGTTTTTTGAAATGAGATACAATAGCAAGTTTCTACAAGTATCTGGTGGACTAATAGTCCTAATTACATATACCCTTTATATAATCATTCAAGTAGCAGGATTTGGAATAGTAATATCTGAACTATTAAATATAAATTACTTTATTTCCATTGTCTTAATGTATCTATTTATTATATATACAACCTTCGGAGGCCTGTTCTCAGTAGCAAGAACCCATATATTGAACTTTAGCTTAGTAATTATCAGTATAATTGCCTCTGCGGCAATAGTAATAGATTCTATCGGTAGTCTAGAAGCAATATTTGAAGGTGCAAGGCTAATAAATACTAGACCCTTTAGCAATTTCCCCTATGTAACAGAAACTGGAGGTTTGCTCCACCCATTTGCAAAGGGCCAAATGCCCCCATCAATAATATTTATGTCTTTCTTTGGATGGGGCTTAGGATTGTCAACTAATCCTCAATATGCAACCCGTATTATTTCTACCCAAGACAGGACAACAGCTAAGAAAATGATTATATATTCCTTAATAATCCTTAGCCTCCTATACTTTGGACTTACTGTTATAGGTTTAGGAGCAAGGGTGTTAGTTTCAAGTATAGAATCAATAAACTCAGTAGATGAAGTATTTCCTTATTTAATAAATAATACAATATATTCACACCTTAGTGGATTAATCCTTATTGGAATTTGTGCAGCACCAATCTCTACTGCAAATTCACAGCTCTTATTAGCATCAAGTGGCTTTACATACGACATATATAAAAATCTAAGCAATAAAAGTATAGATGATAATAAGTTTTTGAATATAAATAGGTTATTTATATTTGTAGTTTCAACTATGGCCTTGGCGTTATCAATTTATCCACCCCAAAGTCTTTTAGAATATGGGGGATATTTATGGGGTTTTTTTGCATCAACATTTCTTGCCCCCTTATATGGAGGTTTATTCTGGGAAAAAGCAACAAAGCAAGGAGCAATATCATCCTTTGTTGCTGGCATAATAACCCTTCTTGTTTTCATAATAAAAGGTTCCAAATATCCTTCTCTACCTGGTGTTATTGTATCTGGGATTACATTTTATTTAGTAAGCAAGTATTATCATGGCAAGGGAAGTGTAAGAGATGAGAAATGATATAGAGAATAAAATACTAATTCCCTTTATGCTCTTACTGATATTATCAATCCTGGTATTAACCATCATTTCCATAGCAAATAGCTATAAACTCATATTAGATAATGAAGGCAATTATTCCAGAAGGGAACTAGATAATATACTCGTGTATATGGACTATACTAAGGATGAAGTCCAAGATGAAGATGAAGCCAGCCAAATTGTATTAGATTATTTAAAAGAAAGAAATATAGAAAACTTTTTTCTAGTTCACAGTGATGAATATTTAATAAAGAATATCAATATTAAAGATGATTTCTTTAATTCTCAAGCCTATTTGCTAATATATGAAGAATATGAAGACTACGACTGGACCTTGGGTTATTGCCTAGAGAAAAGTTCGCTTTTTTATGAGGTTTTGGACAATGAAAGATATTTAATACTAGTTTCCATAATAGTCATGATAATTTCCATGCAAGTAACTATAATCGTTTCATACAGTATTTCAAAACCAATAAAGCAATTGGCGGCTTATTGTGATAAGATTATCGATAGTAGTAGTTTTAATGAGAAGATAGATATAAAAAGAATTGATGAGATTGGGATCCTATCAGATGCCCTTAACAATATGATTGCACGGCTAGAAGAAAATAATGAAAGACTAATTGAGATGAAATCCCTTTCTACTATTGGACAATTTGCTGCAGGTATAGCTCATGAAATAAGGAATCCATTAACAGGGATGAAGACAAGTATACAAGTCTTAAAATACAGGCTATGCAAAGAAGACAATTCGACAAATGGAAGATTATTTGATGGAGTAATCAGTGAAATAGACAGGATAAATGAGTTGATTACTGGCCTTTTGGATTTTTCTAGACCTAGGGCTCCATCATTTCAAGAAACTAAACTATTAAATGTTATAGACATGACTCTAAAAGGGATTAATAAAGCCGAGGAAGGTAAGAATATTGAAATTAATCTAAAATATGAAGAGGATATAATAATATGGGCAGACAACTTTCATATAAAGCAGATCTTACTAAACATATTAAATAATGCCATCCATTCCATAGAAAGCAGGGGCGTCATTGATATTATAATAAAAAGAATAGAAAAAGATGATGGTCATGATGATTTGGTTGAAGTACAAATCCAAGATAATGGTTGTGGTATAGATGAAAAAAATCTAAACAAATTATTTACACCCTTCTTTACAACTAGAAAGAAAGGAACGGGTTTAGGACTATCAATAGTATATGAACTGGTAAAAATAAATAAAGGTACAATAAAGATAAACAGTGTATTAAATGAAGGAACTCAGGTAATAATGCAGTTTCCTATATACGGAGTTGAAGAAAATGAAGAAGAAAATACTAATAATTGATGATGAAGAGATGATAAGATTATCATTGGCTGAAGGTTTAAAAGATATGGGATATAGCGTAGATGCTGCATCTGATGGAAAAGAAGCCTTAGAAAAAGCAAGGGTTTTTGCACCAGATATGGCCTTGCTTGATATGAAATTAGGAGATGAAAATGGGCTAGATATACTACCTAAGCTAAAAGACCTTGACAGTGACATTGAAGTTGTAATAATGACAGCCTATGGAGACATAGAGTCTGCAGTTAAAGCAATAAAGCTTGGGGCCTATGATTACATAAACAAACCTTTTAATTTGCTTGAAATAGATGTTATCATCAAGAGAGTTGTCAGTAAGCAGGAACAGAAAAATAGATTATTTACCTTAGAGAAGTCAAAGGGTCAACAATCATATGAAAGCAATCTTATTGGTGAAGATCCTCTTATGTTAGAGGTATTAGAAAAAATTAATATCTTATCAAAGAATGATGATGTTACAGTATTAATTAGAGGAGAAACAGGAACAGGAAAGGATCTAGTAGCATCAGCTATTCATAATCATAGCATCAGAAAAAACCGCAATATGTTAAAAGTCAACTGTGCTTCAACACCAGAGCAGCTTATGGAAAGTGAGTTTTTTGGATTTGAAAAGAATGCATTTACAGGAGCAAATACAGGTAAAAAGGGACTTATGGAAGTTGCTGATGGTGGAACAGTATTTTTAGACGAGATAGGCGAAATGCCAATGAACTTGCAATCAAAATTACTTACTTTTATAGAGGACAAAAATTTTAGGAGAGTTGGCGGTTTGGCCAATATAGAAGTTGATGTTAGAATAATAGCCGCAACTAATAAAGAGCTAGAAAAAGCCATCAAAAACAAAGAGTTTAGAGAGGATCTATATTATAGATTAAATGTTATTCCATTACATCTTCCTCCTTTAAGAGAAAGAGGCCAAGATATAATCCTCTTGGCAAACCATTTTCTTGAAAAGTACAGTAAGAAATACAATAAGAATATAAATCTCTTTACCGATGAAGCAATAGACAAGCTATTAAACTACCAATGGCCAGGAAATGTTAGAGAATTAAAAAATGTATTAGAAAGAGCTGTATTACTAGGAAGCAAGGAAAAAATAACGGCTAAAGACCTACCTCTAATACATGAAGTAGCTAGGGATAAAAATAACAAAGTTGAAAAAGACATATCATTATACCCGAACTTTTCATTAGAAAAAGAAGTTGAAAATATGGAAAGGAAGTATATTAAACTAGCCTTAGAAGAAAGTGAAAATAATTATACAAAAGCCGCAGAAATTTTAGGACTGAGCAGGTATGCTTTAAAGAGAAGACTAGAAAAATATTTTTAAAAAATGAGCGATTTGCAACAACAAAGTGCAAAATCGCTCATTTTATGTTCGAAATCGAACAATTTAAGCCCAAAAATGAATTGTTTAAAACTGGAAACTTCTAAATTCAGACAATTGTATAAGACTAAGGAGTTTGGTATGAAAATTGCATTAAGTATTTATAGTATAGGATAGTAAATAAAAAAATAGGAGGTATAACAAATGTATAAGGTAGATTTAAACAGTGACATTGGTGAAAGCTTTGGCAATTATAAGTTAGGCTTAGATGAAGAAGTGGCAAAATATATTTCATCTGCCAATATTGCTTGTGGATGGCATGCTGGTGACCCAATGGTTATGGCCAAAACAGTGGATATTGCTGTAGGAGAAAATGTTGCCATAGGGGCTCATCCAGGATTTCCAGACCTAATGGGTTTTGGTCGAAGAAATATGCTTGTGACAAAAGAGGAAGCAAAGAACTATGTGAAATATCAAATAGGTGCTTTGTGGGCATTTGCCAAAAGCAATGGAGCTGAACTCCAACATGTTAAGGCCCATGGGGGTTTATACAACATGGCAGCAAAGGATCCTGAATTAGCTATGGCAATTGCAGAGGCAATTTATGAAGTTGACAAAAATCTTATATTAATGGGCCTTGCAAATAGCGAGATGATAAAGGCAGGTAATGCCATAGGCCTTAAGACAGCAAATGAAGTATTTGCAGACAGAGCTTATAATACTGATGGGACCTTGGTTTCAAGAAAATTAGAAGGCGCTATGATAACGGATGAAAGCCTTGCAATTTCAAGAGTTATAAGGATGGTTAAAGAAGGCAAGGTAGAGGCTATCAACGGAGAAGATATTGACATTAAAGCAGATTCAATTTGTGTACATGGAGACAATCCTAAAGCTGTTGAATTTGTAAAAACAATAAGAAAAGCTTTGGAAGATGAAGGCGTTCAGATAATGCCTTTAAAAGATTTTATTTAATTGACTAAAAAATTATAATAATATGGAGGTAATACAATGAGTGAAAGAGACAAATCGCAAGATAAGAAAGTACTTATAGGTGCAGCCTTTTTAATGGCGACATCTGCAATAGGGCCTGGATTTTTAACTCAAACAACAACTTTTACGTCGCAATTAGGGCCGACCATGGGCTTCGTAATTTTGCTATCAGTTCTTCTATCCTTAATTGCACAGCTTAATATCTGGAGAATTATATGTATTTCAAAAGAAAGAGGCCAGGATATTGCTAATAAAGTATTGCCGGGCTTAGGACATGTAATAGCATTATTGGTTGCAATGGGTGGATTGGCTTTCAACATTGGAAACGTAGGTGGAGCTGGCTTAGGACTAAATGTTCTATTTGGAATTGATTTAAACATAGCAATTGCAATTTCCGGAATTATCGGTATAGTTATATTCTCAGTCAAACAAGTTGGAAATGCAATGGACAAATTTGCAACATTTGCAGGAGCTTTAATGATTATTTTGATAGCATACGTTGCAATATCCTCACAGCCACCGGTTGCTCAAGCTGTAAAAGAAACATTCCTACCTTCTTCATTCCCTTATCTGGCAATATTGACATTGGCCGGAGGAACAGTTGGTGGATACATTTCTTTCTCAGGTGGGCACAGACTTGTTGACGCAGGAATCGTTGGAGAAGAAAATTTAGACAGAGTTAACCAATCAGCCCTTATGGGTATGGGAGTTGCAACTATAGTAAGAATATTTCTCTTCTTAGCTGTTTTAGGTGTTGTTACAGCAGGGGCTACTTTAGACCCATCTAACCCAGCAGCAGATGCATTCAAAATAGCAGCAGGTACTGTAGGCTATAAAATTTTTGGATTGGTAATGACTTCAGCAGCATTATCATCTGTTGTTGGAGCAGCTTTCACTTCAGTTTCATTCTTAAAAACGCTAAATAAGTTTGTAGGTAATCATGTTAACCAAACTACAATAGCATTTATCGTAGCATCAACTGCAATACAAATTTTCATAGGTAGCCCTGCAAAAGTATTGGTTATAGTAGGTTCATTAAACGGATTAATCTTACCGATTACATTAGCAACAATGCTTGTAGCTTCAAAGAGAAAAGAAATTGTGGGAGAATATCAACATTCACAATTATTATTTATATTGGGCTGGTTAGTTGTTATCATAACAGCTGTTTTAGGAGTGAGATCTCTTAGCGGAATAGCAGCATTATGGTCATAAGCAAGTATTAAAGAATTAAAGAAAGGAAGAATGAATATGTATGATAAGATAAAATACCTTTCTGCTGGCGATAAAGCTGTAGTTATGGAATTTGGCAATGAAATTTCCAAAGAAATCAATGCTAAAATCAGGAATGTCGTAAAGTCTATTGATGAAGCTAAAATTGATGGAATAGTAGAATTACTGCCTACATACAGATCCCTTATGATTATGTATGATCCGTTAAAGATTGAATATTCTCAATTAATTTCAACTCTTGATTCTATGAGCAGCAAGAAGGTAGATGATGAAGAAGAGCAAATTAGAATTGTGGAATTCCCTACGGTATATGGTGGAGAATACGGACCTGATATAAACTTTGTTGCAGAACACAATAATATTACTGTGGATGAGGTTATTAAAATTCATACGGGTACAGATTATTTAGTTTATATGATGGGATTTACTCCTGGATTCACATACTTAGGAGGTATGAGTGAAAAAATCGTTACTCCTAGGTTAGCATCACCAAGAACGAAAATACCCGCAGGCTCAGTAGGTATTGCAGGTGCACAGACAGGAATGTACCCGTCAGAAACACCAGGAGGCTGGCAGCTGATTGGGAGAACTCCGCTAAAACTATACGATCCTGATAAGGATCCGCCGGTTATGCTTAGTGCAGGAGATTATGTGAGATATGTATCAGTAAGTGAAGAAGAATACTTGGAGATTAAAAAGCAAGTAGAAGAAAACACATATGAAGTAAAGGTTATTATTTCTGATGGGGGTGACCTCCGTGACTAGTATAATAGTAAAGAAAGGTGGATTTTTAACCACCGTTCAAGATATAGGACGTATTGGTTACCAAAAATTCGGAATGCCTGTTGCAGGTGTCATGGATAATTTTTCATATAGGGTTGCAAATTTCTTGGTTGGAAATAATGAGGATGAAGCTGTATTGGAAGCAACTTTGATGGGACCTGAGTTGGAATTTGGTGGAGAGATGTCATTTGCATTAACAGGTGCAGACATGAAAGCAAAATTAAACGGAAAAGAAATTTCAATGTGGGAAAGTTATAAAGTTGTAAAAGGAGACGTATTATCTCTTGGGGTAATAGCAAGGGGTCTCAGAACATATATAGCTTTTAGCGGTTCTATTGACGTTCCTCTTTTAAACAACAGTAAATCAACATACTTTAAAACAGGAATTGGCGGCTTTAAAGGCAGAAAACTATTAAATAATGATGAGTTAAAAATAAAGGTATCCGACCAAATAGTTTACGGAAAATACATGGATCCTAAATATATTCCGGAGTTCAAAAGAAAAGGCAATGTAAGAGTAGTTTTAGGTCCTCAGGATGATTATTTTACTGAAGAAGGTATAAAGACTTTTTTAAATGACCAAGGTTATAAAATAACCAAGGAAGCAGATAGGATGGGATATAGGCTCGACGGAAAAACTATTGAGCATGTAGATAAAGCGGATATAATTTCTGATGGTGCTTTATTCGGTTCAGTACAGGTACCAGCCAACGGACTTCCTATCATACTGATGGCAGATAGACAAACAGCAGGGGGCTATACAAAAATTGCAACGGTTATTTCAACTGATTTACCGATGCTTGCTCAAATGGGAGAAGGCAGCCAATTAGTATTTGAAAGCATAACATTGGAAGAAGCACATAAATTATATAAAGAATATGAAGAAAATCTTTTTGAAATAAAGGTACAAATAGAAAATTCACAAAGAGTAATTGAAGCAGCAGAAGCATCTGTTGAAAAAGCCGAATATGTGAATGTTGGACCTATAAGAAAAATGAATCTAACCATAAATGGAGTAAAATACGAGGTAGAGGTTCAAGAAGTTAAGTAATACACTAGACTGGAACTTAAAAGTCTTAGCTGTTACTAATTTTTATTATTTTTCATGTCTTTAACTACGAATAGTAACAAAAAATAGCATTCTATGATAAAATAAGAATCATAGAATGCTATTTTTAATTGTAAGGACAGTAAGGAGAGGAATAATTTGACAAAAGGCAAGTTAATAGTCATAGAGAGTGGGACAGATGGTAGCGGAAAAGCCACCCAAACAAAATTGCTTTATAATAGATTAGTTCAAGAAAATTATAAAATTAAGAAGATATCATTTCCTGATTATGAAAGCGAATCATCCTCATTAGTCAAAATGTATTTGAGAGGAGATTTTGGTCATGATCCAAATGATGTCAATGGATATATTACATCAACCTTCTTTGCAGTAGATAGATTTGCATCCTTTAGAACAAAATGGGGCGACTTTTATAACAGGGGTGGAATAATTATCTGTGATCGCTACACCACATCCAATATGGTACATCAAGGTGCAAAACTAGAAGCAGAAGAAAAAGATAGATTTCTTGATTGGCTAGCAGATTTAGAATTCAATCTATATGGACTTCCAGTTCCAGACAAGGTGTTTTTCCTAAATGTACCCCCAGTATTAAGTAGTGAATTAATGAAGAATAGATTAAACAAAATTACAGGAGAAAAAGAAAAGGACATACATGAAAAGGATCCAGACTACCTTCTTCAATCCTACAATCATTCATTATATGTAGCAAAGAAATACAATTGGATAAATATAGATTGCATAAATAATAATGCATTAAGACCAATTCAAGACATCCATGAAGAAATATATAATCATATAAAAAAAACATTATAAAAACAAGGTGAGGGTATATTATATTTTCTTGCAACTGTGAACAGTAAATGAATTGTGGTATAATAAGCCTAAATATAATATTCGAGGAGTGAAATAGATGAAACTAATAGTAGCAATAGTACAAGATCAAGACTCCCCAAGTTTAGTACAAGAACTAACGGACAAAGAATATAGGGTAACAAAACTAGCATCAACTGGAGGCTTTTTAAAGGCTGGAAATACAACACTATTAATAGGCGTTGAAGATGATGGAGTTGATGAAGTGACCCAAATAATTGAAAAGAATTGCAAAACTAGGGACATTACCACTTCCTTATTGCCAGTAACAGCGCCTGGAGATACATTTATGCCCTATCCAATGGTTGTAAAAGTTGGAGGAGCTTCGGTATTTATAATAGACGTAGAAAAACATATGAGAGTATAATGGTGTTTATATGGATTTTACACAAATAATAGGACATGAAAAATCAATAGAAATCCTAAAAAAAGAAATTCGAAATAAAACAGTAAGTCATAGCTATATATTTGAGGGTGAAGAAGGATTAGGAAAGAAGAAAGTGGCCTTAGCCTTTGCCAAAACCCTTCTTTGTAAAGAGCAAAAACTAGACCCCTGCAACAAATGTGTTTCCTGCATGAAGTTTGATAGTGAAAACCATTCAGACTTATTTATTATTGAAGCAGAAAAAGGACTAATAAAAAAAGGGAAAATCGATGAATTGATAAAAAAGATATCAACAGCCCCTTTTGAATCCCCTAGAAAAGTGTTTATAATAAATGACTGCCATTTGATGAATAAAGAAGGAATGAATGCATTATTAAAAACATTAGAAGAACCGCCAGAATATATAAACATAATCCTAATCACATCAAATCCAAACCAAATGCTGCCTACTATATTATCACGATGTCAAAGTATAAAATTTAATCCTGTAGAGGCAAATAAGATTATAGATATGCTAGTAGACTACTATGGAAAAGATAAGGAAGAAGCTGAATTTATTTCAAATTTTACAAAGGGATCAGTAGGTAAATCTATAGAAATTAGTCAATCAGATGATTTTTTCAATAAAAGAGATGAAATAATTACTATTATAGATGATTTATTAAAAGGTGATAGAACAAAGGTATTTAGCTCCTTTAGTTTTTTTAATGAAAACAAGGACAAAATCCATGAGATATTAGACATGCTTTTACTTTATTTTAGAGATTTAATGATATATAAAAAGATTGGAAACAACCCAATAATCATAAATAAGGATAAAATAGAATATTTATCTAGTCAGTCTTCTATAGATTCTGAGAAAATAAATGATATAATAGATAATATACAAAAAACAAAAGAACTTATTAAAGGAAATGTTAATTTCCAATTATCCATAGAAACAATGCTTCTTAGCATACAGGAGGAAAATTAATGGTCACAGTAGTAGGAGTAAGATTCAAGAAAGCAGGAAAAATATATTATTTTGATCCTGATACAATAGATGTAAAGTCCAATGACTTTGTAATAGTAGAAACAGCAAGAGGTGTAGAGTTTGGACATGTAGTCCTAGGCCCTAGGAATATTAGTAAGGAAGAAATAATAACACCACTTAAAAAAGTATTACGTATTGCTTCAGATGAAGACTTTGTAACCCACAGAAATAACAAAAAGAAATCAAAAGAAGCAATGGAAACTTGTGAAAAAAAGATTAAAGAACATGGATTAGAGATGAGATTAGTTGATGTAGAATTCACTTTTGATAATAATAAAGTAATATTCTACTTTACAGCTGATGGAAGGGTTGACTTTAGAGATTTAGTAAAGGATTTAGCAGCCATATTTAAAACTAGAATTGAATTAAGACAAATTGGAGTTAGGGATGAAGCCAAGATGATAGGAGGTATGGGACCTTGTGGTAAACAAGTATGCTGTACACAATTTCTAGGTGAATTCAACCCAGTATCTATAAAGATGGCTAAGGAACAAAGCCTTTCATTAAATCCAACCAAGATATCAGGCCTATGTGGAAGACTAATGTGCTGCTTAAAATATGAGCATGAAACCTATGAAGAGCTTTTGACTAAGATGCCTCAAATAGGAACCATAGTAATAACAGAGATGGGCAAAGG
>JAAYNS010000069.1 GCA_012520755.1 Tissierellia bacterium
CTGGAATTGCTGTAAATAATAATGGTTTTATAGACTATCATAGGGAAGCAGGTCTTGTTCATGAGGTTTTTCCCAAGGAAAGACTACAAAGACTTATTGGAAATATTGGCTTAGGCCATGTTAGATATGCATTTAATACTGACGACCATAGTCTATTAACTACATTGCCACTAGTTGCTGGATATAAAAGGGGAGCCTTAGCAATTAGTTTAGATGGCACAATAGTAAATTCTGGAGTCATAAGAGATAGTCTGGAGGATGCAGGAGTCATCTTTCAATCTGAATTAGATGGAGAAGTTATAGCAAACTTAATTGCTAGAAATAATAAGGACAATATAGAAGATGCAACTATAAAAGCATTAGAAGATATATCAGGCTCATATGCACTGGTTATGATGACAAATGATAGATTAATTGCTGCTAGGGATCCTTTTGGGATAAAACCTTTGAGTCTTGGGAAATTAGGAAATGATTATGTAGTTGCTTCTGAAAGTTGCGCTTTTGATACAATAGGTGCAGACTTTGTGCGTGATATTGATCCTGGAGAGATAGTGGTTATTGATGATGAAGGAGTAAAAACCATATCAAAAAAACCGAAAAAGAGAAATCTATGTTTATTTGAATTAGTATACTTTGCTCGACCAGATAGCTTATTAGATAACAGAAGCATATATTTATCAAGAATTGAAGCAGGAAGGCAATTAGCCAGAGAGTCAGAAAATGATGCTGATATTGTAATAGGAGCACCTGATTCAGGAATTGTATTTGCCATAGGCTTTGCTGAAGAATCAAAAATCCCTTATGCTGAAGGTATTATAAAAAATAGATATGTAGGTAGAACATTCATACAGCCAAGCCAGGAATTAAGAGAACAAGGAGTAATGATTAAACTAAATCCAGTAAAAGAAAATATAGATGGAAGAAGAGTAATCCTAGTAGATGATTCAGTTGTAAGAGGCACAACAATAAAAAGAACTGTGCAAATGCTAAAAAAGGCTGGTGCAAAAGAAGTACACATTAGAATAGCTTCACCACCAGTTATAAACTCATGTCATCTAGGGATGGACACACCAAGTAAAGAAAAATTAATAGCAGCAAATAAGAGCGTGGAAGAAATAAGAGAATTAATAGGTGCAGATTCCCTATACTTTATATCCTTAGATGGATTTATAAATTCCATGGGCAGGAACAATGGATTCTGTACAGGATGTTTCAACGGCAAATACGCAATCGACCCAGTAGAATAACCAAGCAAAAGGGACGGTTATTTTTGCTTGAAAACCGAGATTCTTCCCTGGCAGAATGACAGTTCACCGAAGGTGTCATTCCGAGCTTGTCGAGGAATCTTGGGTTCAGGACCCAAAAGATAGACTTCAATAATTGTGAATTATACATTGTGAATTATGCATAATGAACTGTGAATTGAATAAAGAGGAGGCTAATATGTCTATAACATACAAGGATTCAGGAGTAGATAAAGAAGCAGGATACAAAGAGGTACAACTTATTAAAGGATTAGTTAAAAAAACCCATATACCGGGAGTATTATCTGATATAGGTGGTTTTGCAGGATTGTTTCAATTAGATACTACAAAATATAAGGAGCCAGTTTTAGTATCAGGAACAGATGGTGTAGGCACTAAACTGAAAATTGCTTTTATGATGGATAAACACAACACTATTGGAGAAGACTGTGTTGCCATGTGTGTTAATGATATCTTGTGTCAAGGAGCTAAGCCCTTGTTTTTCCTTGATTATATTGCTACAGGAAAACTAATACCTGAAAAAATGGCTAGTGTAGTTGAAGGAGTTTCTAATGGGTGTATAAGTGCTAAATGTGCCCTTATTGGTGGGGAAACTGCAGAGATGCCAGGGCTTTATAAAGAAAATGAATATGATATGGCTGGCTTTTGTGTAGGAGTAGTTGATAAAGAAAAGATAATAAATGGATCTACCATAGAAGAAGGAGACTTATTAATTGGATTACCGTCCAATGGAATCCATAGTAACGGATATTCTTTAGTTAGAAAAATAGTATTTGATAAGAAAAAGCTGGATGTTAATGATTATATTGAAGAATTAGGATCTACTATCGGAGAAGAATTATTAAAAGCTACAAGAATATATGTTGATCCAGTTTATGAATTAATAGAAAGATTCAATATAAAGGGATTAAGTCATATTACAGGCGGTGGATTTTATGAAAACATCCCAAGAATGATGCCTAGCGGACTAACAGCTCATGTAAATACTAGTCTTATAGAAACTCCACCAATTTTTAGTTTATTACAAAAATGGGGTAATATTAATACAGAGGAAATGTAT
The DNA here is from genome assembly GCA_012520755.1 of Tissierellia bacterium. Taxonomy (GTDB): domain Bacteria; phylum Bacillota; class Clostridia; order Tissierellales; family Tissierellaceae; genus UBA3583. The sequence continues at coordinate 2,326 of JAAYNS010000069.1, forward strand.
TCCACATTCAATATGGGTGTAGGAATGGTGTTTGTTGTTTCAAAAGATGAATTAAATGACCTAGAGAATTATTTACAAGAGAAAAAAGAAAAATTCTATTTGCTTGGAGAAATTAAAAAGGGCGATAAGGGTGTTGTTCTATGTCACGAACAAAAATAGGAGTCCTAATCTCAGGTGGTGGAACTAATCTGCAATCCATAATTGACAATATAGACAAGGGCAATATAAATGGAGAAATAAAGTTGATTATCTCTAATAAAAGAGATGCATATGGTCTAGAAAGAGGCAAAAAAGCTGGGATCCAGTCAATCTTTTTGAGTCCCTCGGATTATAGTGATTTCCAATCATATAATAGAAAACTAATTGAGGAATTCAAGAAAAGAGATGTTGAATTAATAGTACTAGCAGGGTATCTAAAAATACTATCAAAGGACTTTGTATCAGAATATAAGGATAGGATAATAAACATTCATCCTTCCCTAATACCTAGTTTTTGTGGGAAAGGATATTATGGAGATAGGGTTCATCAAGCAGTACTTGATTATGGGTGCAAAATAACAGGAGCAACGGTTCATTTTGTAGATGAAGATGCTGACACAGGGCCAATAATATTGCAAGAGGCGGTAAGGGTACATGAAGATGATACGGTAGAGAGTCTCCAAAAGAAAGTCTTAGAAATAGAACATCAGATTTTAGTTGAAGCAGTAAGTTTGTTTTGTGCTGGCAAGTTAAGAGTCGAAGGAAGACTAGTTAAAACAAATAGGGGGGATAATTGTGAAACGCGCACTAATTAGTGTATATGAGAAAGATGGGATAGTAGAATTTGCAAAAAGCTTAGTGGATTTAGGCTGGGAAATTATTTCCACGGGGGGAACAGCAAAAGTATTAATGGAAGAAGGACTCAATATTATCGAAATAGAAGATGTAACTAAGTTCCCGGAAATATTAAATGGAAGAGTAAAGACCTTAAATCCATATATACATGGAGGGTTACTATACAAAAGAGATGATGAAAGTCATGTGAAAACAATTGAAGAGTTGAAAATAGGATCAATTGATATGGTGGTTAATAATCTTTATCCTTTTGAAGAAACTGTGAAAAATGAAAAGTCAAGCCAGGAAGATATTATAGAGAATATAGATATAGGCGGGCCTTCAATGATCAGGGCTGCTGCTAAGAACTATAAATTTGTTACAGTTATTGTAGATCCAGCTGATTATAAAAAAGTCCTAGATGAATTAAATGCCAATGGACAAGTAAGCTCAGAAACAAATAAGTACTTAGCAGGCAAGGTTTTTAACTATACAGCATATTATGATGCATTAATTGCAGATTATTTTAATAAATTAACAAGGGTTAAATTTCCTGGGAAATTAACATTGCCATTAAATCGGGTACAGGAGTTAAGATATGGAGAAAATCCACATCAAGAGGCTACTCTTTATCAAGAACCATTTGTAGTAGCAGGGTCAATTACATCTGGTAAGCAGTTACACGGAAAGCAATTATCCTTTAACAACTACAATGATGGAAACGGAGCTTTGGATATACTAAAAGAGTTCGACGAACCTACAGTAGTAGCTGTAAAGCATACAAATCCTTGTGGAATTGGAAGTGGTCAAACTTTAGCACAAGCTTACAAAAAAGCCTATGAATGCGATAAAGAGTCAATTTTTGGCGGAATTATTGCAGCAAATAGAGAGATTGATATTGATGTTGCAGAGATGATAAATTCAATATTTATAGAAGTGGTAATGGCACCATCATTTACAGATGAAGCATTGGACCTATTGACAAAAAAGAAAAATATTAGACTAATTCAAGTAGATGATATAAATAAAAATGATTATGATTACAATATTGTAGACTACAAAAAGATTTTGGGTGGTATACTGATACAAGATAGAAATCAAGCACTATTAAATGATGACTATGAAGTGGTTACAGAAAAACAGCCTACAGATGAAGAGATGGAAGATTTAATGTTTGCTTGGAAAGCTGCAAAGAACATAAAATCTAATGGAGTTGTCTTAGTGAAGGATAAGGCTACTATTGGAATTGGTGTCGGTGAAGTAAACAGATTTTGGGCAACAATAAATGCTATTGCAAGAAGTGGAGAAAAAAGCAAGGGCAGCGTAGCTGCATCAGATGGGTTCTTCCCATTTAGCGACTCAATAGAAGCTTTGGCAAAGGCTGGAGTATCAGTTGTAATACAACCAGGCGGTTCAATTAGGGATAAAGAGATTATTGATAAAGCTGATAAACTTGGCATAGCAATGGTCTTTACCGGAATGAGACATTTTAAACATTAAGTGCAACCGGCTTATGATAATATTCAAGCAAAAGGGACGGTTCTTTTTGCTTGCTAATCATAATTAGAATCATAATTAGCACAAACAATCAATTTGGAGGTATGGGATGAAAGTCTTGGTAATAGGTAGTGGTGGTAGGGAGCATGCATTATGTTGGAAGATAGCTCAATCTCAAAAAGTTAGTAAAATCTACTGCGCTCCTGGTAATGGAGGAACGGAAAGTATAGCTGAAAATATTGATATAAAGGCTGATGAAATAGATAAACTTCTAGAATTTGCAATAGAAAATGAAATAGATTTAACTCTTGTAGGTCCTGAGGATCCTTTATGCTTTGGAATAGTTGATAAGTTTGAAGAAAATAATCTAAAGATATTTGGACCAAATAAAAAGTGCGCTCAACTAGAAGGGAGTAAAGAGTTTTCTAAGAAGTTCATGGAAAA